>JAGQIK010000360.1 GCA_020431405.1 Myxococcales bacterium
ACGTGCACCTCGAGCTGTCGCACCCGGCGCGCAGCAAGGCCGCGCGCGTACGCGGCATCAAGCTCGTACGCTGGCCCTAGGACCCGCGCACCTACCGACCAGCGAGCGCGTCGACGATACAGCGCGCGAGCTCGTCGACGTGAGGCGGCTGCAGGCATGACTCGTGCGCCCCCGAGACGGCCACAGCCGTGGCGCCGGCCGCGATGCTGCCCCAGCCAAGCATCTCGTCAGCGAGAAAGCCCTGCCACAGCGTCGCACGCTGCTCGGCGGGCGCTGCCTCGAGCGCGGCGCGATAGAAGCTCGTGTCTCGACAGCGCACGACACGCACCGGGCCGTCGTAAGCCTTCGGCGCATAACGCCCGTAGGCCGCGAGCAGCGCGCGCTCGACGTTGCGATCGGCGATCACCGGCTCGAAGCCGAGCTCGATGAACGGGTGGCCCGGCGCGATGCAGTCGATGAGCACCAGCGGCTCGACGCTATGGCCGCGCGCCACGAGCTGCGTCGCCATCTCCCAGGCGAAAACGGCCCCCAGAGACCAACCCACCAGCGCGTAGGGCCCATCGGGCTGGCGAGCGAGGATGCTCTCGACGTACCGGGCCGCCGTGGGCTCGACATCGACGGTGGGCACGCCTGCAAGCTGCTGCGTGACGAGCGGCGAACGCACGCCGATCACGGACCGGGTGCTGGCGAGACGCTCGGCGAGGACTGCGAACGGCTGCGCCAAACCGGAGAGGCCATGCACCACGTAGAGCGGCGCAGCGCCGCTGGCGCCAGCTGCGAGCTCCACGAGGACCTGCCCGCCTTCGGCGACGCCTTCCTCCCCGCTGATGAAGCTCACCAAGTAGCGCGTCATCGCCGCGAGGGTCGGCTGCTCGTAGACAAACGAGACGGGCAGCGCCCGTGCGGCGCCGAGGCTGACGTTGAGCTGATTGCGCAGCTCGACGGCGAGCAGCGAGTCGAGCCCGCGCTCCTCGAGCCGTTGCTCGGGGTCGATGCTAGCGACATCGACATCGAGCACGCGCGCGACGGCCTCGCGCAGGAGCTCCCCGATCATGGCGAAGCGCTGCGCCGGCGGGGCCGCCGCGATCCTGCTCGCCTCGCCGGAGCGTGCGGTTCGGCCTGGGCGCTGGGCAGGTCGGCCACGCGCACCGCGCACGAGCTCTTCGACATAGGGGCCGCCCAGCGCGCGCGGCTTCCAGCCAGCGGGAAACGCGCCGAGCTGCGGCTCGTCGCTGGCGAGCGCGCGCTCGAGCAGCTCGAGGCCCTCGTCGGACGAGAGCGCTACGCCACCTGCGCGGGCGAGGCCAGCGGCCATGCCCACTTCGGACCAGGCCGCCCAGTTGATCGCGTGCGCGGGCCGGCCCGCGAGCCGCCGCCAGTGCGCGAGCGCGTCTTCGAAGCCGTTGGCCGCAGCGTAGTTGGTCTGGCCCGGGCTTCCCAGCAACGACGCCACTGACGAGTACATCACGAAGAAGTCGAGCGGGTCGTCACGCGTGGCCACGTGCAGGTTCCACGAGCCGGCCACCTTGGGACGCATCACGCGCTCGAAGCGCTGCCACGACTGCTGCGCCACGACGCCGTCGTCGAGCACGCCGGCGGCGTTGATCACGCCGCGCAGCGGGCCGAGCTCGCGCGCCGCGGCCAGCACACGCTGCACGTCGGAGGGCTCGGCGATGTCGGCGCTCTCGCAGCGCACCGAAGCCCCTGAAGCGCGCAGCGCGTCGAGGACGGGGCACGCCTCGTGCGGCGGCGGGCGGCGGCCGACCAGCACCAGCGCGCGCGCGCCGCGCTGTACCAGCCAGCGCGCGCAGAGCAATCCCAGCGCGCCGAGACCGCCGGCGATGACGTAGCTGCCGTGCGCCCGAGCCGCGAAGGCACCGGGCTCGAAGTGCTCCTGCGCGACGACGATCTTGCCGATGTGGCGCGCCTGCTGCATGAAGCGAAACGCCTCCCGCGCGTGCTGCAGGGAGAACGTGCGCGACGGCAGCGGGCGGTAGTGGCCGGCCGCGAGGTGCTGCAACGTAGCGTCGAGCAAAGCGCCGCCTTCGCGCGGACGCTCGGCGAGCAGCGCGTCGAGCGCGATGACGAAGTAGCGCGCCCGCGGCTTGACGCGCGCGACCTGCTCGGCGCTCCAGATGCCGGTCTTGCCGATCTCGACGAAGCGCCCTTCCTCTCGCAGCACGGCGAAGGTCTCTGCCATCAGCTCGCCGGCCAGCGAGTTGAGCACCACGTCGACCCCACGCCCAGCGGTGAGCGCGCGCACGTCATCGGCGAAGGACAGCGAGCGCGAAGTGGTCACGTGCTCGACGCCGAGGCTGCGCAGGTAGGAGCGCTTGCGCTCGCTCGAGGCCGTCCCGATGACACGCGCGCCGATGTGCTGCGCGATCTGCACCGCCGCGAGGCCCACGCCGCCCGCGGCTGCGTGGATCAGCACCGTCTCGCCGGCCTGCAGCTCGGCGCGCTGCACCAGCGCCAAGTAGGCCGTGCAGAACGCGCTCGGCAGCGTGGCAGCCTGCGCCAGTGTCAGGCCGGCGGGCACGCGGCGCAGCGCGTCTGCCGAAACATCGACCGTGCGCGAGAAGCCGCCCACCCCGAAACCGACCACGCGCTCGCCGACCTCGAACCCCGTGACGCCTGCGCCCACAGCGCTGACCTCGCCGGCGATGTCGCCCCCCAGCGGCCCGCCGCCGCCTGGATAGGTTCCGAGCGCGTTCATCAGATCGCGAAAGTTGAGCCCCGTCGCGCGCACGCGCACCTCGACGCGGCCCGCCGCGGGGCTGTGGCGCTGTGTGGGCACCACGCGCAGGTCGTCGAGCAGCGCGCTATCTGCGCGCTGCAGCTGGTAGTTGGGCGCGTCGGGCAGCTCGAGCAGCTCACCCGGCTTCTGGGCGGCGGCCAAGCGCGCCACGAGACGATTGTCCTCGCGCAAGGCGAGCTGCGGCTCTTGCACGGACGGCGCGGCGAGCTCGCGCAGCAGCGCGGCCGTATCCGCAGCGCGGTCGCCTCGCGGGTCTAGATCGATGCACTGGCAGGCCAGGTCCGGTTGCTCGAGCCGAAGCGCGCGAGCCAAGGCCCACACCGGCGAGTGCCCGAGCGCCAGCTCGGTCTCGCCGCGCGCCGCCTGCGCCCCGCGCGTGACGACGAAGAACCTCGCGCGGCAGCCGTCGCTGGCCTGCACGGCACGCAACAGCTGGTGCGAGCTGCCCTCGAGGTCGCGCATCAGCCCTTCGAGGCTGACGCCGTCCGCCCCGCCCGTCAGCGCGCCGAGCAGCACGACACGCTGCAGCGAGCCGGCGCTGCCTTGCATCGAAGCGCGCAGCTGAGCGGCGTCGTCGATGTGAAACACGCGCGCGCCGAGATCCGTCAGCTCGGCTGCGAGCGCATCGGCGAGCGCGCCGCCCTGCCCGACCAGATAGACCGCTGCGTCGCGCAGCGCGTCGAGCGCCGGCTCGGGCGCGGTCGGCGGCGCGTCCTCGCGCCAGCGCAGCGCGAGCAGCGGGCCGCGCACAGCGATGTCCTGCCGCCGCGCGCGCCGCAGCATCACCGAGCCGATGTCGAGCACGACATCGCCCGCGTCGTCGAGGTAACGCACGCTGAAGCGCGGCGCCTCGCCGCGACTGAGCACCTTCGTGTAGCACCACCCGTGCGCCGGCACCTCGCGGTAGAGGCGCACGTCTTCCATCGCCACGGGCAGCAGCGCGCCGCGTTCCTTCGCGCCCGCGCTGCCGCCCTGACCGCGCTGACCGGCTTGACCGACCACCCCGGTCATGTGCAGCAGCGAGTCGAGCAGGGCTGGATGCGCACAAAACGCCGCCGCGTCGACGGCGGCCGCGTGGTCGAGCTGCACGCGCGCGATACCTTCGCCATCGCCGCAGCGAATGTCGCGCAGGCAGCGAAACGCCGGCCCGAGCTCGAGCTGGGCCGCGGCGAAGTCCTCGTAGAGCGCCTCTGGTTCGATGACTCGCGCACAGCGCTGCATCATCGCGGCCACACTGTCATCGGACGTCGCGACAGCCGCGCTCGGCGCCGCGCCCAATCGCCCGCGGGCGTGCCGTGTCCACGTAGCGCCCTCGTCCGCCCTGTCCGCCCCGTCTGTCGCGTCATGGGCGAGCCGGCTGAACACCTCGAAGTGCTCGAGCGCTCCGTCGAAGCAGGTCTGCACCACGAGCAGCGCATCCTCGTCGAGCGTCATCGGCTGCTCGATGTCGAGCTCGGCGACGCTGCCGCTCGGGGTATCGAGCGTCGCAGCGGCGAGAAGCTGCGAGAGCAGCGCGGCGCCGGGCATCACCACGCGGCTGTGCACGCGGTGCTCGCCGACGAAGGGATGGCGCCGCAGGTCGACCAGCTGCTCGAAGACCGGTCGGGCGGTGGCGAGCCGCTTGCCGAGCATGCGATCGAGCTCGCCGCTGTCGTAGCGCGCGAGGGGCTGCTCGGCGGCCTCGTCCGCGATGCCGCGCGAGACGTAGCGGCGCCGCTCGAACGGGTAGCAGGGCAGCGCCACCACGCGCCGGCGATGCCCATCGTCGAAGGCGCGCCAGTCGAGCGCGACGCCACGCGTGTGAATCTGCGCGATGCTCTCGACGAGCTGTCGCCATGGCGATCGTCCGGGACGCAGGCTCGCCACGAAGCTCTGGTCGCTGCGCGTGGCGCAGCGCCGGCAGCGGGCCAGCAGCGCATCGCCCACGCCTACCTGCAGCAAGACGTCGGCGTCGAGCGCCGCGACCAGCCGCGGCAGGTTCACGGGCTGCGAGACGCCACGAAGCCAAGCGGGCGCATCGGCGCTGTCGATCTCGCTGCCATCCTGCGCCGAGAGCCAGAGCAGCTCGCTCGTGCCGCCGCCCGCGTCGCGCACGCGCGCGGCGAATTCATCCTGTGCGCGCTGCGGCGCGAACGCTGCAGGCAAGCGCATCGGCTCGCCGCCGAGCGCGCGCACCGCTGCTCGCGTCAGTGCGCCTAGACGTGTCTCGAGCGCATCGCAGTGGTCGAGCGGCGCGGCGACCACGATCTCTCTCTCCGCGCTGCGCGCCACCACGCGCGAACCTTCCACCTCGGCGATGGCGGCGAGCGCCGTGTCGCCCGCTCCGTCCACGTGCACCACGAACGCGCGCCCCAGCGGCGCGGTCGCGGCGAGCGCGCCGTGTGCTCGCGCGATGGCCAGCGCTGCCTCGAGCTCGAGCGCCCCTGCTGCGCAGGCCGCGGCGATCGCGCCGCTGCCGACACCAGCCACGGCGTCTGCGGCCAGTCCCCACGCAGACCAGCAGCGCCATAGCGCCCATTGCACCGTGACGCGCAGCGCCGCGCGCTCTTCAGCTGCGAGCGACGCCCGCGCCGCGTCGCGCCGCACGTCGAGCAACTCGAGCAGCTCCTCCGGCCCTTGCTGCGCCCACAGCGGCGCGGCGATGGCCAGCGCCTCGTGCAGCGCCGGACAGCTGCGCTGCAGCGTGCGCAGCAAGTCCCGCGTGTCGCCGCCGAGCACGTCGCGCTCGTCGAACAGCAGCGCGATGTGTGCCGGATGCGCCGCGGCCGCGCGCGCCACAGCAGGCGACAAGCTCAGGTCGCTCGCCGCGCGCTCGCCCTCGTCCGACTCGCGCGCCAGCTCCCGCGCCAATCGCGCGCGCATCTCTTCGCGGTCGCTCGCGACCACCGCGAGGCGATGCTCGAAGTGCGCGCGCCGCGCGTTGACCGTGTAGCAGATGTCGGCGAGGTCCTGCGCGTCGCCAACAGCGAGGTGCTCGACGAAGCGCTGGCACAGACGCGACAGCGCCTTCGGGCTGCGTGCCGACAGGCACAGCACGTGCGCGTCGCGCTCGGCCGTCTTCGCGCGCGCGCCGGCCCGCGTGTCGAGCGCAGGTGGCGCTCCGACCACCACGTGGGCGTTGGTGCCCGAGATGCCAAAAGAGCTCACGCCGGCCAGTCGCGGACGCCCTCGCGGCAGCGGCGTCGCCTCGGTAGGGATGCGGGCAGGGATCGCGTCGAGATCGATGCGCGGATTGAGGTTGGTGAAGTTGGCCTGAGGCGGCACCAAGCCATGACGGCAGATCATCGCCGCCTTGAGCACACCCGCTGCGCCGGCGGCGACCTCGAGGTGTCCCACGTTGGCCTTGATCGAGCCGACCAGCAGCCGGTTGTCCGGGCGGCGCTGCAGCGAGTTGGCGAGCGCCGCCATCTCGATCGGGTCGCCGAGCGGCGTCCCGGTACCGTGCGCCTCGAGGTAGCCGATGTCATCGCCGTGCATGCCGGCGTCGGTCAGCGCGGCGCGCACCACAGACTCCTGCGCGGCGCGATTGGGGGCCGTGAGCGTGCTGGCGCGGCCGTCGTGGTTGACGGCCGAGCCGTGGATCACCGCCAGGATGTTGTTGCCGTCGGCTCGCGCGCGATCGAGGCGCTTGAGGACCAGCGCGACGCACCCTTCGCCGCGACCGTAGCCGTCGGCCGAAACGTCGAAGGTCTTGCAGCGGCCGTCGGGCGAGAGCGCGTTGACGCGGCTCAGCGCGATGTGCGCCGCGGGCGTCGGGATGTGCGACGCGCCGCCGCTGATCGCGAGATCGCACTCGCCCGAGCGCAGCGAGCGACAGGCCAGGTGGATCGCCACGAGCGACGACGAGCAAGCAGTATCCACCGGCAGGCAGGGCCCCTGCAGGTCGAGCACGTGCGACAGGCGCCCCACCGCCATGCAGATGCCGGCGATCTGGTGCTGTTCATTGCGGTAGCCGTTCTCGCCGAGCCCGAAGAAGACGCCCGTTCGGCTGCGCCTCAGCACGTCCGACGTTTCGCCCGCGTGCTCGAGCGCGTGCCAGGCCGTCTCGAGCAGCCAGCGCTGTTCCGGCGAGTGCGAGAGCGTCTCCACCGTGCTCAGACCGAAGAAGGGCCCGTCGAACATGTCAAAGCCGTCGACGAAGGCGCCGCGACGCGTGTACATCTTGCCCGGCGTGCCGCGCTGCACGTCGTAGTACTTGTCCACGTCCCAACGCTCGGCGGGGATCTCTCGCGTGGCGTCGCCGCCGTCGAGCAGCCAACGCCACAGCGCCTCGGGATCGTCGGCGCCCGGCACGCGGCACGACCAGCCAACGATCGCGACCGGCTCGTGCGAGCCGATGGTCAGCTGCACGCGTTCGGGCTCGCGCTGAGTTCCCATCAGCTTGTCGTCGAGCCACAGCGCCAGCCCGTCCACCGTGCCGTCGTCGAACGCGATCGTCTCGCTGATCTCCACGCCGAGACTTCGGCTCAGCGAGCGCGCCAGCCCGATGGCCCCCAGCGAATCGAGACCGAGATCGAAGAGCGAGCGCGAGCGATCGATGCCCCTGGCGTCCGCACCGAGCATCGACGCGGCGTGTGTCGCGACGAGATCGCGGATCAGGGCGCGACGCCTGTTCTGCGGCTCCACGAGCAACGCAGCGCGCAGGGCGTGGTCAGGGCGCTGCTCGCGGCCGAGCTGGCGCAGCACGCCGCGCCGGACCTTGCCCAGCGGCGAACGCGGCAGCGCGTCGAGCAGATGAACCTCCGCCGGCCGCTTGTGTGGCGTCAGCTTGGCGCGACAGCGCTCGAGCACGCTGTCCACCGAGAGCGTCGCGCCCGCTCGGGCGACCACGAAGGCGGCCGCGACCTCGCCGAGCACCTCGCTGGGCAGCGCCACCACGGCACATTCGGCGACATCGGGGTCTGCTTCGATCACCGCCTCGATCTCGCGCGGCGAGATGTTGTGGCCGGCCTGGATGATCAGCTCTTTCTTGCGACCCTCGATGGTCAGTCGGCGCGCGCTGTCGATGCTTCCCAGGTCTCCGCTGTGAAACCAACCGTCGCGAAAGGTCTCGGCGTTGAGGGCGTCGCGCTTGTAGTAGCCGGCGCTGATGAAATCCGCGCGCAGGCAGATCTCGCCCACCTCGCCCTCGGGCAGCACCTCGCCGCTTCGCGGATCGGTGATGCGCACGTCGACTTGGGGCCATACGACGCCGGCGCAGTCGACCTCTTCGCGATCCCACTGGGCGTCGGTGATCGCACCGCAGGTCTCGGTCAGCCCGTAGACGGGACGCGCTGGCACGCCGAAGCGGCGCTCGAAGGCGCGCGCGAGCTCGGCTGTTACGGTGTCGCCACCGACGAGGCAGCGCTCGAGCGCCGAGAGATCGTAGGCGTCGGCCTCGGGGTAGGCGACCAGCGCCGACAGCAGCGTGGGAACGCCGACGAGCGTGCGCACCGAGTGCGAGGCGAGCGCCTCGAGCACGTCGGCAGGCGCGCCGCGCTGCAGCAACACCAACGCGTCTCCGGTGAGCCAGCCGCGAAGCAGCGCCGCCAGCGCGCCGATGGTGCCGAGCGGCGCGTTGAGCGCCGACATGCCGCTCGCCGTCCAGCCACCACGCTGGCGCGACCCGGCGAGCGCTTCGACCGCCCCGCGCAGGTTGCCGTGGGTGAACACCACGCCCTTGGGGCGCCCGCTGGTTCCCGTGGTCGGCACGATCGCCGCGATGTCGGAGGCGCCGCGATCGGGCGGCGATGGCAGCGGCTGGTAGCTCTGCAGCACGTCGCCGTAGCGCCACGGCGCGTCGGCGCTGGCGCCGACGACGAGCACCTGCTGCGTGTCGACGCCCCCCCGCAGCGCGGGCGACGCCGTGAGCCTGCGGTGCACGTCGTCGGTGGTGATCAGCCCCGCGACGTCGAGGTCATCGAGCACGAAAGCCAGCTCGTCGTCGCCGAGGGACGGCGGCAGCGTGACGAGCGTCTTGCCGGCGCAAAGCACGGCCGCACAGCACGGCATCGTCTCGACGAGATTGGGCAGCATCACGGCAACGTGCTCGCCGCGCACCTGCGAGATCAGCCAGGCGGCCAGCGAGGCCGCGCGCGCGCGGTAGCTGCCGAACGTCAGGTGCTCGTCGCCGACGACGAGCGCCAGCTCGCTATCGAAGCGCTCGTAGAGCAGCAGGGCGATGTTCGCGCCAGGCACGCGCTTCAGCCGCGAAGCAGGTGGAGCTCACGGGCGGAAAAAACCGTCAGCATGCGTACACTA
>JAGQIK010000361.1 GCA_020431405.1 Myxococcales bacterium
CGCAGGCGGCCGAGCTGTACGAGGGCAGCGACATGGCGCTGCACGCGCTGTGCGCTCGCTGGGCCGCCGCCCGTGCCGGCGACGACGACAGCGCGGCCTTCGCGCGCGGCGTGGCGCAGCTCGGCATCGCCGCACCGCCGCACATGCTGCGCATGCTCTTTCCTGCCGAACGCTGAGCGTCGAGCGGGGAGCGCTGGACGCTACTCGTCGCGCGTCGCCGCGGACACGCCGCGGTGCTGCTGATAGATGCGGCAGACCCAGCGCACGGCCTCGTGTGCGTCCAGCTGCTCGCGCAGCGCCAACAGCGCGTCAGGCCAAGGGTCGGGCAGGGGATAGGGCGATTCGGGCGGGCGCACCACACCCGAGACGATCGCCGCCGCGGCCAGGTCGGCGAGCCCGAAGCGCTCGCCCACCAGATACCCGCTGGCGCCGATCTCGCTGGCGAGCCGGTCGAGGTAGCGCGGCAGCTGCTCGTGGGCACGGCGTACGCGCGCCTCGTCGAGGCCCATGTTGAGGCGAAAGATCGGCACCATCAGCGGCGACAGCGCCCACCACGCCAAGCGCGCCGTGCGGCTGGCGCCCGCCGCACAGAGGTCCGCGCTCGCGCTGACGCTGGGGATGTACGTCGACCAGAAGATGCGCCGCACGTCGGGCGCGACCTCCTCGTCGAAGAAGCGCTGCAGCGACAGCGCGCGCTGGCGCGCCTCGGCGTTCTGCGGGTAGAGCGGCGGGTCGGGGTAGAGGCGTTCGAGCTCGCCGATGATGCGGCTCGAGTCGTAGATCACGCGGCCGTCGACCTCGAGCACCGGCACCTTCTGTTGGCCGGTCATCCGCAGCACGCGCGGCACGTGAAAGCCCGGCACCAGCGCGCTACGGCGGTGTCTCACGCCCTTGAAGTCGAGCGCCCAGCGCACCTTCTCGTTGAAGTGCGAGACGCGAAACTGCCACAGCCTGACGTCGCGGCCACGGCCAGCGTCGCGCTCAGCTGTCGTCGTCGCCATCTCGCGCCCCGGTGCGCCGGATCAGCTCGTAGAGGTGCTTGCGACTGAGCTCCGCGGCGGCCGCCGAGCGCGCGATGTTGCCGTTATGGCGCGAGAGCAGCGCTTCGACGTAGGAGCGCTCGAAGCTCTCGAGCAGCTGCGCCTTGGCGTCCTTGAACGGCATCGGGGAGGCCACGCCGGGGTAGCTGGCGCCGATGATCGCCGGGCCCGATGCCGCGGGGCCGAGATCGATGTCGAGGTCGGCGAACGACGCCGGCTTGTGCGCGGACAGCGCCAGCGCGCGCCGCACCACGTTGCGCAGCTCGCGCACGTTGCCGGGCCAGCCGTAGGCCATCAGGCGGTCGAGGTTGGGACCCTCCACCAGGCCGTCGGCGAGCTCGTCGCCGCCGACAGCGCGCACCAGCTGTGGCAGGTCGTCGAGACGCCTTCGCAGCGGCGGCACCGCCGCGCGCACCACGTCGAGGCGAAACAGCAGGTCGGGTCGAAAGGCGCCGCGCCTCACCTCGGCGTCCAGGTCGCGATTGGTCGCGGCGAGCACGCGCACGTCGACGGCGCGTGGGTCCGTCTCGCCCACGCGTCGCACCTCGGAGCGCTCGAGCACGCGCAGCAGCTTGGGCTGCAGCTCGAGGGGCAGCTCGCCGATCTCGTCGAGACACAGCGTGCCCCCGTCGGCTCGCTCGAAGGCGCCGGCGCGCGTCTCGTGCGCGCCGGTGAAGGCGCCGCGTACGTGCCCGAACAGCTCGGCGTCGGCGAGCTCGCGCGCCACCGCGCTGCAGTCGAAGACGACGTACGGACCGTCGCGCCGTGCGCTCTGCTCGTGCACCGCGCGGCAAACCAGCTCCTTGCCCACGCCCGATTCGCCCTCGACGAGGATCGGCAGCTCGGTGGGCGCCGCGCGCTCGAGCAGCGCGAACAGCTCGCGCATTGCCAGCGACTCGCCGACCAGCTGCCCAAACTGGCGCGCCGAAGAGGGCGTCACGCGGCGCTGCATCCACTGTGGTTGCAGCGACAGCGCCGAGTCACCGAGCGTGAGCACCGTGCCGAGCCCGATTTCGCCTTCGACCAGGCGCGTGCCGTCGACGAACGTGCCGTTGCGGCTGCCGAGGTCTTTGACCAGCATGCGGCCGTCAATGATCGCCACGCGCAGGTGACGGCGCGAGACCGACTTGTCGGTGAGCTTGAGGTCGACACGATCGCCGCTGCCGACCTCGACGACATCCTCGAGCGCGACCTCGAGCCCCGTGTCCGGTCCGCGAACGACGACGACCTTGGCTTCGATCTGGCGCTGCTGCCCGGTCAGCGGCAGCACACCCAGCGGGTCGCGCGTCAGCGTGGAGTCAGTCATGCCCCGCTATTGTCGCAGAGTTCCTGCACGGCTCCTATAGCGCGTCCTAGAGCGCGTCCTAGAGTGCGTCCTAGAGTGCGACGTAGAGCGCGATGCCGACGAGCAGCGCCACCAGCAGCGCGCCGATCCACAGCATCGACGTGCTCGAAGGCGCCTGCTCGTGCTCGAGCGCGGGGTTGTCGACCTCGCGCGTCTGCGCGGCGCTCTCGCGCGGCGTCTCGACACGTGCCTCGCGCGGCGTCTCGAGAGGTGCCTCGCGATCCGCGTTCGCGCTCTCCGCGGCGACGGGCTGCGCCTCGGCCGAGATGAGCTTGGCCTCGCGATCGCGGGCCAGCCACAGCGGCCGCATCGCGCGCGACATGGCGGCCAGTGGCGCCTCTCGCGCGCTGGCGCGCTCGACGACGCTTTGCACGAGCTCCTTGTCGATGTTGTAGCCGCGCGCCGCCAGCGGCTTGCGTAGCGCGCGCTCCACCGCCTTCGGATCGACGGCGTCGAGGCGCAACAGCGCCCGCTCGGGAAGCTGCGCCAAGAGCCCGGCGATGCGCGGATCGTCGCGCCCGGCCAGCGCCAGCATCGCGTTGGCCTGCTCGGCGGCTTCGATCAGCGACGAGACGAGCCGCTGCGCGCGCTCGCGCGCCAGCTCGTCGTCGCCGCCGTCGCTGTCGCCGTCGCCGAGCAGCGCCTCGAGCTGGTCGACGATCAGCAGCGTCCGCTCCTCGCCATCAACGGCGCGCAGCTGCTGCGCCAGCCACGCCTCGGCCTCGTCTCCCAGCAGCAGCTCGCGCGCCGCGCCGTCGTCCGCGCTCGCCGGGTGGTCGGGTGCCAGCGCGGCGACGATGCGCGCCCAAGGCCGCGCGTCGAGCGCCACCACCAGCGCGCGCGCGCTGGCCGAGCGCACGGCCCACGCGGCCAAGCCCGCGCGCAGCAGCGAGCTCTTGCCGCTCTGCGCCGGTCCATAGACGCCGATCACACCCATCGCGCGCAGCTGCTCGCGCAGCGCGGTGGTCTCGGGCTCGCGGCCAGCGAAGACGTCGGCGTGCGCCTCGTCGAGCGGGCCGTCTTGGTAGGGCGTCGCGCCGTCGCGCTCGAAGTGCGCCGTGCGCTCGTCGTGGATCGCCTTGCTCAGCTCGGCGGCGCTGCGCGCAGCGGTGATCGCCGCCGGCAGGGCCGCTTCGTCGCTCGCGCCGATCAGCTTCTGCAGCGCGCCGATCAGCTGCTCGACATCGCGCTGCCGCGTCTCTTCGGGCGCGGCGTCGTGGCTCGAGCCCTTGAGCGCCGCCGCGGCGAAACCGCTCAAGCGTGCACGGTCTCGCACCAGGTACAGCGGCGCCGACGCGATGTCGCCGTGAACGACGCCCGCCTGATGCAGCGTCGCCAGCGCCTTGGCCACCGGCGCCAGCCAGTAGAGCGCGGTGTGCAGCGATGGAGTCCGCTGCGGCGGCAGCACCAGGCCGACGTTGCGCAGCTCGCGCTCGACCATGAAGAGCAGGCCCTGATGGCGGCCCGCCGCGTAGGGCAGCGCCGCCGCGCTCACCGCCTCGTGGTAGCCGCGCTGGATTTCGGCGAGGCGATCGAGCGTCGCCTCGGCGTCGCGCGCCGCGCGCTCGAGCTGCTCGTCGATGACGGTCAGCCGCGCGCGCTGGGCCAGTCGCCGATCGAGCACGATGTAGCGCTGGCCGAGCTCGTGGTTCTCCGCGCCGTCGATGGTGCGGAAGCGCTGCGCCACGATGTCGCCGACCTCGAGCTCGTAGGGCTTGTCGCTGGCCTCGCCCGGGAGCGCCTGGGCCACCGCCGAGACCAGCTCCCGGCAGCGCGGGCAGTCGTCGAGGTGCGCCTCGATGGCGAGCCGCTGCTCGTCGTCGATCAGCCTCTCGATGAGCGCCAGCACGTCATTATCGTCGAGGCAGCGCTGGGTGGCTGCCGCGGCTGCGTCGTGCTGATGATGCTCGTGAGGGCGGTCCAATCGCAGATCCCGGTGGGCTTGGGCGCGACAACACTATACCGATGCATACAACTGCGGTGTTGTCGCATCGCCCGTTGCCGTTGTACCTATGGTCGATGGCCTTTCCGCTGGTCGAGCGTTTTGTCGCCTCGCTGCCCGAAGCAGCGCGTCCCGCCTTCGAGCCCTCCGCCGAGCTCGAAGCGCAGCTGCGCGAGCTCGCTGACCAGGGCGAGCAGTCACGGCGCGAGCGCGACGGAGCACGCGCCAGCGCGCCGCCTTTCGACGCCGAGACGTTCGTCGCGGCCATCGCCGAGCGTTTGCCCGACGACGCGACGCCTCGCGCGCTCGCCCAAGTGCGCCCTGACGAGCTCGAGCTGGCGCTCGCCTGCGGCGTTGGCGACAACCACGCCATCGCGGCGCTCGAGCGGCGCTTCTTCGGCGAGGTCGAGGGCGCCCTGGCGCGCCTGCGCCTCGACCGCTCGCGCCTCGACGAGGTCAAGCAGACGCTGCGCGCCTCGCTGTTCGTCAGCTCGGGCGAGGGCAGGGCGCCCAAGATCGAGTCCTACTCGGGCCGCGGCTCCCTCGGCCGCTGGCTCTGCGTCACCGCCGTGCGTATCGAGCTGATGGCACGCCGCGGCACGCGCCCGATCAGCGCCGACGACGGCCTCCTCGGCGCGCTCCCCGCGCAGCGCGACGATCCCGAGCTCGAGCACCTCAAGTCGCACTACCGCCATCAGTTCGCCGAGGCCTTCGGCCGCGCCATGAAGGCGCTCGACGACCGCCAGCGCAACCTGCTGCGCCAGCACTACCTCGACGGGCTCAATATCGATCGCCTCGGCGCCCTCTACGATGTACATCGCGCCACCGCGGCGCGCTGGATCGCGCGCGCGCGCGAGGTGCTCTACGAGCAGACCCGCGACGCCCTGCGCGCCATGCTCGACGTCGACGACAGCACCTACGACAGCATCCTGCGCCTGATCCAGAGCCAGCTCGATCTGTCGATCCGCTCGTATCTGACCAACTCGGACTGAGCCCCCCTCGAGAATCACCGCCCCAAAAAGAAAACGCCGCGCGGCCCGGGCCCACGCGGCGTTTGCTAGTGCCGCGGAAGACGTCTCCGCGGCCAAAGCGATCGAAGAGGCTACTTGGCCTCGTCGTCCGCCTTCTTGAGGATCGCGAAGACCTGCTTGCCCAGCGTCGCCATCTCGGCGAGGAGCGCCTTCTCAGCGGTGGTCTTGACGTAGTAGGTCGCCGCGTGAACCATGCCCACCTTCGTGTCGTAGAGGGAGGCGATGACGCGGTACTTGTACGTGCCCGGCAGCGAGCCTTTGCCCATGCCGTCGATGTGCGCCGAGAGGACGAAGCGCGGCTTGAAGTTGAGCTTCAGCGCCTCGGCGGCCTTGCCCACCAGCTTCGCGGCCATCTCTGGATAGGTCGCCAGCTCGCTCTGGTCGGTGTCTTTCTTGAAGTCGTAGATGTGGTGCACGGAGACCATGTGGTACGTGCCATGCGCGAGCTTCCACGAGAGGTTGCCCATGCCAGCAGCCTCGAGGACCGGCTTGATCGGCTGCAGCGAGATGCCGTTGCCGCCCGACGCGCCGATGATGCCGCCGAACAGCGCGGCCGAGTACTTCAGCTTGTCGCCCGGCAGGCCGTGGATGTCGACCGGCATGACGATGAACTTCTCTTTGGAGTAATCGATCTTCGGGGCATCGCCGCGGCGATACACCGTTCCCGAGGCGCAGCCGAACGCCGCGAGGGCGAACAGCGCAACGGGCAGGCGCTTCCAAGCTTTCACGTGTCTCTCCTTATCGACCCGATCTTGGGTCACACGAGTCTCGCGGCGACGTGCGTTCCCGGGGCACAACGACGCAGATCTGTATGCCGGCGCTGCCGGCGGTCCAACATCAGCTCTGAAAAAGCGGCCCATTAGTAACACGACTTCAGCCACAATTCGAGCCACCGTTCTGTCGCCACGGAGGCGAGCTTTCCAGTGACAAATCACCAATATGACTACGTGGTTATCGGCTCTGGCTTCGGCGGCAGCGTCAGCGCGCTGCGCCTTTCGGAGAAGGGCTATCGCGTGCTCGTCGTCGAAAAGGGCGGCCGCAAATCGCCCGACGACTTCCCGCGCACCAACTGGGACGTGCGGCGCTGGATGTGGATGCCCGAGGTCGGCGCGCGCGGCATCTTCCGCATGACGTTTCTGCCGCACGTCACCGCGGTCAGCGGTGTCGGCGTCGGCGGCGGCTCGCTCGTCTACGCCAACACGCTGCCGATGCCCACGCGCGGCTTCTACGAGGCGCCGATCTGGTCAGGCCTCGCGCACTGGGCCGAAGAGCTCGCGCCACACTACGCCACCGCGAAGCGCATGCTCGGCGCAACCGAGAACAAGATCATGACGCACACCGACGAGGTCACGCGTCAGGTCGGACGCGATCTCGGCTTTCACGATTTTCGTCCCTCGACCGTCGCCGTCTACTTCGGCGAGGCGGGGCGCACCGTGCCCGATCCCTACTTCGGCGGCGAAGGTCCCGATCGCACCGGCTGCATCGGATGCGGCGCGTGCATGATCGGTTGTCGCCACGGCGCCAAGAACACGCTCGACAAGAACTACCTCTACCTCGCCGAACGGCGCGGCGCGCGCGTCGAAGCCGACACCGAGGTCACCTGGGTGCGCCCGCTCGGCGGCGGCGGCTACGTCGTCGAAGCGCGCACCGGCACCTCGACGCTCGCCTTCCGCAACGAGGCGCGGAGCTTCACCACGCGCGGCGTGATCTTCGCCGGCGGCGTGCTCGGCACCGTGCAGCTGATGCTGCGCCTCAAGCAGAGCCCCGATGGCTTGCCGATGCTCAGCGACCATCTCGGTGACACGGTGCGCACCAACTCCGAAGTGCTGATGGGCATCGTCTCGCGGCGCAGCGATCGCGATCTCTCCAAGGGCATCGCCATCGGCTCGATCCTGCACACCGGCGACGACTCGCACGTCGAGCCGGTGCGCTACCCAGCCGGCTCTGGCTTCTTCCGCATGCTCACCATCCCGCACGTGGTCGGAAGCTCGATGCCCGAGCGGCTCGCCAGCAGCGTGACGACGTTCTTCCGCAACCCGCTCGGCTTTCTGCGCGCCGCCACCGTGCCCGACTGGGCCAAGCAGACGATGATCCTGCTCTACATGAAGGCCGCCGACGGCCAGCTGCGCCTCAAGCTAGGCCGCGGTCTACGGCGCGGCGGCCCGCTGTTCGCCGGCCTCACGTCGGAGCTTTCCGAAGGCGAGGCCCCCAAGGCGTTCCTGCCCGAAGCTGACGAGCTCGCCGAGCGCTACGCCGAGCACCTCGACGCCGTGCCGCAGAGCATGTTCACCGAGACGTTGATGGGCACGCCGACCACCGCGCACATCCTCGGCGGCGCGCGCATGGGCGAAGGCCGCGCGCAGGGCGTCATCGATCACAAGCACGGCGTCTTCGGCTACGACGATATGTATGTAATCGACGGCGCCGCCGTCTCTGCCAACCCCGGCGTAAACCCCTCGCTCACCATCTGCGCCCTCGCCGAGCGCGCCATGTCCTTCATCCCCCAACGGGGTCACTCTACGCCCTCCAAATAACCGGAATTAAAGGGCGTACAGCCCGCAATGACAAAACCCAAAGTGCGGTATCCGCACGTTCGATTTTGTCATTGTCGGCTATGCGCCCTGTAGATTCGCTTGCTTGCGAAGCAGAGAGTGACCCTGTCGATGATTGGACTCATCTTTCGCGCTGTATCGGTCGGGTAATATTTCGCCGTGATGGGACTAGTGCGGTGGATGACGGTTGGCGTCCTGCTCGTGTCCAGCGCGGCGACGGCGCACGCCTTCGAGGTCACGCTGTGCAGCAGGTCGAGCGCGAAGACTAGGCAGCGTGCACGAGAGCTGCTGCAGCGCTGGATCGCTCGCATCGACGTCATCGCGCACACGTCTGCACGCTGCCGCGCGCAGCGGCGAGGCGCTTCGGTAGCGTGGTTGGCGCAGCGGCGCGGCCAAACCTACCTCGCTGTGCGCTTCGCCGACGGCGTCGTGTTGCGGCGCCAGCTGCCCTGGCACGTGGCGGACGGAGCGGCGTTGGAGGGCATCGTCGCGCGCGGCCGAATCCCGCAGCTGACGGTGATGCTCCAGGGGTTGCTGGTCGAGCACGTCGTGCTCGCGCGGCTCCAGCAGCAGAAAGCACGCCGCGCCACACGAGCGCGCGCCTCCGCGCCGCCGCACCGTCCGCTGTCGCCGCACCCAGTGCGCGCGACGGTGACGGCCGCGCCTCGCTCGACGTCGAAGCCGTCGGCCGCAGGCGCGTCGCGCTCCGCCGTGCCGCGCGCGAGCCCAACGCCTGGTGGGCCCGTGGAAGAGCCCGGCCTCGAGCACGCGGTCGGTCGCCAAACGGCACGCCCCGAGGCGCGCGCGACGCCCCCAACCCGTTCGCAGCAGAGGATGTCGGCGAAGCAGCCGAAGCGTACGAGCCCCGCGCGCGGCGCCGAGCCGTCGCCCAGGCTTCAGGTCGCGACACAGCCCGACCCCGCGCCTGGGCTGCGCGACCTCTCCATCGACGCGAGCGTCGCCGCGCGCTGGCGCGACGCCGGCGTCTGGGCGTTGCAGGCGTCGGGCGCCGTGGGCTGGCGCTCGTTGTTTGTCGGCGTCGGCTATCAAGCGCCTGCGACCTGGCGCTTCGAGGGACGGCCGGTGGAGGTCGCCGCGATCCCGCTGCATGCCGGCTGGCGGCCGACCCTCTGGCACAGCAAGCACTGGCGACTCTCCGCGCTCGCTGCGCTGTCACTCGAGCGGCTGCTGCTCAGGCGGCTCGACCTGCCGCTCGCCACCACGCGTGGCCACTGGGATGTCGGAGTCGGCGCTGGGTTGCGCTTCGTGGCCGCGCTGCGCGGCTTCGAGGTCGGAGCCCGCGCCGGCCTGACCTGGTTTCCCAGCGGACAGCGGGTCGAGATCCCCGACGGCCCCAGCACGAAGTTCAACCGGCTGACGGTGCTGCTCGCCCTTTGCGTCGGATATCGCGGGAGTCGCTGACGTGACGACAGGTCGTGATCGATTCTGCCACTGGCGCACATCAGTAGAGCGGTGAGCGCAAAAACGCCAAAGCCGCCGGGGCTGCTCGAGCGCTGTCAGCGCGGCGAGCAGCTGGCGTGGCGCGAGCTGTTTTCCAAGCGCGCCGCTGACATCTACCGCTGGGCCGTGCTGCTGGGGCTCGACCCGAGCGAAGCCGAGGACGCCGCCCAGGACGTGCTCGTCACGGCGGCGAGGCGCATCGATCGCTGCGAGGCCGAAGCTGCGCTGACGTCGTGGCTCTATCAGATCACGCGGCGCATCGTCGCCAATCGCCGTCGCGGCAGCTGGCTGCGGCGCTGGCTGCCTGGCCGCGAGGTGACCGACGCCGATGCGCTCTCGGAGCCTGCCTTCGAGCACGACGGCTCCGCGGCAGGCATCGCCTTCGAGCTCGACACGCGGCGCTGCCTGCAGCGCATGCCCGACGAGCTGGCGGAGCTATTGGTGATGGTCGAGATCGTGGGCCTCACCCGCGACGAAGCCGCGAGCGTTCTCGGCTTGCCCGCCGGCACCGTGGCAAGCCGCCTGCGGCGGGCGCGCGAGCAGTTTCGCCAACACTGGCAGCACGACGACGCGGACGTCGTTTTGGGCAAAGCCCTGCGAGAAGGCTCATGACGAACGGACAGCGCAAAGAGGGCACCTTCGGCCGCATGCTGGCTCACGCCGCACCCGCCGCGGCCGTCGAGCAACGCATCGTTGAAGGCGCGCTGGCTCGCATGGAGGCGCGACCGCGGCGCCGCCCGTGGGTGCTGCCCGCCGCCATCGCCGCCACCGCCGCGGCCGCCGCCGGCATCTTCGCCCTGCTGTGGTCGAGCGCTGGCGACCTACCGCCCGGCGGCGCCCGGCGCGTCGCCCGGCACGGCGATCACGCCACGCTGGCACCGCACGTGACGGTCAGCGCTACTGCGGCGACGGGGTCGCTGCGATACCGCGTCTCGTCGCATGACGTGTCGCTCTCGGTGGGGGCCCGCTTGGCCTTGCAGAGCAGCGACGCGGCGTCGCCCCGACTGCGGCTCGACGCGGGCAAGGCCACCTTCCGAGTGCAACCTCTGGCGTCTGGTCACACGTTCGTGGTGCAAACCGACCACGTGCGCGTCGAGGTGGTAGGTACGCGCTTCAGCGTCACCACAGATGTGCGTTGCTCGACGGTGCGCGTGACCCACGGCGTGGTGCGAGCGAGCTCTACGTCGATCGAGGGCCCCGGTCACCGCTTGCGCGCGGGCATGTCGCGTCGCTTCTGCCGTCGCGCCGAGAAGCGACACGCCGGTTTGGGCGAAGGCGACGCGCTGGTGCGCGAGGCGCTCTCGCTGCTCGGCGACGCTTCCAGCGCCGAGAAGCTGCGCCACGCCGATCGCCTGCTAACGAGCTATCTGAAGCGTTTCGCGCGCGGCCCGCTGGCGGAGGAAGCGCTCTTTCACCTCGTCTTCATCAAGCATCGGCTGCACGACGCCAAGGCGAGCGAAGCGCTCGCACGTCAGTTCTTGCAGCGCTTCCCCAGCACGCGTCGCGCCGCGCGCCTACGCCGTTATTGGCCCGAGAAAAAACGCCCCGCGACTGATCAACGCTGAGCGCCGTGCACATCAGTACGTTGATGAATAGGGCGCTCCTGCACGCCGCGAGATGTGGATTGGTCCTGGTCGCCGTGGTCGTGGCGAGCTCGGCCTGCGAGAGCACCAAGCTGGAGCCTGACCCCGACGCCACGAGTGACTCCCAGCCCGTCGATCCCTGCCTCGTGACGACAACATCGGGACCCGTGCAAGGCAAGGTCGCCTCGACGCACTGCGCCTTTCTCGACATTCCTTTCGCGAAGCCGCCTGTAGGCAACCTGCGCTGGAAGCCCCCCGAGCCGCCCGAGCCGTGGACCGCGCCGCACGACGCCACACAGCCCGGGCCCTGGTGTCCGCAGGTCGATCTCAACATCCCCCTTCTCAGGCCCGGACCGATCGACGAGGACTGCCTGACGCTCGCCGTCTGGGCGCCGACGTCGAGGCCGAACAAGGCGCCGGTGATGGTCTCGCTGCACGCCGGCGTGTTCATCAACGGCTCGAAAAGCTGGGACCTCGTCGACGGTGCCCCGCTGGCCGTGCGCCAGGGCGTGGTCGTGGTTGGCATGAACTACCGGCTCGGCGCGCTCGGTCAGATGGCGCACCCCAAGCTCGGCGAGGGGATGGTCAACTTCAGCTTGCTCGACCAGCAGGCCGCGCTGCGATGGGTAAGGGACAACATCGCGGCCTTCGGCGGCGATCCCAACAACGTGACGATCTTCGGTGAATCGGCTGGCGGCATCAGCGTCTGCCTGCACCTCGTCTCGCCCAAGAGCAAAGGGCTGTTTCACCGCGCCATCACCCAGGGCGGCTCGTGTACCACGGCCCAGACGCGCGCCGAGGCCGAGGCCTACGGGCAGTTCGTCTCCAAGACCGTCGGCTGCGATGGCGCTGCCGACGAGGCCGCGTGCCTGCGCAGCGCTTCCGCGCAGGAGCTCGCCAACGTGCCCATCCTGCCGCTCGTGCAGTACGGCGGCAGCCCGTATCTGTTTCCCTTTGTGGACGGGGTGACGCTGCTCGAGCAGCCGACGGACTCGCTCGCATCGGGCAACTTCAACAAGGTCCCCTTGCTCGCCGGCACCAACGCCGACGCGGGCACCGCAGCGACGACGGAGCTGCGCGCACTCGACGCAGAAAACTATCTCCTGCTGCTCGAGAACCGCTTCAGCCGCGAGGACGCCGCCAAGGTGGCCGCGCAGTACGATCCGGCGCGCTTCGGCGGCAAGCCTGTCGAGGCGATGACTGCCGTGCTCACCGACAGCATCTTCGCCTGCCCGACCCGGCGACTGGCGCGCGCCATGGCCAGCGCAGGCCAGCCAGTCTATCTCTACCAATTCGCGCACGCACCGGCGCTCATCATATCTCTCGACCCGTTCTTCCGAGCCACACAGAGCGCCGAGGTTTCGTTTGTCTATGGCACCCGACTGCTCGGTGTCGCGCTCCCACCGGACGAGAAACCGCTCTCGAACACGATGATGGGCTACTGGGCGCGCTTTGCCGCGACGGGCGATCCCAACGGCGACAACGCACCGACCTGGCCCAAGTACAGCGAGCCCGACGAGAGGTATCTCGAGCTGACCCTCACGCCCACCGAGAAGCGTGCGCTCAAGAAGACCGAGTGCGACTTCTGGCAGGGCTTCAGCGAGTTCTGAGCGAGAGCAAGGAAGGAAACATCGACATGACGTGTGGATCGCGACGCCCCAGGCTCGCGTGGCTAGCGCTAGCTGCGCTCGCCGTGCTCGCCAGCTGCAGCGACGACAAGCCCTCGACGGACGCGGCCGTCGACGCCGGCAGCGAGGTCGGAACAGACGCCGCATCAGACTCGAAGCTCCCAGAGACGTGCACGGTGATGACCAAGTCCGGCCCCGTAGAGGGCAAGGTCAGCTCCGGGCACTGCGCCTTCCTCGACATCCCCTACGCCGCGCCACCCGTCGGCAACCTGCGCTGGAAGCCACCCGAGCCTCCCGCCCCGTGGACCTCGCCGCACGACGCGACCAAATTCGGGCCGTCGTGCTCGCAGTATCAAGCCAACTTCGCCGGCGTCCCGACCGGGCCAGTCGACGAGGACTGCCTGACGCTGGCGGTCTGGACGCCCCCGCTTGGAACCACCAAGAAGGCACCGGTGATGGTGTCGCTGCACATCGGTGTGTTCATCAACGGAGGAAAGAGCGGCGCGGTGCTCAACGGCGCGCCCCTCGCGGTCAAGCAGGGCGTTGTCGTCGTTGGCATCAACTACAGGCTCGGCCCCTTGGGCCAGATGGCGCACCCCAAGCTTGGCAACGAGATGGTCAACTTCGGCCTGCTCGACCAGCAGGCGGCGCTTTCGTGGGTCAAGGACAACATCGCCGCATTCGGCGGCGACCCCGACAACGTCACCATCTTCGGCTCGTCCGCGGGCGGCATCAGCGTCTGCCATCACATCGTCTCGCCCAAGAGCAAGGGGCTCTTTCATCGTGCCATCGCGCAGAGCGGCTCGTGTCTGACGGCGCCCACGCGCGCCGACGCCGAGGCCTACGGTCAGCGCGTCTCCAAGGCGGTCGGCTGTGACACCGCCGCCGACGAGGTAGCCTGCCTGCGCGCGGCCAGCGCTCAGGACCTCGCCATCAAGGCGCCCGCCGAGCTGCTGCTTCAGTATGGCGCGGAGCATGCGCTGTGGCCGTTTGTCGATGGCGTCACGCTCCTCGAGCAGCCCAAGGACACGCTCGCCTCGGGCAACTTCAACAAGGTTCCGCTGCTGACGGGCAGCAACGCCAACGAGGCCACCATCGTTGTCGCAGAGGAATTCCTGGTGCCGCAACCACCACGCACGCTCGACGCAGCCGGCTACACCGCGTTGCTCGAGAATCTCTTCAGCCCCGCCGACGCGGCCAAGGTGGTCGCGCAATACGATCCCGCCAGCTTTGGCAACGAGCCCATCGAGGCCCTGGCGGCGGCGATGACCGACAGCATCTTCACCTGCCCCACGCGCCGTCTCGCGCGCGCGATGGCCGGCGCTGGCCAGCCGGTCTACCTCTACCACTTCGCCCACACGCCAGCGGTGCTCGCAGCGCTCGACGCATTCTACAGGGCGACCAACGGCGCCGAGGTGCCGTTCGTCTACGGCACGCAGCTGCTCACGCCGCCGACGCAGGACGAGCGCAAGCTCTCCGACACGATGATGGGCTACTGGGCGCGCTTCGCCAAAACCGGCGACCCCAACGATACCAGCGCGACGACGTGGCCCAAGTACAGCGAGACCGACGAGAAGCACCTCGAGCTGACGCTCACCCCCGCCGCAAAGGGCGCGCTCAAGCAGGCCGAGTGCAACTTCTGGCAGGGCTTCAGCGAGCTCTGATCGGCCGCGGCTGAAGGAGACCTGGATGGACCGACGAACGAGACGCACCTTGCTGGCCTGGTTGGCGCTGCTCACGCTTGTGTCGTGCGTCGCGTGCAGCGACGACACGCCCGCGACCGACGCCGCCGTCGACGCGGGACGCGACGCCGCGGATGCTGCGCCGGACACCAAGGGCACCGAGACGTGCCTGGTCACCACCAAGTCGGGGCCGGTGCAAGGCAAGGTCAACGCCACGCACTGCGCCTACCTCGACATCCCCTTCGCCAAGGCGCCGGTGGGCAACCTGCGCTGGAAGCCGCCCGAGCCGCCCGCGCCGTGGACCGCCCCGCACGACGCGACCAAGCTCGGGCCGTCGTGTCCGCAGATCAAGGCCGACGTTCTCGGCTTTACGACGGGGCCGACCGACGAGGACTGCTTGAGCCTGGCGGTGTGGGTGCCTAGTGGGGCGGCGACGACGTCAGAGCTGCCGGTGATGGTCTCCATTCACGGCGGCGCCTTCGCCGCCGGCGGCAAGAGCATCCCGGTGCTCGATGGCACACCGCTGGCCGTCAAGCAGAACGTGATCGTGGTCGGCATCAACTACCGCGTCGGTCCGCTCGGTCAGATGGCGCACCCCAAGCTGGGCAGCGAGATGGTCAACTTCGGCCTGCTCGATCAGCAGGCGGCCCTTCGGTGGGTCAAAGACAACATCACGGCCTTCGGCGGCGACCCCGACAAGGTGACGATCTTCGGCGAGTCGGCCGGCGGCATCAGCGTCTGTCTGCACCTTGTCTCGCCGGGCAGCAAGGGCCTCTTTCACCGCGCCGTCGCACAGAGCGGCTCGTGCCTCGCCGCGCGGACACGCGCAGACGCCGAGGCTTTCGGACAGGCGGTGTCGGCCGCGGTGGGCTGCGATACGGCCGCCGACGAGGCGGCGTGTCTGCGCAGCGCCAGCGCCGACGATCTGAACACCAAGGTCGAGCTCTCGGGGCAGCTGTTCTACGGAGACAAGCAGCCGATGAACATGCCCTTCGTCGACGGCGTGACGCTGCTCGAGCAGCCGCTGGACACGCTCGCCTCCGGCAACTTCTCCAAGGTGCCGCTGCTGACGGGCAGCAACGCCGACGAGGGCACGCTCTTCGTCGCCAGCGACAGCCTGCAGGCGATGGATGCTGCGCTGTACCGATCGCTGATCGAGGGCCACTTCAGCTCGGCCGACGCCGCCAAGATCGTCGCCCAGTACGACCCGGCCAGCTTCGACAACAAGCCCGTCGAGGCGATGGCCGCCGTGATCACCGACAGCATCTTCGCCTGCCCCACGCGCCGCCTCGCCCGCGCGATGGCCGCCGCCGGCCAGCCGGTCTACCTCTACCACTTCACCCACACGCCTTCGATCTTCGCCGCGGTCAATCCGTTCTTCCGAGCCTCCCACACCGCCGAGCTGCCCTCCGTCTACGGCACCAAGCTGCTCACGCCGCCCACGCAGGACGAGCGCAAGCTCTCCGACACGATGATGGGCTACTGGGCCCGCTTCGCCGCGACCGGCGACCCCAACGGCGACGGCGCGCCTTCGTGGCCAAAGTACAGCGAGACCGACGAGAAGCACCTCGAGCTGACGCTCACACCAACGGCAAAGGGCGCGCTCAAGAAGGCCGAGTGCGACTTCTGGCAGGGCTTCAGCGAGCTCTGAGCGTGCGCCGAGCGGCGGCGGCGTGCTACGGCGCCGGCAGCTTGGTCATGGTCGTCGTCGTGCGCACCTGCTTGACCACCGAGTTGTTCTCCTCGCTGAGCAGCACACCGCGCGCGTCGATGCAGCGCGTGTGCTCCTCGTGGCCCTCCACGCCCTGCCGCCCAGCGACGTCGGCGCACCAAGCGACGACCTGCTTGCCAGCGAGCTTGATCTTCGTCGCCGCCAGCCCTGCGGTCTGCGTGCGGCCGTCGCCATCAGGACGCTTGACGCTGTAGCCGCGCAGCGGAAGCGGCCACGCCGCCTTGCGCTTGATCTGCTCGGCCACGCACGCGGCGTCGCAGTTGCGCAGCTCGGTGTCCGAGATCCATAGCCCCCGCTTGGTGGCGATGAACGTCGCGCTGCCGATCTCGAGATCACGCGTCCAGTCTTTCTTGTCCTCGATGGTCACCGGGTCCGAGGGCATCGGCCGATCGAGCGTGCAGCTGAATTGCGAGATGCGTGCGCCGCCCACCACGTGCACTGCCTTGACGACGCAATCCACCACCGCCTCGTGCGTGGCCGGCTTGGGCGTGATCGGCTTGCCCTTGCCGTCGACATTCTCGATATCGGAGACCTGCGAGCGCACGTAGCGGTAGCGCGCCTTGAAGCCCTTAGTGAACAGCGCCGCGAAGGGCGCGGGCGAGAAGGCTGCCGGGCTGCGCTTCTTTGCCGCGGGCGCCACCGCGGGGCGCGATGTCGGCGCCTGCGGCGGCCGCTGCCGGCACGAAGCGCAGAGCGTCACGGCGAGCACGAGCGCGAGGCGGACCATCCCCAACCTTACACGCTGGCTGCCGCGCCTCGCCGGAAATGCCCGTGATCTCGCGCCTTCGCATCGCAGATTGTGCGATGCAAAATTCATGTTGCATTGCAGCGTAGCGTTGTCTAAGTTGCCCGCTATGTCGGCTACAGCATTCGCCTGGCTGCTTCTTGGCCTTTACGCAGCCGTAACAATTTGGCTGGCGCTACGCGGCGCCCGTCGCACCCGCACAATCGAGAGCTTCGCCGTCGGCAGCCGCGCCCTGCCGCCGTCGCTGGTGGGGCTCTCGCTCGCCGCGCAGCTGACCTCGGTGGCGACCTTCGTCGTCAACCCCGGCCTGGTCTACGCCTACGGCACGCCCGGCCTGCTCGGCCTCGCCGGCGCGGCGTCGCTCGGCATCATCAGCGGCTTGATCGTGCTGTCCAAGGCGTTTCGCGCCGCCGGCCAGCGCGAGCAGGCGCTGACGATCCCCGGCTGGCTCGGCGCCCGCTACAAGAGCAAGGGGCTGCAGGTCGGCTTCGCCGCGCTGAGCCTGCTGCTGATCACCTTCGTGGTGATGATCCTCGTCGCCATGGCCTACGTGCTGGTCAAGCTGCTCGGCATCCCGGGCTGGGCCGCGCTCGCCGGCGTGATCCTCTTCGTCTTCCCCTACGTGCTGCTCGGCGGCGTCAACACCTCGGTCTACACCAACTCGGTGCAGGCGCTGATCATGGTCGGCGTGGCCGTCGCCCTCATCGCCTCCGGCTACGCGCATTTTTCGGGCGGCCTCTCGGCGATGCTCGAGCGCCTCTCGGCGATCGACGCGCGCCTGGTCGGCCTCGTCAACGAGAGCAGCCCCTACTTCCGCACGCTGCTCGAGGTTTACGCCTGCAACTTCATCGTCGGCTTCGCGCTCGTCTGCCAGCCGCACGTGCTCACCAAGTCGCTCTACCTGCGCGACGAAAAGCAGGTCAACCGCTACCTCGGCACAGCGATCCTGGTCGGCCTCGTCTTCGCCGGCGTGATGCTGGTCGGGCTCTACAGCCGCTTCGTGCTGCCTGCCGGCACGCGCATCGACCTCGTGGTGCCGACCTACATCCAGACCCAGTTCTCGCCGCTGGTGCGCGTCATCATCGGCGTCGGCGTGCTGTGCGCCGGCCTCTCGACGCTCGAGGGGCTGCTGCTGGCGCTCTCGGCGACGCTCGCCGCCGACCTCTTCCGGCCGATGCTGCGCCGCAAGGCCGAGCGCGCCGGCGCCGCCGTAGACGAAGAGGCCGTCGGCCGCCAGTCGTTGCGCTACGCACGCGTTGCCATCGCAGCCTCGGCGGTGGTGTCGTTCGTGCTCGCCCTCGGTCAGATGCGAAACCCGAGCGGGGGCTCCGTCGCCATCTTCGCGCAGTACGGCATCTACTGCGTCTTTTCGGCGAGCTTCGCGCCGATGCTGTTCGGCCTGTTCGTGCGCGACGTGCCGCGCGCGCTGGCCGTCGCCTCCGCGATCACCGCGCTCGTCGTCTACCTCGGCATGTCGCTGGCGAAGATCAGCAGCTACGCCAACAACCCCGCCGTGCTCAGCGCCTGCGCGATCCTCGCCAGCCTCGCGGTCATCGGCGTTGGCGTCGCCGTCGTCCGCCTGCGCGCGCGCCTCGGCGCGGCGCATAGGGCTGGCGCGCGGCGCGTCGAGGGAGTAAACGTTTAGCGTTTTTCCATCAGGCGAGGAGACCGACCATGAAACTCAACGATCTCAAGATTATCGTCACGGGCGCCGCCAGCGGCATGGGGCGCTACTTCACCCAGCAGCTCGCCGCGGAGGGCGCTTCGGTCGCCGCGTGGGACCTCTCGGAAGAGGGCCTCGCCGCCGTCGCCGAAGAGAACAAGGGCGCCGCCGGCACGGTCAAGACGTTCGTCGCCAACGTCGCCGACGAGAAGCAGGTCGTCGCCGCGATCAAGGCGTCGGGCGACGGTCTCGGTGGGCTCAACGGGCTGATCAACAACGCCGGCATCTTCCGCGACGGGCTGCTCGTCAAAGTCGACAAGAAGAGCGGCGACGTCAAGAAGATGTCGCTCGAGCAGTGGCAGTCGGTCATCGACGTCGACCTCACCGGTCCGTTCCTCGCCACGCGCGAGCTCGCCGCCTACATGATCGAAAACAAGATCAAGCCAGGCGTGATCGTGAACATGTCGTCGGTCTCGCGCTCGGGCAACATGGGCCAGAGCAACTACTCTGCGGCCAAAGCCGGCCTCGTCGCCGACACCAAGCTGTGGGGCCACGAGCTGGCGCGCTACGGCATCCGCGTTGGCGCCATCGCGCCCGGCTTCGTGCGCACGCCGATCCTCGACGCCATGCGCCCCGAGGTGCTCGAGAAGATGGTGCAGGGCGTTCCGCTGCGCCGCGTCGGCGAGCCGCACGAGATCTATCTCGGCGTGAAGTTCATCATCGAGTGCGACTACTTCACCAGCCGCTGCCTCGACATCGACGGCGGCACGGTGCTGTAGCCAGGGAGTGTCTGTCGTGCTGTATCGAGCCCTCTCGCTTGTCGCGATCGTGTTCTTCGTCGTGGCGCTTGCCGGCGCCTGCTCGGAGGGCGAGTCCGGCTTCTGCGTGCGAGACACGGAGTGTCCGGCCGGCCAGCGCTGCGCCGACGGCATCTGCAGCCCGACGATCGGCGGCGACGACAGCAACACCCCACTGCCCGACACGACGCCGGCGCCCGACACGGGCGCCGACGCGCTCGCCCCGGACGTCGCAGGCAACGACAGCGACGGCGGCCCGCAGTGCGCCACCGACAACGACGGCGTGGTCGCGCGCAGCGAGATGCCCGTCAAGGTCGGCGCCAGCGTGACCTACGAGGTCGGCTCCTCGCTGACCGTCGATCTGAGCAAGACACGCTGGGACCTGACGAAGAACGCGTCGGACGATCACGTCGTCAAGAGCGACCTCTTGCCCGTCTTCGACTGGACGCGCTCGGAGTTTCCCGGCGCCACCTACGCCAGCTTGCTCGACGCCGGCCTCGGCACCTACGGCGTCTTTACCGTCGACGCGAGCGAGCTTCGCCTCGACGCTGTCGTCTCGAAGACGCCCAACGACACGCGCCTCAAGTACAGCACGCCGATCAGCCTGCTGCGCTTCCCCATCGGTGCCAACAACAGCTACAAGACCACCTCCGGCGTGACGGGCTTTCTCGGATTCACGCCCGTGTGGCTCAACGAGACCTACGAGGTGACGCACCTCGGCGGCGGCACGCTGGTGCTGCCGCGCCTCGAGCTCAAAGCGCAGCTGGTGCGTATCGCCGTCACGCAGTACCCGGTCGCCAACCCCTTCCTCGTCACGCGCCGCACCATGTTCCTCTTCGTCTCGGAGTGCTACGGCATCGTCGCGCGCGTGCACGCCTCGGGACACCCTTCGGACCTCTCGGCGGTGGACGCCGACGAGCGCTGGCGCATCGGCTTCTAGTCCCCGCCTGTCCGCCCGCGAGAAGCAGCCGCCCGCGAGAAGCAGCCGCCCGCGTCAGCGCGCGAGCAGCTCCTTGATCACCTCGAGCAGCTGCTGCGGCATGAACGGCTTCTGCAGGAAGCGCACGCCGGGCGCGTTAGCCTCGTCGCTGCTCAGCTCGCGCCGCACGTGACCTGACATATAGACCACCCGCGTGTCGGGTCGCACCGCGTGCAGGCGCTCGACCAGCTGTGGCCCCGAAATCCCAGGCATCACCACGTCGGTGACCAGCAGCGCGAGCTCGCCCTCGAGCTCGGCAGCTAGCTTCAGCGCGGTGGCCCCGTCCTCGGCCTCGAGCACGGTGTAGCCAGCGGCGCGCAACGTGCGCGCCACCACGCGGCGTACGAGCCGCTCGTCTTCGGCGACGAGCAGCGTCATGCCGCCGCCGCTGCTGCTGTCGAGCGCCGGCTCGCTGATCGCCGGCAGCTGGTCGACAGTCGCCACGCGCGGCAAGTAGACAGTGAACGTCGAGCCCTCGCCGAGAGCGCTCTCGACCTCGATGCAGCCGCCGTTCTGCTTGGCGATGCCGTGGCAGGTTGCCAGGCCGAGGCCCGTGTTATCGACCTCGTTGGTGCTGAAGAACGGCTCGAAGATGTGCTCGAGGGTCGCCGGCGCGATGCCGACGCCGCTGTCTTCGACCGTGATCGCCACGTACATTCCCGCCTGCAGCTGGCGCGGCCGGCAGAAGCGCTCGTCGAGCATCACGCAGCGGGCGCTGAGCGAGAGCGCGCCGCCATCGGGCATGGCGTCGCGCGCGTTGGTCACCAGGTTGAGCAGCACTTGCTCGAGCTGGCTCGGGTCGATGCGCAGGCGGCAGCGCTCGGCGATGTCGACCTCGAGCTCGATGTCCTCGCCGAGCAGACGCGCCAGCAGCGCCACCAGCCGCTCGACGACGTCGCCGAGCTCGACCAGCCGCGGGGCGACGACCTGCTTGCGCGCGAAGGCGAGCAGCTGCCGTGTGAGCGCGGCGCTGCGCTCGCCGGCGAGGCGGATCTCCTCGATGTGGGTGCGAAGGTCGGGATCGAGGCTCGCCGCCAGCAGCGCGAGCTCTGCGTTGCTGCTGATGGTCATCAGCATGTTGTTGAAGTCGTGTGCGATGCCGCCGGCGAGCCGACCGATGCTCTCGAGCTTCTGCGCTTCGATGAGGCGCGCCTCGAGCGCGCGCCGGTCGGTGACGTCTTGCACCGTGCCGACCAGCTGCTGTGGCTTGCCGTCGTCATCGTGCAGCACACGGGCGGCAACGGAGATCCAGCGCGTCGCACCACCGCGTGACCACACCACACGGTTTTCCAGCGGGCCATAGCGTCCGGTCTCGAAGGCGCGTGCGAGCTCCTCGCTGACCGCTGCCCGATCGTCGGCATGTACCGAGTCGTCGATGAACTGACGGATGGTCTGCGGCACGAGCTCGGTGCTGCCGCTCGTGATCTCGCGCGTGCGCTCGTCGGTGAAGGCGCGCTGGAGCTGCAGGTCGTACGACCAGATGCCGATGTTGGTCGCGTCGAGCGCCACGCCGAGGCGCGCCTCGCTCTCGCGCAGCTGCTGCAGGCCGGTGAGCTGCGCCGTCATGTCGGTGGAGATCAGCGCCAGTGATCGGATCACGCCGTTGTTGTCACGGACCGGCGCGACGTGGTTGATGAAGCGCGCGACGCTGCCCGGGCGCACGTCGCCCGACTCGTACTGCTGCACCTCGCCGGTCACGATCGCGCGATCCATCGCCTGACGGGCCGCGGCGCGATCGGTCTCGGCGAGCACGTCGAACAGCGACAGGCTGCGCAGCTGCTCGAACGGCTGCGTCGAGCGGTTGAGGAATAGCAGCCGCCCCTCGAGATCGACGTGGCTGATGTAGTCGGGCAC
>JAGQIK010000041.1 GCA_020431405.1 Myxococcales bacterium
GGGCCGCCGAACGGCATCACGACGATGTTCTTGGCCAGCGCCTCGCCGGGGCAGAGGAAGATCATTACCGCGCCGAACAGCAGGCGCGTATGGAAGCGTCGGATCACCCGCCGCCCTCGTTGACCCATCGGCTCGTGTCGGCTACGCCGCGGAAGAACAGCGCGAAGTCGTCCGGGTTGGTCGCGTTTTTGAGCGCCGTGTCGTACGTGACGGTGCGTGCCTGCACCAGCTCGGTGAGGCTCGCGTCGAAGCTCATCATGCCGTACGGGTTTCGACCCTCGGCGATGGCCTGCGCGATCTCCATCGTGCGCTGGCGGTCTTCGATCAGCTCGCGCACGCGGGCGGTGTTGATCAGCACCTCGATGGCGGGCGCCATGCCGCGGCCGTCGGCGCGCGGCAGCAGCCGCTGCGAGACGACGCCGCGCAGCACCGACGCCAGCTGCAGGCGTGCTTGCAGCTGCCGCTCGCCTGGAAACACCGAGATGATGCGGTTGACCGTCTCCACCGCGTCGGTGGTGTGCAGCGTGGAGAGCACCAGATGGCCGGTTTCGGCCGCGAGCATCGCGATCTCGATGGTCTCGATGTCGCGCATCTCGCCGACGAGGATCACGTCGGGGTCCTGGCGCAGCGCCGCGCGCAGCGCCCGGCTGAACGAGGTCGTGTCGAGGCCCAGCTCGCGCTGGTTGATCACGCTGCGGCGGTCGGTGAAGGCGTACTCGATCGGATCCTCTACAGTAACGATGTGATACGCGCAGGTGCGGTTGATGTGCTCGATCATCGCCGCGAGGGTGGTCGACTTGCCGCTGCCGGTGATCCCCGTCACGAGGATCAGCCCGCGCCGCTCGGCGGCGAGGGTCTTGACCACGTCGGGCAGGCCCAACGAGTCGAAAGCGGGCACCTCGGGCGGGATCAGGCGCAGCACCATGCCCATGACGCCGCGTTGAGTGAAGATATTCGTGCGGTAGCGGTGGTTGTCCGGCGAGTTGTAGGCGAGGTCGACCTCGCGCAGGCGCTCGAACTCTTCGCGCTGCCGTTCGCTGAGCAGCTTGTCGGCGAAAGCGTGCAGTGCCTGCTCGGTGATCGCGGGGACGTCGCGCACCGTGCGGAGATCGCCCTTGATGCGGAAGATCGGTGGCAGGCCGACCTTGAGGTGAATGTCGGACGCCCCGAGCCGCTGTGCGGCCGACAGAACGCGGTCGATTCCTACAGTCATCCAGGATCAACGGTAGCACAGGGGGGCGCTATCCGCTACGGGCGCACAGGAGTAGTTTTGTCGTGTAATCGCAGTTTTCGGCGCGATGGTGGGCACTATCGAGGGCCTCGATGATGCGCCGCGTCAGACTGCCTCGCGGGCTCGCGACGGTGGGCCTTTTTGTGCGCGGCGCGGGCGCGGCCGCTGGGATATCCTTGCCGCGTGGTCGACCATCGCCCGAGCGGCGAAGTGCCAGCATTGCGCTGTCCGCAATGTGACGCCGGGGTCGCCGAGGGCGATGCGTTTTGTAGCAGCTGCGGCGCTCGGCAACCCGACGGCGTTGCAGGCGTACCCGTGCGCTCGGGTCGCGCGCTGAGCTTCTTTCTGGCGCTGCTGATCAACGCCGCGCTCTTCGCTGGGTCTGCCTACGCCGTCTTCCGCGTGCTCACAGCGCGGCGGCCACCGGGGCCGAGCGTCAAGCTCGGTTTGCCTCGGCAAGTCGCCGAGACGGCGCTTGTTTTCGAATGGCCCACTTGGTGGCGCTTCCCGCTGGGCACCGACGGAGAGACGCTCACCTACCCGCCGGCCGAAGCGACAGACGGCGCCGATGCCGCCGGCGTCGCGCGGCGACCCAAGGGCAAGCGACGTCACGCGGGCCGACGCAAGCGCCGGCTGGCCGCCGGCAAGGTCGTCGGCGGCGGCTGGCGTGCTGCGGGTGGTGGCTCCGGTTCGAGCGCGGGCAGCGGGAGCGCTTCGGGGGACGGCAGCGACGACGGATCCGATCACGGATCCGATCGCGGATCCGGCGCGGCTGTCACCGGCTCGGCGAGCGGCTCGGACCGCGGCAGCGCGGCGGGCACGGCCGCCACCGGCGGCAGCGGCAGCAGCAACGGCAGCGGCAGCGCGCTCAGCGAGGGAGACC
>JAGQIK010000362.1 GCA_020431405.1 Myxococcales bacterium
CCCTGTGTCGTCCCGGCGCCAGCTGAAACCAGGTGCCGGCCTTGTAGCGCTTGCCGTCGACCGACAGCGCCGTGTTCTGCCAGAACATGCCCTTGCACTTGGTCACGATCTTCACCGTCGCGGGGCGCAGGTCACGCGGCGGCTTGGTCTTGCGGCGTCGGTGCACACGGTGTCTGCGGCGGCGATGTCGAGCTCTCGCTCGAGGCTTTCTCGGCTTTCCAACGACGGCCGCGGTCGCGCTGCCCGCCGACGCGCCCGTACCTGTGCCCGTTCCCGTGCCCGTGCCCGCGACAGTGCCCGTTCCCGTCTCCACGCTCGTGCCCGAGCCGACACCCGTACCAGCGCTCGTGCCGATGGCTGCGCTCGTCCCACTGCCCACGCTCGTGCCCGCCCCCGTTCCCAACGCCCTGGCACCATCGCCGCGCACCGACGTCGTCGGCGTCGTGGTCCCATCGCCGCCGTCGTGCACCCACATGAAGATCGCTACGCCGCCGCCCACGCACAGAAGCAGCGTCGCCAACAGTCCGACGACCAGGCCACGGCGACGGCGCTCGGGCGGCGCGTCGACGATGAGCTGCCGCAGCTCGCCGCTCGAGTGGGTCAGCGTCGAGATCGGTTTGGCCGGCTCGTCCATCGGACCCAGCGTGGCCGACGTGTCGCCGCGCCCCGCAAGCAGCGGCGGCTCGGTCGAGCCGAGCGTTGACTCGGCCGCCGGCAGCCGAAGCGACGGATGGCGCTGCACGGCGGTAACCTGATACTCGAGCGGCGGTTGCTCGGTGATGCCTGGCGGCGGCAACGTCGCGGCTGCAGGTGCGAGCTGCGGCGCCGCGCGCACCGGTCCGGTGTGAGGTCCCGTGCGGTCGGGGCGCGAGTCGCCGCTGGCAAACACGTCGAGCGGATAGGCAGGCGTGCTCAGCGAGGTCGGCTCGGTGTCCACCGGCGTGAGCCCGTCGCGCGACGTCCCGGCGATCAGCACGCGAAGGTCGTGCATTAGATCGCGCGCTCGCTCGTAGCGGCGCGTGCGATCGCGCGCCATGGCGCGTGCGATGATCTCGTCGAGCGCCGGCGGCAGCCCAGGGCGCACCTCGCTGAGGCGCGTCGGCTGCTCGTGCACCACCTTGTAGAGCACGCTGAGCAGCGGAGCGCCGAAGTAGGGCGGCTTGCCGCACAACATCTCGTAGAGGATCGCGCCGATGGCGTAGATGTCGGCGCGCCAGTCGACCTTGGTGGCGTCACCCGCCACTTGTTCGGGCGCCATGTAGTGCGGCGTGCCGATGATCGACTCGTCACGCGTCAGCGACGATGACTGGCCCTGGATCTTCGAGATGCCGAAGTCGACGACCTTGACGCGCAGCTCCTCGCCGGCGAGGAAGATGTTGTGCGGCTTGAGGTCGCGGTGCACGACGCCGCCCTTGTGTGCCGCGTCGAGCGCTGACGTGATCTGCGCCATGATCGGCTCGGCCTGCGCCACGTTGAACGCGCCGATGCGCCGGATGTAGGACGCCAGATCCTCGCCCGCGAGCAGCTCCATTACGAGATACGGCTCGCCCTGCTCGGTCTCGTTGAAGTCGATGACCTCGACGATGTTGGGGTGACCGAGGCGGCTCGTGATCTCGGCTTCACGCCGAAAGCGCGACAGCGCCTCGCGCTTCTTGGCCGCCTCGCCGGCGATCATCTTGACCGCGAAGCTCTTGGGCAGCCTGCTGTGGCGGGCCTCGTAGACCGAGCCCATGCTGCCCTCGCCGATCTTGCGAACGAGGTGATACGTGCCGTGCAGCACGCGCCCGCTGTGGTCGCTGCTCACGCGATCAGCTCGAGCCGATGCGCGCGTACAGCGCGTCGAGCTCGCTGTCGGTGTACGCGGGCGGCGGGCGCGTGGCGCGCAGCAGCTCCTCGAGCTGCTCGGCGGCGCGGTTGACGGAGAGGCGCGACTCGAACAGCACCTCGCGCTGATGGTCACGATGCGCTTCGAGGTTGGCGTAGCGCTCGCGACGTTCGCGCGCGACCACCACCAGGCGCTCGCCGATCTCCGCGATACGCACCTCGAGCCAGCTGCGCGCTCGCTCGCCCATCTCCGGCGAGATCTCGCCGGTGCTCTCGCGCACGGCGCGATCCAGTCGCTCGAGCTCGTGGCTCAGCTGGCTCTGCGCGAGGCTGAGCTTTTGCTCGCGCCGCAGCGTGAGCGACTCGACCTCGCGTAGCTCGTGCGCGATGAGGCTCAGCTCCGACTCGGCAGCGAGCAGCACGTCGTGCGCCTCGAGCATGCGCGCCAGCTCGCCGATGATGCGCGGCGAGCCGAGGCCGCGATCGCGCATCGCGTAGGCCAGCTCCTCGAGTGCCTGCACGCGCTTGGTCTCGGCCGGCATGGCGGTGGTCGAGATCGAGTCGAGCTTGATCTGGGTCGCCTCTTCGCCCTCGTCTTCGGCGCTGACCGAGCTAAGGCTCGAGGCGGCGGCGAGCAGCGCGGCATCGTCAGCAGGGATCGTATCGGCCGGGGCGGGCTCGCTCGGCACGGGCGCGGGCGCGGGCGCGGGCGCCGCCACCGCGGCGATCTCGATCACCTGCAGGTTGGGATCGGAGATGCCGAGCTTGTCGCGCAGGTCGGCGATGGCCTCGACCAGCTCGCTGCCGGTCTGAAAGCGCTCGGTGCGGCGCTTGGCGAGACAGTGCATGACGAGCTCGTCGAGCTCGGGTGGAATGTCGCCGCGCCCGCCGGCCTCGCTCGGCAGTGGCGGCGTCTTCGAGACCTGCGCCGTCATGATCTGGATCACGCGGCCGACGAAGGGCACCTTCCCGCAGATCATCTCGTAGGCGATGATGCCGAGGCTGTAGATGTCTGATCGTCCGTCGACGGTCAGGTCCGTGCACTGCTCGGGCGACATGTACTCGGGCGTGCCGAAGGTCTGACCCGCGGCCGTCAGCTTGGTGGTGGCCTCCACGCCGGTGGCCTTGGCCAGGCCGAAGTCGAGGATCTTCACCACGTCGCGACGGCTGCCCTGTTTGGTAAGCAGCACGTTGCCCGGCTTGAGATCGCGGTGCACCACCGCGCACTGGTGGGCGGCGGCGATCGCCTCGGCGCACTGCTCGACGACGTCGAGAATCCGAGGCACGGCCATCGGGCTCTCGTTGTCGATGACGTGCGCCAACGTCACGCCCTCGACGTACTCCATCGCGATGTACGGACGGCCGTCGCCGTCGTGCCCGAAGTCGAAGATCGCCACTACGCCTCGATGGTCGATGCGACTCGCCGTGCGCGCCTCGCGTCGAAATCGCGCGGCGGCGTTGACGTCTTCGACAAGCTCTCGGCGCACGACCTTGATCGCGAACTTGCGTCCGAGCACCTCGTGCGACGCCAGATAGACCGCCCCCATCCCGCCTTCGCCGAGCTTGCGCTCGATGCGAAATCGCCCGGCGAACAGCCTTCCGATCATCGAATCTGGCTTCTTGACGGCCACGAGTTGCCCATTTTCACCGACGCGCCCGCGTTTCACAACTCGCAGCGCCGCGAGCCGCTCGTCGCGCCGAGCCGCGGGCGCGGTCGACCTCGCCCTCTGACATCCATGTCATGGTGATGCGCAAAACCTGCGGTATCAAACACAAATATCAGTAATCATGGCGCTTCACATGTCGTCGCGTTGACACCGGGTAAGACGTCTGGCTACCGTTCGCGACCTCTACAGACGTATCGAGCAGCGAAGAATGATGTTGAGCAGTCACGCCCCGCAAGTCGACCAGCGCGCCCATCCTCGCTTTCCGTGTTCTGTCTCCGTGCAGGTACACGCGCCGACAGAGGACGTACTGCTGCTCACATATGCGCTCAACCTCTCCACCGCGGGCGCCTTCGTTCGGGCCAATCGCCCGCTGCCGGTAGGCACCAAGGTGCGCGTGGAGCTGTGTCGCCAGCGCGAGCGCATCAGCCTCGAAGGCGTCGTCGTGCGCGTCGAGGGTGAGCCGCGCGGCATGGGGATGCGATTCGACCTCGACGCGTCATCCGAGTCGGCGCTCGAGCGGCTGGTCGATCGCGTCGGGCGCGAAGCGCTGCCGCCGGCCGCCGACGCCGCCGCGCGTGCGCTCTACGCCGAGCTCGCGCCTCCGATCAAGGGCTGACGCGCTACCAGCTGCTCTTGCCGAAGTGCACTCGCGCGCCGAACGTGATCGTGTGCGCGTGCACCTCGTAGCGACCGTTTCCGATCACGTTGCCGAAGCGCAGTGTGGGATTGCCGGGCTTGATCGGAACGACCACGCGCGTCTGGCTGCCACAGTTGGTTGCCGGTGTACCCGTCAGCGGGCCGCAGCCGCCGCTGCCATCGGGCGGGTCGACGTCGAGCGGGAGGTGGTGCAGGTACTGGTAGCCCACGCTGACTTCCCACATGCGCCAGCGCACGCCGACGCCGCCGCCGACGCCGATGCGCGCGAGCGGCAAGAAGTCTAGGCGAGTCCATTCGTCGGGTACGGCCTGCGATTCGTAGAACGCGCCGGCGCGCAGGATCAGCACGCCCTGCGGGATCAGATCGTTGAAGCGATAGGAGCCGCCGAGGCGGAAGCTGTAGACGTTGGCCCAGTCGTGCGTCAGCGAGGTGGTGCGAATGTCCTGCGCGTAGGGCTGACCGCTGGGCAGGATCACGCGGAAGCAGTTGCGCTTGCCCTCTCCGTCGGGCGGACAGTCGGGGTTGTCGCCAGGGACGAGGCCAAACCCGCGGTTGCGCGACGTCGTCTCGTAGACGAAGTCGAGCTCGACGTCGAAGCGTTCGCGATCGCGGTTGTCGAAGTTGATGTAGCGAATGCCGGTGCGCAGCACCCACTGCAGGGGAATGCTCAGCGTCGCCTTGCCCGGGTTCGGATCGACCGAGATCGCGCCGAGCCCGGCCAGCTCGTTGGGCTGGCAGGTGCCGTCGGACTGTCGCTCGCCGAGGCAGACCTCGCCCTTCATGTCGAAGTTGTGCGCGAAGCTGAGCGAGGCGCCGATCTGCAGCCACTTGAGCGGCTTGTACATCGCGCCGACGATGCCGGTGGGCTGAATGCCGGTGTTGGCGTCGATGCGAACGTCCATGTCCTGCCCGGGGTCTTCGCCGATGGTCGCTGCCACCACCGTGCTGTAGCCGAGGTTGGCGTAGCCGAACTGCAGCACGCCGCCGATGGCGAGCTGCGGGATCGGCGCCCACGCCACGCCGATCGAGGGATAGAGCGCCAGCGACTCGGCGCGCACGGTCTCGTAGCGCTGCGGCGAAGCGATGGCGTTGGGGTCGTCCTTGGTTGTCGCCTGGCAAGGGTTGGTGCCCGCGACGCAGTAGCGCGGATAGGTGCGCGTTGGCGCGGCGTTGGGACCATAGACGCCGATCAGAAAGCGGATGCGGTGGCGCTGCAGAAAGCCGATGCCGAGATCGGTGGTGATGGCGAGCAGCGGCGTGATGAAGAGCGGGTCGTTGTTGGTGATCGCCGGCATCACTTGGCCCGCCAGCGAGCTCCTGCCGCCGTATTGGTTGGAGGGTACGGAGGAGTCCCAGTACTGGCGTCGCTGGAAGTAGACGCTCTGCGTGATGATCGTGCCGTTGAGCACGATGTGGGTGCCCTTGAGGAACGCGGCGCCCGCCGGGTTCCAGACGATGGCGGTCGGGTTGTCGGCGCGCGCCGTGAACGCCCCACCGCGCGACATGGCGACCGTGCCGATGTCTGGCCAGAAGTAGCCGCCCGCCCGAGCTGTGCGCGTCGAGGCTGCGGCGGCGACAAAAAAGAGCAGGGTGACGAGGGCGCGCTTCACGACAGTGTCCTTGTCTTCGACTCGGGAGCGAACGAAGCGGGCACTTTACCGGAAAAGTCAGTGGCTGTGTGCGCGTGGGCGGGCGGCGCGGCGCCGGCGTGCGGAGAGGTGCACGTGCAGCAGCGCGACAGCGGCCGGCGTGATGCCGGGGATGCGCGCCGCCTGGCCGATGGATCGCGGTCGCGCGCGCGCGAGCTTTTCGCGCGCCTCGTTGCGCAGGCCGACGATGGCGTCGTAGTCGAGGTCGTCGGGCAGCAGCTCGCCTTCGAGCGCGGCGAGGCGCTCGGCCTGCTCGCGCTGCTTGTCGATGTAGGCGGCGTACTTGATCGCGATCTCGACCTTCTCGCGCACCAGCGGCTCGATGGTGTCGAAGGGATCGGCGGGTACCAACCCCGCGCGCGAGAGCAACGAGAGCCCCACCTGTGGTCTCTGCATCAGCTCGACGAGCGTGCTGCCCGCGCGGGCGCTGACCGTGCCGGCTTCGACGAGCAGCGCATCGAGCGCGCCGTCGTCGCCGCGTACGCGCGTTTGTTCGAGGTGGCCGCGCAGGCGCTCGGCGTGCTCGCGGCGCTCGCAGAAGAGGCGCCAGCGCGCGTCGTCGAGCAGGCCGAGCTCGCGACCGATGGGCGCGAGCCGCTCCTCGGCGTTGTCTTCGCGCAGCAGCAGGCGCAGCTCGGCGCGCGAGGTGAACATGCGATAGGGCTCGGCGCCGACGCCGCGCGTGACGAGATCATCGACGAGCACGCCGATGTAAGCGCGGTCGCGCCCGAGCACCAGCGGCTCGCGCTCGCGCGCGGCCAGCGCGGCGTTGATGCCGGCCATCAGGCCTTGCGCCGCCGCCTCTTCGTAGCCGGTGGTGCCGTTGATCTGGCCGGCGAGGTAGAGGCCGCGCACACCGCGCAGCGCCAGCGACGCGTCGAGCTGGCGCGGGTCGGCGTAGTCATATTCGACGGCGTAGCCGAAGCGCACGACGCGCGCGTGCTCGAAGCCAGCGATGCTGGCGATGAGCGCCTGCTGCGCGTCGCGCGGCAGGCTCGTCGAGATGCCGTTGGGGTAATAGAGGTCGCTGTCGAGGCCGAGCGGCTCGACGAAGATCTGGTGCCGCTCGCGGTCGGCGAAGCGCACGACCTTGTCTTCGATGGACGGGCAATAGCGCGGTCCGTTGCCGCTGATCGCGCCGCTGAAGACGGCCGAGCGCGCGAGGTTGTCGCGAATGATCTGGTGCGTGCGCGCGTTGGTGTAGGTGATGTGGCAAGGAAGCTGCGGCAGCGGCGGGCGTCCGTCGGGCCAGTGGCTCCAGGCCGAAAGGCGCGGCGCGGGATCGTCGCCGGGCTGCGGCTCGAGGCGATCGAAGTCGATGGTCTTCTTGTCGAGGCGCGCGGGCGTGCCGGTCTTGAGGCGACCCATGCGCAGGCCGATGCGCGCCAGGGCGTGCGCGAGCGCGACGGCGGCAGGCTCGCCGCGACGGCCGCCGGGGGTCGACTCGTCACCGACGTGAAGCTGGCCGCGTAGAAACGTGCCGGTGGTGAGCACCACGGCGCGGCAGCGGATGCGCGCGCCGTCGGCGAGGCGCACGGCGCTGACGGCGTCGCGCTCGAGCTCGATGTCTGCGACCTCGGCGCCGACGAGCTGCACGCGCGGCTCGGCGCGTACGGCGGCGCCCATCCACTGCGAGTAGCGCGCGGCGTCGGACTGCACGCGCGTGCCGCGCACGGCGGCGCCCTTGCGGCGGTTGAGGCGGCGAAACTGGATCGCCGTCGCGTCGGCGCAAAGGCCCATCATGCCGCCCAGCGCGTCGACTTCGCGCACGAGGTGGCCCTTGCCGAGCCCGCCCACCGCGGGGTTGCACGACATGCGCGCCACGGCGTCGGTGTTGTTGGTCACCAGCGCGACGCCCAGCCCCATGCGCGCGGCGGCGATAGCGGCCTCGACGCCGGCGTGGCCGGCGCCGACGACCACGAGGTCGACGCGCTGGTCGGCGCCTACTTCTGCGGCGTCTTTTCGGTGGCGGGTCGGTTCTTTGATGGGGCCCTGCACTTCGGATGGCCTGGTGGTCTGTACGTCTCGAACTTATAGACCTTGAGCGCGAAGCGGACGGTCGCTTCTCTGTACTCGTCGAGCTTGCGATCGTTGCGCTGACCGGTGGACGTCACGGCGCGGATCTGCACCGAGCCGCACGGCGCCAGCACGCCGCGAGGCAGCGCGCGCTGCTTGCGGACCCACTCTTTGAGGTCGTCGGCGCTGCACTTACCTAGCCCGCCGCAGCTGTATTTCAAGGAGCGATACCAATGCGGGCCCTCTTTAGGGCCGTATTCGTAGATCGTCAATCCCGCCTGCAGCCCGACCTCGGGGTCGCGCCCCTCGCCGTGCACCGTGACGTTGTGCTTGCCGGGCGGCAGGTCGACGTAGAAGCACTCCGGCGACACCGACTTGGGCGGCTTGTAGTAGACGCCGCGGCCTTCGACCTCGACCCACAGCGCCGACGTCGAGCGCGGCAGGCGAAACTCGAAGCGCTTCTGACCGGCCGCGACGTGCTCTTCCTTCTGGGCGCCGTCGCCATCGAGCGAGCGGCAGCTGCAGCGCCCGCCCTTGCAGCGCGCGGAGGCGGCGAGCTTGATGGTGGACTGCGCCGGATACGAGGCCGGCGCCGGGATGTTCTTGCCGGGGCAGGCGCTCAGCGACAGCGCAGCACAGGCCAGCGCTACGTGCGTTCTCGTCGTCATCCGGGACACCATCGGCCTTTTCGAGTCCGCCGCCAACTGGAAAAACGCTCGCGATTTCTTGCCCGTGGCGTGTCACGATCCGTAGAATCGCCTCGGATGCGCACTCTGCGCGGGGGAGGCGGCTAAGTCCGCGAAGGAATGGACGAAGCTGGCGAAAGCAGCGGACCGCTCAAACGCGGTCAGATGGTCGGCGCTTATCGAGTGCGCGAGCACTTGGCCACCGGTGCGACTGGCACGGTCTACGCCGCGATCCACCCGCTTCGCGGCGACAAGGTGGCGATCAAGGTCTTTCACGGACACCTGACGCTCGACGCCGATACGGTCGAGGCGTTCACGCAAGAGGCGCGGCGCGCGACGCTGCTCGACAACCCCGGCATCGTGCGGTTGATCGATGTTGGCAAGCTACCCACCGGCGAGACCTACGCCATCAACGAGTTCATCGCGGGCCAGACGCTGCTCGACCTGATCGACGCGTCGGCGCCGCTGACGGTCGCCGAGACGGCGCCGCTGGTGGGCGCCATGGCGATGGCGCTGGCGGCAGCGCATGGCCACGGTTTGGTGCACGGCGATCTCAAGCCCGACAACATCTTCTTGATGCCCAAGGGCGACGGCAGCTGGCCGCCCGACGTGCGCGTGGGCGACTTCGGCATCGCGCGGCTGCTCAGGCCCAGCGGCCAACAAGCGCTGCGCCGCACGAGCCCGCTGGTGGAAGGCTCGCCGTACTACCTTTCGCCCGAGCAGTGCTCTGGCGAGGCGCCCGACGCGCGCAGCGACATCTACGCGTTGGGCGTGATCATCTACCAGCTCGTCACCGCGCGCCTGCCGTTCTCGTCGCCTCGCCCGCTCGAAGTGATGCGCATGCATCGCGAGGACGACCCCAAGCCGCCGGCGACCATCGTCGAGCTCTCCGAGGGGGCCAACGCGGCGATCTTGACGGCGATGGCGCGCGATCCGGCCAAGCGCTTCCAGACGATGATCGAGCTGCGCAAGGCGCTCGACGCGGCGGCGGGCGCGCCGACCAAGTCGGGGGCCGAGGCGCTCGCCGAGGTGGTGTCGGAGCAGGTCGACGAGCCGCCGTCGGATTCCAGCTTCGAGCTGAAGGCGCTCAGCTCTGGGAGCCTCGAGCCGAGCGGCGAGGCCGAAGCCGAAGCGCCGAAGGCCGAAGCCGAAGCGCCGAAGGCCGAAGCCGAAGCCGAAGCACCGAAGGCCGAGGCCGAAGCGCCGAAGGCCGAAACCGAAGCCGAAACCGAAGCCGAAGCCGAAACCGAAGCCGAGGCCGAAACCGAAGCCGAAACCGAAGCCCCGACGGCCGAAGCCGAAGCGCCGACGGCCGAAGCCGAAGCGCCGAAGGCCGAAGCCGAAGCCGAAGCCGAAACCCAGCCGGAGCCCGAGCCCGAGCCCGAGCCCGAGCCGGAGCCGGAGGAGCCCGAGCCCGAGCCCGCTGCCAGCGTCGCGGAGGCCGAGGAGGCCGCAGCGACAGCGCCGCCCGCCGATGCCGAAGGCATCGGGGTTCCCGAGGAGCCCGCGCCATCTGCTCGGCCGCCGCTGCGCTCGGGTGGGCTGCAAGCCGTTATCACCGCCGAGATCCCCCGTTTGCCCAAGCGGCCCGAGCGGTCCGCGGGTGAGCTGTTCGGGTTGGCCGTGCTGTGGCTGCTCGTGGTGGCTGGGGCGGGGTTGGCCGTCTATCGCGTTGCCGCTGGGCATTGGCCTTGGCGTGCCTCGGATGACGGCGCAGCTGCCACCGGCGTTGGCCAGCTGACCATCGACACGGATCCGCCTGCCGCGGCGCTGCATGTCGACCACGTGCTGCACGATCGCCGCACGCCGCTGACGCTCGAGCTGGCGCGCGGCCGCCCCTACGATCTCGCGCTGCACAAGCCTGGCTATCAGCCATGGCGCCAGCGCATCACCTTGCGTGCTGGCGAGTCAAAACGCGTGCTAAGGGTGCGACTCGTGCGCGGCGCGGGGGGCACGCTGCGCGTGACGACGACCAGCAGAGCTGACTTCTATTTGAATTCCAGGCTCATCGCGCGACAGGCGCTTTCGGCCGAGGTGGCGGGGATCAAGGCTGGCGTCGATCACGAGCTGCGCGTCTCGGCGCCAGGCCACAAGACTGTGGTACGCAAGGTGCGAGTCGAGGTAGGAAAGGTGCGAACGATCCCCCTCGAGCTCGAGGTCGAAGGAACGCCATGAGCCGCAGTCTGTCCCTCATCCCGATCTTCGCGTCGCTGGCGCTCGCGCTCGGCGCCTGCGGCAGCACGACGCAAAAGCGCTCCACGCGACCGGTCTCGTACAGCAACACCGCGCGCGCCAACTACAAGAAAGGCATGGCGGAGCTCAAGGACGAGAACTTCCTCGAGGCGCTCAAGTACTTCCGCTTCGTCAAGAACAAGTACCCGTTCTCGCGCTTCGCCACGCTCGCCGAGCTGCGCATGGCCGACGCCTACTACGCGCAGGAGAAGTACCTGCAGGCTGTCGACGCCTACAAGCTGTTCATCAAGTTCCACCCCACCCACCCGCGCGTGATCGACGGCTACGCCGCGTATCGAGTCTGCGCCGGATACGTCAAACAGATCCCGAGCGACTGGTGGCTGCTGCCGCCGAGCTACGAGAAGGACCAGTCGTCGACGCGCGACGCCGTGCGCGAGCTCGCGATCTTCTTGCGCATGCACCCGCGCAGCAAGTACCTCGACAAGGTCAAGAAGCTCTACCGCGACTGCGTACGCAAGCTCGCCGACCACGAGCTCTACGTCGCGCGCTTCTACCTCGCGCGCGACAAGCCGAAGGCCACGATCCTGCGACTCGAAGCGGTGCTGCGTCGCTTCCCACAGGCAGGTGTTCACCCCGAGGTGATGCTGCTGCTCGGCAAGACCTACATGAAGCTCAACAAGCGCGACAAAGCGCGCGAGACGTTCGCGCAGCTCGTGGCGAAGTATCCCAAGGACCACTACGCGGCGAAGGCGCGCCTGTACTTGCGCTACCTGGACCAGCAGAAGAACTGACGGGCGATGGACGAGAAGATCAAACACATGCTCTCGCTCGGTAGAGAGCACTTCGAGAGCGGAGAGTACGATCGGGCGGAGAAGCTGCTCACGCAGGTGATCCGCGAGAACCGCAGCTTCGCAGACGTGCACAACATGCTCGGTGTGATCTTCCACGACCAGGGCCGCTTCACGCAGGCGCAGGAGTGCTTCGAGCGCGCGCTCGACATCAACCCGTCCTACACCGACGCGGCGCTCAACCTCGCCGTGACCTACAACGACCTCGGTCGCTACGCCGACGCCAAGCGCGTCTACAGCGCGGCGATGGAGCGCTGTCGCACGCAGCCGCGATCGCTCGACCCGTTTGCCAAGGGCAAGATCGCGAACATGCACGCCGACCTCGGCGACGCATATCACGGCATCGCGTTCTTCGCCGAGGCCGTGCGCGAGTACAACCACGCGCTCTCGCTCTGCCCGACGTTCGTCGATATCCGCACCAAGCTCGCCAACACGCTGCGCGACATGGGCGACCACAGCACCGCGATCAGCGAATACCGCGACGCCGTCGCCACCAACCCCGACTACGTGCCAGCGCGACTGCAGCTCGGCGTGACGCTCTACTCGGCCGGCGACAAGCAGAAGGCCATCGACGAGTGGCACGCCGTGCTCAAGCGCGATCCCGACAACCGCAACGCCAAGATGTATCTGCGGATGGTCGGCGAGAGCGACGTGTATCCGGCGGTGTCGGGCGACGCGGGGGCTGGCGACGACGGGGCAGGTGACGACGCGGCAGTCGAGGGCGACGGCGAGTAGTTGGCGCGTTGAGCCTCCCGCGTTTGTGCAGTGACCTCCCGGGTGTTGGAGGTCGCACCATCGAGCCCGAGGACTTTCGCGTCGACGAGCTCCCGGCTTACACGCCGTCGGGCAGCGGCGAGCACGCCTACGTGCGCATCGAAAAGCGCGGCGTGACCACCAACGAGGCGGTGCGGCGTTTGGCGCGCCACGCCGAGGTCGCTCAGGGCGACGTTGGCTACGCCGGCCAGAAAGACCGCCATGCCGTCACCACGCAGTGGCTGTCGCTCACCGGTGCGGATCCGGCGCGCCTCGAGGGCTACGACGACGGCGAGCTGCGCGTGCTCGAGGTCGCCCGACACGGCAACAAGCTGCGCACCGGGCACCTGCGCGGCAACCGCTTCTGTATCACGCTGCGCGAGGTGCACGCCGACGCGCTGCAGCGCGCGCGCGCGATCGTCGAGCGTCTGGCCAGCGAAGGCTTGCCCAACTTCTACGGCGCCCAGCGCTTCGGCGCGGCAGGCGACAACGCCGAGCGCGCTGCGGCGGCGCTTCGCGGCGAGGGCCGCTTGCCGCGCGACAAGCGCCAGCGCCGGCTGATCGTCTCGTCGCTGCAGTCGGCGATCTTCAACGACGTGGTGCGCGAGCGCATGCAGCGCGGCGCGCTGCGGCGCGTGCTCGGCGGCGAGGTGCTGGTCAAACGCAGCGGCTCGGCGCCCTTTGTCAGCGACGAGACTGCGGTGGATGACGCGCGCGTGCAGCGTGGCGAGATCGACATCACGGGCCCGATCTGCGGCCCGCGCATGCCGCGACCGCGCGAGGGCTCGCCTGCACGGGAGCTCGAGGACGCGGTGCTCGCGCAGCACGGCGTGACGCCCGACGACTTCAAGACGTTCGGTCGTCTGGCGCGCGGTGGACGACGCGCGATCGTGGTCGATGTGGAGGAGCTGAGCGTCGCGGCTGCACACGAAGGCGCCGCGCTCGAGCTGCGCTTCGCGCTGCCCTCGGGCAGCTACGCGACGGTCTTGATCGCGGAGCTGAGCGGCTAGGCTTCGGCCTCGACGGCCTCTGCCACCTCTTCGACGTCTTCGACGTCTTCGACGTCTTCGACGTCTTCGGCGGCACCCTGCTGCTGCTGCTGCTGCTTGGGCCACTCGGGCGGCGGTCCCGGCAGCGGAATATCCGCCTCCTCGAGCGTGTCGCAGTACCACTGGAACAGCTCGCGGGCGCTCTCGGTGCGGCTGATGCCCTGCGGTGCGAGCTTGATGTCGAGCTGCGCGCTCTGCAGATCGAAGCTCGTCTTGCGCATGGTCGCGGCGTCGAGGTTGTACTCGACGAGCAGCTTGCGCAGGTCGTCCGCGCTCATGCTGTGGCGCCGCGCGATGTCTTCGATGTTGGGCTTCTGATAGCCGTCATCGGGCGTGATGCCGAGGTAATAGGCCGCGAAGAGCTGGAACGCGTCGGGAGGGCCGTCGAAGCTGCGCTGGGCCCGCTCGGGGGTCGCGACCTGCCGGCCGCTGAGGATGCCGTTGCCGCCGGTCTCGGGAGGCATGCGGTCGATGGTGTGACGACTGCGACGTCCGCCGCCTCCACCACCGCCACCACCGCCGCCGCCGCCGCCGCCGCCGCCACCGCCGCCACCCGTGCCGCCGCGGTTGCGCCGTCGCCGCCGGCGCTTGCCGCCAGCGCCGTTTCGGTTGGCGCCCGCGCCACCGCCTCCGCCGCTATCGCCGTTGGATTGCGCGTTGCCTCGTCCACTCCGTCGCTTACCGCCGCGACGCGAGCCGCCAGACGAACCCGGGTCCATCATGCTCAACACTTCCTCGGTTTGACGCTAGCGCGCCTGAAACGTGGCTCTCGGGCCACGCGTGCTCCGCAGCTTGGCTGTGGTGAGCAGCACGCAAGTCGTGCTGCTGGGCGTCTTCGAGTCGAGCTGCAGGAGATGCCGAAGTGCTCGGCTCGAATTCGACCGCGTCAGCGGGCGAATCAATGTGAATCCGCTCGGGCGATGCTCAATGCCCAGAGAGCACTGTTCGCGAGGCTCCGCCCCTAACTCCCATCAGAGTGACCCATTGTCACAACCAACGTCAAGACCAGAACGTCCACACGGCGCTTTTGAGCGGCTCACAGCGTGCTCTGCTGTACAGTTTCAACGGGCTATGGAATAATGGCGCCAAACACCACTCAAGGGGTCTTAATGCGCAGATTCCGCCTTTCCTTGGCGGCCGCGCTGTTGTGTGCGTTGGCTGCGCAAGCCGACGCCCAATCGGCCAAATCAATCCAGACCCAGCTTTACGAGCCTGTTATCGCGGCGGAAACTCCAATGCTCGCCGTGGAGCCGGCCTCGTCGCTGGCCGATCACCTCGGCTTCGGCGTGTCGTTGATCTTCAACTACCAGCGCAAGCCGCTGGTGCTCTACACGCAAGAGACCATTGGCGTCGGCGGCGGAAGCTTCAACGTGGGCGACGCACGCGAGATCGCCGTCGTCGAGAACCAGCTGACGATGGATCTCGTTGGCGCCATCGGCTTCCACTTCAAGTGGCTGCACGCGCAGGTTGGCTTCAATCTGCCGGTCAACCTGGTGCTCACCGGCAACGACATCGACGCGCGCGGCAACGTGACGGGCGATCTCAGCGCGACGGGCATCGGCGATCTGCGCATGCAGATCAAGGTCGCGATCCTGCGCAAGCTCAAAGGCTTCTCGCTCGCCTTCTCGCCCATCGTGACCTTCCCGACGGGCAAGGACAACGGCTTTGGCGGCGAGCCCAACGTCAGCTTCCGCCCGCGCGTGGTGGCTGACTACAAGATCTCCGACTTCACCATCGCCGCGAACATCGGCTACCTGATCCGCGAGAACAGCCAGGTCTTCTCCTCCGAGGTGGCGGACCGCCTGCTCTACGGTGTCGGCGTCGGCTATCGCGCGCACAAGCGCATCGCGCTCAGCGCCGAGCTCTACGGCCAAGCCGGCTTCAACAGCAACTCCGACTGCAGCCTGCAGCCGCAGCCCGGCGATCCCAACGCCACGCAGTGTCAGAGCACGTCGGCCACCGACCTCGACGCGTTCCCGCTCGAGGCGCTCATCGGCGGTCAGTTCAACGTCGGTCGCGGCTTCACGATCAACGCGGGCCTCGGCTTTGGCCTGATCCAGGCGATCGGCTCGCCGCAGGTGCGCGTGCTGCTCGGCGTGCGCTGGGCGCCCGACTTCACCGACACCGACGGCGACGGCATCGTCGACGCCGAGGACAAGTGCCCGACGCAGCCCGAGGACAAGGACGGCTTCCAGGACAAGGACGGCTGCCCCGATCCGGACAACGACGGCGATCTGATCCCCGACTCGCGCGACAAGTGTCCCAACGAGCCGGAGGACAAGGACACCTTCCAGGATAACGACGGCTGCCCCGATCCCGACAACGACGGTGACGGCATCCCCGACATCAAGGATGCCTGCCCGTTCCAGCCGGAGACCAAGAACGGCTACAAGGACGACGATGGCTGTCCGGACGAGCCGGACGACGACAACGACGGCGTCCCCAACGCGAAGGACAAGTGTCCCAAGCAGAAGGAAGACAAGGACGGCTTCCAAGACAAGGATGGCTGTCCTGATCCGGACAACGACAACGACGGCGTGCCGGACAACCTCGACGACTGCCCCAACCAGCCCGAGGATGTCGACGGCTACAAGGACGACGATGGTTGTCCCGATCCGGACAACGACGGCGACGGCGTACCCGACAAGCTCGACAAGTGTCCCAACCAGAAAGAGACGATCAACGGCTACAAGGATGACGACGGCTGTCCGGACAAGGGCCCCTCGCACGTCATCATCAAGAACAACAAGATCATCATCACCAAGAAGGTCTACTTCGCCACGGGCAAAGCCAAGATCAAGCGTCGCTCCTACAGCATCCTCAACGAGGTGGCGCTGACGCTGCAGGCCAACAAGCAGGTCAAGGGCGTCCGCGTCGAAGGCCACACCGACAGCCGCGGCAACGCGGCCAAGAACAAGGCGCTCTCGCAGCGTCGCGCCGACGCCGTGCGCGACTATCTGATCCAGCGCGGCGTGGTGGCGGGCCGCCTCTTCGCCATCGGCTACGGAGCTGAAAAGCCCATCGCCAGCAACCGCACGCGCAAGGGCCGCTTCCAAAACCGGCGTGTCGAGTTCGTGATCCTCGACCAGGCGCCCGGCAAGGTCAAAACACAGCCGACGCGCAAGCGACGTCCGCCCGCCAAACCCGCCTCCAAGAAGAAGTAGGACGCTACTTCACGTAGCGCAGCCGGTACTTCGCCGAGCTGCGCACCAGCTTCGAGCGCGTGGCCTTGAGGATTTGCTGCAAGGCCGCGCGCTGCCGCTTGTTCGAAAAGCCCTGCAGCCACGAGATGGCGTTGGAGCGCGTCGTCTCGCGGCCCTTGTTGCCGCTGATAAAGCGCACGATCTCCGGTATCACCGATGTCTCGCCGGCGCGGCCGAGCGTCGTGTAGGCGGCGAGACGTGTGTTGCCGTCGCGGCTGACGCGCGCGATGCGCTTGAGCTGCGCCACGACCGCCGCGCGCGGCGCTGCGCGCTGGCGCAGCGCATCGGCCAGCAGCCACGCTGTCTTGGCGCAGCGCTGGGTGCAGGCGGCCAGCTGCAGCATCAGCACGCGCGCCACGCGAGCCTCGTCCGAAGCGCCGCGCGCGCGTGCGAGCAGCGCGCGTGCCTTGCCGAGCAGCGCGCGGTCGAAGCTCGGCGGCGGGTCCTCGGGCGCGACGAGGCTCAGGCCGTTCGATCCGGCGCCCGCGTCGCGCAGCCACACCAAGCGCAGCGCGCCGACCGGCAGCGGTGCGAAGTGATAGCCGTTGAGCTGCGGCCCGCGCTGCGGCACCAAGGCGAAAGCGCGAAACGTGATCATCCGCCCGCGGCGGCTGCCTTTCACGGAGAGCTCGACGCGCGCGCGAACCTCGATGGGATAGCGTCCGCCCGCGGTCGTGGGCCCAGCACGTTTCTTGGCGCGGATCGCGACGACGGCCACCACGCGCGCGCCGCGCGTCGAGCTGAGGTTGAGCCCCTCGTGAAGGCGGGCGTCGGCGCTGTGTGGGATCGCGACGGCGAGCGCCGCGACGACGATGACGACGGGGATGTGACGGGACATATTCTGCTGGGCGCTAGTTGATCGACTTGCAGGGCAGCGGCGCGAGGGCGGTCTCGTTGTTCATCTCGTCGCACTCGTTGATCGCGCCGTTGCCGCTGCCGTCGTCGTCGACGACCACGACGAGATCGATGCTCTGATTGTTGCCCACGCCGGCCGGCCGCGGCACGTCGAAGGTGACCGTCTCGCTCTGGCCGGGATCGATGGTGGTGGTCGTCTGCACCGTCGCCAGCGCGGCGCGCGTGCCGCCGCTCTGAACGTGATAGAGCGTGACGTTGACGCCCGGCGTGACGCGCGCGGCGCCGCGGTTTTGCACGTCGAAGCTGACCGTCACGCGCGTGCCGCACTGCGACGCGCCAGCGCTGCCGCTCAGATCCGGTGCGTCGAACAGCCCGCCCGGCTGCACGTTCTGGCGGAAGTTGTTGAGGTGCGGGTTTGCCCAGTTGCGGTCGGGTTTGGCCGGGATCGTGCCATCCTCGTTGACGTTGGTGACGTGGTAGGTGTGCTGATTCCAGATGCGGCGCGTGCGAACCCAATTGTTCTTGCTGTCGCCGAAGACCTTGATGCCCGTCGACGAGGGTTTGCCGTCGGAGCAGGTCTTGAAGGCGTAGTTGTTGTTTGCGACGACGATCTCGGCGTGGTCGTCGTTGTCGACGTCGACGATCAGCGGATACTCGCGCAGCGTGCCTGACGTGTTGCAGGTCGACCACAGCACCTTGCCGGTCTTGCCCTCGTAGATGCGCAGCTCGTGCTCGTCGGAGTAGACCACCTCGGCGCTGCCGTCGCCTTCGAAGTCGAACACGGACGAGCCGGTCACGCGCGAGCTGAGGTCCTTGGTCGCCTTGAACCACTTCGGTGATCCGTCGTTTTCGAAGACGACGTAGCCCCAGCCGCCGGCGGTGGCGATCTCGGGCTTACCGTCGCCGTCGAAGTCGGCGATGGTGGGCGGTCCGCCGCCGCAGTGATCGCACTTGTCGGTGCCGGTGGCCTGGCCCTGGTTGATGTCCACTGGTCCCCACACCGCGCTGCCGTCGCCGCGATGTGCATAAAGCGCGTGCTCCGAGTTGACCGCGACGACGATCTCGGGTTTGCCGTCGCCGTCGAGGTCGGCGATGGCGGGGAAACCGTCGGCGTGGGCCGTGGTCTCCCACTGCACCTTGCCGTCGTGCGAGACGATGGCGTTGCCGCCGACGATCTCGGGCATGCCGTCGTGGTCGACATCGGCCACGGCGGTGTAAACGCAGCCGGCGCGTGCGGTGAAGATCGTCGCGCCGGTGGCGCCGTCGAGCGCGCTGTAGCAGGTCACGACCTCGGGCTTGCCGTCGCCGTCGAGGTCGGCGATGGCGGGTGCCGTGCAGGCCAGGTCGCTCTGCCACTTGAACGTGCCGTCGTTTTCGAAGGCCAGCACGCCGCCGCCCGAGCGGCAGGCGACGATCTCGGGCTTGCCGTCGCCGTCGATGTCGCCGATGGCGATTTCGGTGCCGGGCGCCGTGCGATAGGCGGCGGCCGTGATCGAGAAGTGGTCGCCTTTGCCGTCGCCGCTGATCACGCGCAGCACGCCATCGGACTTGTAGTTGCCGCCGGCGAAGGTGTGAAAGACGATGTCCGGCACGTCGTTCTGGTCGATCTTGCCGTCGTTGTTGTCGTCGGTGAGGTTGGCCACCATCGGCGTCATCATCACTTGGTTGTAGGTCGGCGCCGCGTTGCTGCCGGTCCAGGCCCATTTGAGCTTCGGCGCGAAGACGCCCGTAGGTGGCCGGTACTCGCAGACGTTGGCGCCGGGCACGCAGCGGCCGCGCGTGTCATCGCAGAAAAAGCCCGTCGGGCAGGGCCACAGCGGTCCGCACTGCGGGCCGAGGGTCTCGCACTTGTCGGCAACGCAGGCCTGGTCGGCCGTGCAGCAGGTGTTGCCGCAGGTCGGTGGCCCGCCCTGGCAGCTGGCGCCGCCGCCGTCGCCCGCGCCGCCGTCGCCGACGGGGGTCAGGCCGTCTTGGAACCCGACGCCGCCGTCGCCGTTGCCGCCGCCATCGGGGCAGCTGGGGCCGCTGCAGGTGTTGACGGTTCCGCTGTCGCAGGCCGGCAGGCACAGCAGCGCAGCGAGGACGAAGCAACCCAGCGTAGCTCGCATGGCGGTCCTCTTTGCACAGCTGGGGCCAGTCAAGCCAGCCTTAAATGCGTGAAATCGCGCAGGCCGGTCGGGTCAGCTATCCCCCCTGGGGCTTGGACAACGCACCCCAGAGGATCTCGTAGAGCGCTGGATTCGTTTCGTGAAGCAGCCGCGGGTCGCCGAGCTTGTGCACGCTCGTCGGGTAGATGACCTCGCAGTCGACCTCGCGCAGGTAGTAGTGCGGGCGCCGAATGTCGGGTCGCGCGGTCCACGTCGTCTCGTCGTTGGGGTTGTAGTAGACGCTGGCCACGCGGATGCGCTCGTGATCGAGGTTTCGGCGCAGCAGCTCCTTGAGGTGCGTGATGACGTTGTTGACCAGCCGCCCCGCGCGAAACGTCGTGTCGATGATCAGGATGTTGTCGTCGCGGTTGATGCGCTCTTCGAGGTAGTGCACGCCGACGATCTCGTCTTGGTAGCTCACGCGCGTCGAGAGCGTGTTGAGCGAGATGTGGTCGGGCGCCGGCCGCGTCGAGCCGCGCTTCTTCTGCGTGTACTTGTAGACCTCGTGCACCGGCAGGCCCGCCACCACGCCGCCGGGCCACAGCGCGATGAGGAAGTCGGGGCGCCAGTCGTCGTGGGCGATGTTGACGCCGAGACGAATGCAGTCGTGCAGCAGCTCGGTGGCTGTGGGCGCGAAGTAGCCGCCGGAACGCTCGAGCTTGGTCGGCGCCGTCGGGCCGGCGCGCAGCAGCTGCCAGATCGTCTCGCTCTTGGCCTTGATCAGCGCGTCGTCGGGGTCGTCGGCGCTGACCATGTCGGCGAGCTCGTGCGGGTAGTCGATCCAGATCTCGGCGTCGAGCTCGTGCACGGAGATGATCGGCAGCTCGTCGTACTTCATCGCGCCCGGCTTGTGGTGCACGGTGGCGACGCGAATGTCGCGCGGCGCGTTGGCGCGCGCTCGCTCGCGCAGCACCTCGACGATGCGCTTGATCGTGTTGCCCGACTCGTAGACGTCGTCGATGATCAGCAGCCCATCTTCGGGGCAGATCACGCGCGCGAGATGCTCGAGGTTCTTGACGGTGACCTGCCCTTGCTGGCCCATGCCCGTGTAGGACGCCGTAGCGATGGTGGTGTGGCTGATGTGCACCCCGCGGCTGCGGAAGTAGGCGTCGACGCCGAGACCCACCGGCGTGCCGCCGCGCCAGATCGAGATCGCGTGCTTGGGACGGAACCCCTGCTCGTAGATGCGCTGGCCGAGGCGGAAGGTGTCGAGGAGAAACTCGTCAGGATCGATGTGCATCATCTTGGGCATAGGGTCGGGAGCCTATCACCCCTCAGATTTCCGACGAGCGCGCGCTGCCGCCGCGCGGAATTTTGACCTGCCGCCCCTCGAAATCACAGCGTTTGTCTGTGCCAGCGCGAAGGTACGGCGCTTGCTTTTTCAACAGCGATGGCACCTTACGAACGCTCAAGGGGGAAGGCGATGCGCCGGCATAAAGCGAGACGTTATTACCTGCCAGTAGTAGCAGGCCTGATCTTCACGCTCGTCGGGCTCGGCTGCGGCGGAAACATCGGCGACAACGCGCTGTCGCCCGGCCAGACCGACTTCGTCAACAACGAGCCAGGCAACGGCTACGGCAGCCCTGGCGCCTTCAACGGCGCCGAAGATCGCGGCGCCGGCGGCGCGATGGCCCCCAGCGGCCAGGCCGACTCCAACGCCAAAGGCGCCGAGCCACCCAACGGTCGCACCGGTGACGTCGAAGAAGCTGACATCTACCGCATCGACAACAACCGCCTCTTCTACCTCAACACCTACCGCGGCTTCGTCGTCTACGACCTCAACGACCCCAAGAATCCGCGCCGCGTCGGGCGTCTGCCGGTCTTCGGCTACCCCGTCGAGATGTTCGTCAAGGGCGACACGATCTACGCGCTGCTGCGCGACGCGCTCTACCTCACGCAAGACAAGGGCAAGCTCAAGTTCGAGCGCCACAACGTCTCGCAGCTCGTCACCATCGACGTCTCCGATCTCTCGAAGCCGCGCGTGCTGAAGAAGGTCGACATCATCGGCCAGCTGCGCGAAGGCGTCTCGCGCAAGATCGAAGACACCATCTACGTCGTCAGCTACGTGCCGCAGAGCTACTACTGGGGCTGGGGCTACAACCGCAACCAGGACCAGAAAGAGCAGGCGCACGTCTACTCGTTCAACGTCGCCGACGCCAAGAATCCAGCGCTCGTCGACAAGCTCAAGCTCTTCGAAGGCGGCAGCATCCAGCTGCAGGACAAGACCACCGGCAGCTACTACACGCGCTCGTTCAACGGCGTCTCGATCTCGGCGACGTCCAACGCGCTGATGGTCGTCGAGAACTGGTACAGCTACGGTCGCCAGAGCAGCGGCGGCAACGGCTGCTCGAGCTATCAGAGCAACCAGGACGCCACCGTCTCGATCGTCAACATCAGCGATCCGAGCGGCAAGATCTCGGTCCACACCAAGTTCCAGACCAAAGGCCACCTCACCGACCAGTTCAAGCAGACGTATATCTACGACGACGCCACCAAGACCGGCACCTACTACGGCATCTTCGCGCGCCGCGAGTGGGGCGGATCCAACTGCAACTGGCAGTCGCAGATCCAGAACACCATCGAGAGCTGGGACGTCAGCGACGGCAAGAACCCGCAGCGCCTCTCCGAGCTCGCCTTCGGCAAGCCCAACGAGACGGTGCGCGGCTCGACCTTCGATCCCGAGCGCAAGGTCGCCTTCGCCATCACCGCGCAGCAGATCGATCCGCTCTACGTCATCAGCTTCGCCGACCGCACCAAGCTCAAGGTGCTCTCCGAGATCGACGGCCTCTCGGGTGACATGAATGTCTTCCGCTTCATCGACAATAAGAAGTTCCTGATGGGCATCGGTCGCGACACCACCGACACCTGCAGCGGCTTCCAGAAGGACGGCGAGCGCAGGGGCACCAACGTCGCGGTCAGCATCATCGACGTGCGCGACCTCAACAACATCAAGCTCGTGCAGCGCCAGTGTGTCGCCGTGCAGAACGCGAGCTGGGTCAGCTCGGGCGTCAACAACAACCTCGATCAGGCGCACAAGATGATCGGCATGTTCTCCGACGGCCGCGTCAACGCCGTCACCGTGCCGGTCTACTACTACGTCAAGAACGAGGACAACCCGAGCTGGTGGTACTACCGCTACGAGACCGCCATCGGCGTGATGACCTGGGACACGAGCAAATACGATCCCAACAAGAGCCACACCGAGCAGACCGTGCTGCAGAACTACGGCACGATCATCCACCACAACGGCCAGGTGCGTCGCTCGATCGTCTTCACCCACAAGGGCCAGAGCGACCGCCGTATGGTGGTCAACCTCTCCGACACGCACATCTCCATCGCCGACATCGAAGACCTCGATCACCCGCAGGTGCTCTCCACCGTCGAGCTGGCGCCGTACTACTCGCAGCTCTACAAGTTCGGCCAGTACCTCGTCGAGCAGGTCACCTCCGGCGCCTACGGCTACGAGGCGCGCACCGAGTTCCGCGTCAAGCGCGCGGGCGCCGACCTCGAGTCGCGCTCGGTGGTGGCGCGCTTCTCGGTCGGCCAGGTGCAGCGCGCGATCAAGCACGGCGACAACCTGGTGCTCTTCCGCACGGTGCAGGAGAACAACAACCAGCCCTACTACTACCGCACCAGCACCGAGGTGCTCGTCTACGATCTGAGCGACCCGGCGGCGCCGCGCCGCGCCGGCTCGGTCAAGCTCACCGGCTCGATCCTGCCTTACTACTACTACTGGTGCGGCGTGGGCGGCTTCTGGGGCGGCTATTGGTTCGACGACAACAGCCGCAACTGGGTCTCGACCAAGACCGGCATCACGTTCCTGTCGTACTTCTACGACTACCAGAAGGGCACGTCGTCACGGCGGCTGTACTTCCTCGACCTGCAGAACAACCAGGCGCCGGCCGTCACCAACTATGCGCTGACCACGGCGCAGAGCTGGTCGTTCCTCGGCCTCGCGCCCGACCCGGTGGAGCCCACCGCGTTCTACCTGACCTACCGCACGCACATCGGTCAGAACAAGATCGGCAACACCACGTTCAGCGTCTTCAAGTACTACGCGCAGCGCTGGGGACGTCGCGGCGGCAAGTGGACCGGTCTCGAGTCGATCAACCTGCCGGGCCGCCTGATCCGCACCTGGGCCACCAAGCAGGGACAGCGCATGTTCTTGGCACACGACTACACCTATCGTCCCTACGTCAACCCCAACAACCCGCAGTACACCTCCTGGCAGCCCGACTTCCGTCTGAGCCTGCTGCGCGAGACGCAGCTGCTCGGCCAGCCTGTCGCCGAGCTGCTCGACTGGCACAACTTCGCCGACTTCTATCTCAAGGATCTGGTCATCGACGGCGACAAGATCTTCGTCAACGCGCACCGCAGCTACAGCTACGCGCAGAAGAACAACCTGCAGTGGTACGACCTGTCGGACCATCTCGTGTTTTTCGACACGAGCCTCGGCAAGCTCGCGAAGAAGTACAGCGAGGCCACGGGCACCTACAACGTGCGCCTGATGGGCACCTACCGCAATCGGCTTTTCCTCAACCTGCCTGGTGACGGCGTGTTGGTGGTCGACGCGTCTAACCCGTCGGTGCCCGTGGGCAAGCAGTTCGTGCGCACGCTCGGCTGGGCCTCGCACATCGAGTTTGCCGGCGACACGGCGTTCGTCGCCTCGGGCAACTTCGGCATTTACGAGCTGCAGCTCGATTCACCGCTGGTGATCGCGAATAACTAGCACGCACGTCCTGCTAGCGAACAACTGACGCCCGCCACGTTTGCTCGGGGAAGACGTGGCGGGCGTCGTCTATGTGAAGCGATGCTTCTGCGCTCATGTTTGGTGTTGGTCGTCTTGCTCGCGGCCTGTGATTCGCGGCCGCCGCTCTCCGCTGATGGCGGCGCGTCCGCCGACGCGAACGCTTCTTCTGACGGGACCACCGCGAGCCCGACCAAGCGCCCCGAGCTCGAGCGCATGATCGACGCCTGCGTCTACGCCGTCAGCTGCGCGAGCGTCGGCGAGTGGGGACAGCCGCTGACGATGCAGAGCTGTCTTGAAGAGATGGCCTCGGCGCGGATGCTGCCGCAGGGATACGGCGTGCCGGACGGCGAGGTGATCGAACGCTGGTACCGCTGCGCCGAGACGGCCAAGCGCTGTGCCGACTTTCACGCCTGCTACGGCGGCACGTGGCCGGGCACGACGCTCTGTCGCGAGGGCGGCAGCTGTCAGGACAACAAGCTGACGCTCGGCTTCGGCCAGACGGATGCGCCGTATCTCGACTGCGGACGCTTCGGGGCGACCTGCGTCGACCTGCCCACCGGCGCGCAGCGCGGCTGCTGCGTCCGCAGCGCCGAGCAGTGCCCGGCCACTTGGGACGTCAAGTGCGACGGCACGCTCAGCGAGACGTGCTTTCTCGGCATCAACCTGCGCTACGACTGCGCGCGCGTGGGCGGCCGCTGCAATCCGCAGGCGAGCGGGCGCCACGATCTGTGCAGCCTGCCCGGCGAGACGTGCGACGACGGGACCTTCGCGCGGCGCTGCGACGGCAGCGTGATCGCCCAGTGCGTGGCGAACACGATCTTGCGCATCGACTGCAAGGACACGCTGACGCAGACGGCCTGCCAGGCGTCGACCTATCCGGCCTGCGCGTTTGCCGGCAGCGAGTGCAAGCGCGGCTCGGCCGACAGCTGCGACGACGACCACACGATCCGATTCTGTCTCGACGGGCGCCGCACGACGCGCAACTGCCGAGCGCTCGGCTTTTCGCGCTGCCTCGCCACCGACGACGGCCACGCGCAGTGCGTGCCGTAACGCGCAGCGCCGATCGCTAGTCGCCGTGGGCAACGAGCTGAGCTTTGGCGGCGGCCACCACGTTGTCTAGAGTGAAGCCGAACTTCTTGTGCAGCTCCTCGACGGGAGCGGACGCGCCGAACAGCTCGACACCCATCGTCGCGCCTGTCTTTCCGACGTACTTGGCCCAGCCAAAGGTCGATGACAGCTCCACGGAAACCCGCGCGTGTAGCTTTGGCGGCAGTACGTGGTCGATGTAGCCCTGATCTTGGTCTTCGAACAGCTCCCAGCAGGGCATGCTCACCACGCGGGCACGAATGCCATCCGCCTCGAGCTGCTCGTAGGCTGCGATGCACAGCGGCACCTCACTGCCCGTCGCTAGCAGGAGAACCTGCGGCTCGCCGCCGTCGGCATCCGCGAGGATGTACGCGCCGCGTTGCGCGCCTGTAGCTGGCGCGTACTTGCTGCGGTCGATGGTCGGAACGTTCTGTCGCGTGAGGATCAGCGCCACGGGGCGATGCCGCAGCTGCATGATGACTTTCCACATCTCGACAACTTCGTTCGCGTCCCCTGGCCGAATGGTCAGCAGGTGCGGGAGGGCGCGCAATGAAGCAAGGTGCTCGACCGGCTGATGGGTTGGTCCGTCCTCGCCGACGCTTATGGAGTCATGCGTCAGGACGTAAACAACTGGGAGCTCCATCATCGCGCTCAAGCGGATCGATGGGCGGGCGTAGTCGGAGAACACGAGGTACGTCGAGCCGTACGAACGTAGCTTGCAGAGTGACATGCCGTTGATGATCGAGCCCATGGCATGCTCGCGTACGCCGAAGTGGATGTTGTTTCCGCTGCCGTCGGACTGAAAGTCCGTGTATGCGTCGAGACGCGTCTGCGTCGACGACGCGAGGTCGGCGGAGCCACCCACGATCCAGGGGACGTTCCTCGAGAGCGCGTTGAGCACTTTGCCCGAAGCCTTGCGCAACGCGATGCCCTCCTGCGATGCCTCGAACGTGGGCAGATCTTTGTCCCAGTCGTCGGGCAGCTCGCGATGCTGCATCTTGTAGAGTCGGTCGTAGAGATCGGGAAAGGCGAGGCGGTAGCGCTCGACTCGCTCGTGCCACTGTTGGTAGAGGGCACGTCCGCGCTCACCCATGCCATCGGCAAAATGCTCGACGACACTGCTGGGAACGAAGAATTTGGCTTCTTCGGGCCAGCCGTAGTTCCGCTTGGTGAGCCGAGCTTCCTCTTCACCGAGCGGCGAGCCATGGGCCGCGGCGCTGTCTTGCTTGTTCGGTGAGCCCCAACCGATATGGCTGTCGACGATGATCAGCGTGGGACGCGTTGCTTCTGCCTTGAAGGCACGGAACGCTCTCGTCAGCTGTTCGATGTCGTTGGCGTCGTCGACCGACTGCACGTGCCAGCCTAGCGCGGCAAAACGCCCGACTACGTTTTCGCTAAACGACAGATCGGTGGGACCATCGATGGTGATCCTGTTGTTGTCGTAGATCCAGCACAGGTGGGAGAGGCCCAGATGGCCAGCGAGGGACGCCGCCTCTTGGGCAACGCCCTCCATCAGACAGCCGTCGCCGCACAGCGCGTAGACGTCAAAATCGATCAGCTCGAAGCTAGGGCGATTGAAGTTCTTCGCCATCCAACGTTCTGCGATCGCCATGCCGACGCTGGTGGCCACGCCCTGACCCAACGGCCCCGTGGTGCACTCGACGCCCGACGTCCACATGTGTTCTGGATGCCCAGCGCAACGAGAGCTGAGCTGGCGAAAGCTCCTGATGTCATCGAGCCGTACCGAGAGTCGACCTGGGGCCTCGTACTTTGGGTTCTTGGCCTTGACCTGCGCGAGGTGCAGCACCGCGTAGAGCAGCATCGATGCGTGGCCAATGGACAAGACAAACCGATCGCGATTGGTCCAAACCGGATGATCAGGGTCGTAGCGTAGGAACCGCTGCCACAGCGTGTAGGCAACGGGTGCGAGCCCCATGACGGTGCCCGGATGTCCCGAGCTCGCGGCCTCGACAGCATCGATGCCCAGCGTGCGAATGGTCGTGACAGCCAGCTGCTCGATGGACAGGCGTTGCAGCAGCTCGTCTTCCAGTCGTCTCGCATCTGTCGGCTTCAAGACATCTTCCATCGTCGAGCTGCAGCCTGCGGGATTTTTCGCGTCGTCACAGTTGGTTAGGCAGCACGGAATGCGCCCCCGAAATCTTGCGACGAGGATTTGGTTGACTCGGACACAAAAAGTACCTCACAATTAAAAAACGCGCACAAATATGAGCGAGGTGTCGAAAGCCATCTCGCTCTTGAGTTCCGTCGCTAAGGCTTTGGCTATGCGATCGAACCCGATACAAGGATCGACAAATGGCGAAGAAGACCAAGAAGACGAAGAAAAAAGTCAGTCTCAAAGTCAAAGAGCTAGAGAACGTTCGTACGCCTTTGAAGGCGCGCCAACGTTCGCGCGTGGGTGCCTGGAGCACCAGCTGGTAGTCTGAAGAAGAGGATTGCGATGTGCGCGTGGCCGGCCCGCAGTTTTGCGGTGCCGGCCTTTTCTTTCCAGCTTGATCTTTCTCTGTGATGAAAAAAATCGTTGATCAGCTTACGGGAACCTGGCAACTTGATCGTACGCGTACTGTTTCATCAAAAATGGTGGCGATGTACCGAAAGGTATGTCGCCGATAGCACTTCGATCGCTACGGCATCGCGCTATGTGGTCGGACTGCAGGAGAAGAAGAACATGTCGAAGAAGACGAAGAAAACGAAGAAGAAGGTCAGTCTCAAGGTCAAAGAGCTCGATAACCTCCGGGCCCCAGCTCCGATGCTGAAGGCGAGAGCCTCCAAGGCCATCAACCGTAGTCGCGTCGGCGCCTGGAGCACCAGCTGGTAGTAGGCTAGTGTGTTGCGATGTACGCGTGGCCGGCCTGCGTAGCGCAGGCCGGTCTTTTTTTGCCAAGTGTCAAGAAAACTGTTGATCAACTTACGAGACGTTGGCACGATGATCATACGCGTACAATTGAGACTGTGGCGATGTGCCGAAAGGGACGACGCTTGACAGCATTTCGATCGCTACGGCAGCACCAACTGCTATGCGTACGAATTGCGGGAGTAACAGAAATGTCGAAGAAGACGAAGAAGACGAAGAAGAAGGTCAGCCTCAAGGTCAAAGAGCTCGACAACCTTCGCTCACCGGCTGCGATCGCGAAAGCGAAAGCAGGCATGAGACGTAGTCGGGTCGGCGCCTGGAGCACCAGCTGGTAAGTTAGCGCCAGCTGAGTGTACGCGTGGCCGGTCTGCGAAAGCAGGCCGGCCATTTCTTTTTTCACGCCTCTTCTTTTCTCACGGAGCTTGCTTCGCGTTCATCGCTCGAGACGTTCTGAAACCAGCTTCCTGCACTCACCCGCGATGGCGATTGTCTCTTCGAGCTTGGCTTTCGACGGACTACTGTCGTTCGGCTCGTAGAGCGCTTGATGCAAGACGTCGAGCTGGGCTTGCATCTCGTCGAGCATCGGCGCGTTGAGCGCGAGGTGACACCGCTCTTTGACCTGCTGGATCTCCTCGCTGGTCAACGCGGCGGGGACACGCGGCAGCTTGCTGGGCTCCTGCGGCGAGACGGGCTCGTCGCGCGAATAGCCCAATAGCTCGAGCAATGGGCCTGCCATGGTCGAGATGCCGTGCTTGATGTCGTCAGGCAAGGCTGCTTGCCAACCGCCCGCGCGCCCTTTGCGAACGTGTCCCGGCGCGGTCTTCTTCATCGACGACACATGAAGCTCACTCGCCATCGCCGCTTTCACGTCGCCCGAGAGCGACACGCCGAGGTAGTCGAGCAACCGGTCGAGCTCGTTGTCGAAGTCGTGCCGCAGACGCTCGTAGCAGATGATGTGGATATCATGCTGGTCCCTGTGAGCGAGGTAGCCCAAGACGTGGTTGATCCAGTCCTTAGTCCGCGCCATCCAGCTGTCACGATACTGCTCTTCGATCGACCCCAAGGGGGCGAGGGTGCTGTAGCGCTGTATGTAGGGCATACGCTGGAAGTGCGCGAACGAGACAACCACATCGCGAACATCGCGCACGATATAGACCGTCTTGTCGAACCGCTCGAGTAGCCGTCCACTCCAAGGGTCCTGCCACGGCGAGTGGCTCCAGCCATGAGTTGTCTTGCTCGCGAAGTCATCGAGGTCTTCGATGGGCCAGTGGAATATCGCCGGTATCCAGAACCAAATACCGCGGCGCACGACGCTGATGCAGTCGAGATCTGCTTGGTTTGGAAAGGAGAGATCAGGCCAGGTCTTGAACAGCGGGTAGATCGGCAGCGTGTGGACGTAGCGCGTGTTGGGCCAACCCGCGCGCTCGACGATCGCGTTGAGCGTCTGATACAGCCAGTAGTTGCCACTCTTCTCGACGCCGATCTGGAGGATCTTGGGCATGCTATTACTCGACGCCTTCTTCTAGGTCCGATTCAGCTCGAGTGAGCTCCGCAAACGCTTCGAGGCTCGCGACCAGCTTGTCCACCTCGCGCCCTAACACGCCGCCACCTCTGATCGCAGGAATGTTCGCGAACCACCGCGCCTGCTCGACGGTCTGTGATATGGCGTAGTCGATCGGGACCTCGAGCGCCTCTTCGGTGATCTCGGCCAACGCCTCATTGTCTATCTGGTCTGGAACACGCGGCAGCGATGACGGATCGCTCCAGTCCCGCGGAGCGTCATCTAGCGGATAGCCCAGCAGCTCCAGCAACGGCTCTGCCATATCGGTAATGTCGGCCTTCATCGTGTCCGACAAGCTCTCGCTCCAACCACCGGACTTCCCTGAACGCACATGCGCCGGTGACGCTGCTTTCATCGTCCTAACAGATACGTCGTCTGCTATTTGGTCGATCTGTGCATCTGACAGAGAGATCTCGAGATAGTCTAGGAGCCTTCGGTATTCGCTTTGGAAGTCGTACCGAAGGCGCTCGTAGCAGACAAAGTGGATATTGAAACGCTCGCGCTGAGCCAGGTGCTGCGAGACATGTGTTATCCAGTACTGCGTCCGCAGCAGCCACGCCTTATCGAGGTAGCTGATCGGGTCCTCACTGAGATCGACCATGCTGTAGCGTTGGACAAAGGGCATGAACTGAAAGTGGCAGAACGACAGCAGTACGTCGCGAGGATCGCGGATGATATAGACGACCTTGTCGAAGCGTTCGAACACCGCCGCGCTTGTTGGTCCAAACCAGTTCGAGTGGGTCCAAGCGTGGGTCGTCTTGGCCGCAAAGTCATCGAGGTCTTCTATCGGCCAAAAGAAGATCAGCGGAATGTAGTAGAAGACCTTATCGGGCGTGATGTTAAGAAAGTCGATATCCGGCTGATCGGGAAACGACAGGTCAGGCCACGTCTGGTGTAGTGGATATATCGGGTGGCTACGAGCGTAGCGGCGCCAGGGCAGCCCGGCAGCCTTGGCGGTCTTGTCGAGGTTGTTGTAGAGCCAGTAGTTACCGCTCTTCTCGACGCCGATCTGCAGGATCTTCAACAGAGGAACCCTTCTCTTAGGACGGTAGTCCCACAGGGTGCTACATGTCGCACGCTGGATGCATTACGTAAATCACGCTAGCCCAATTGGTCTCTACACGCAACCTGGCTCGACGGCAGCTGGAGTTGTTGGAACATAGCGGAAATGCACGATACGAAGCTCCGCGCGAGGAAATAAGACGAATGGTCGATTTCAGGTCAAGCGATCCACGATGGCACGAGTTGGCCAAGCACTTCTCTCGGTCGCAGGAGCAGCGCTACCACTTACTTGCTGGACTTCCGGTCGACGCGCAGGTGCGCGCCGTGTCTCTCGCGATGGTGCGTCGATTGGCCGAGGAGCTGCTCGAGTCTGAAAGCGAACCGCTGGCCCGCGGCACGCTGATCGCATTTCGTCAGTTCGACTATCTCGCTTCGGCAGAGCGCGACGTCTACGAGTGCCAGAGACGCATCGTTCTCGAGGACTCCGACAGCTCGCGCATCACGCCGCAGGGCATGCAGCCGCGTCTGTACCGCGAGAAGAGTGCGGCGCGCAGGCAACAGATCGCGCAATGGTGGGCCGATCAGAGCGAACAGGTCGCTGAAGCCGCCACGCGCCGGCGATCGGCGCTCTGGGAGATGGCGCAGGAGCTCGGTCTCGACCCACTCTCCGACTTTCTCACGACCGAGGCGCTCGACCTCGAGACGATCCGCCACACGATCGAGAGCATCGCCCTTCGTTGCGGCAGCCTGTTTCAGTCGACCTTCGATGCGCTTCGAGAGCGCGAGTATGGCCAAGAGCTCGCCGAGCCATGGGTCGATCTGTGGGCGTTGTTCTTGCCAACGGCGCCGCTCCCGACGTCGCTCTCTCCAAGCGAGACGTTTCGCCGACTGGCTGATGGAATGGGATTCGCGACGTCTTCGATCTCGATCGACGAGGAGGCGCGACCGGAGAAAGCACCCATTCCAACCGTCGTGCCTGTTGGCCCTGGCGACATCCGCGTCGCGTTTCAGCCGTTGGGGGCGCTCGCCGATCTGCGGGCGCTCTTGCACGAGTGTGGGCACGCGCTCCACTACAGCTGCATGGATCAGACGCTGCTGCCCCCCGATCGGCGTCCCTCAGCTGGCGCTGCTGAGGTTCACTCTTACTTGCTCCAGACGCTGTTGCTCCAACGCGATTTTCTGGAGGGATTTCTCCAGTGCCCCACCTCGGCAGTCGACGACGCGCTCACCGTGGAGCGCTTTTTCAACGTCCGCATGCTGGTGCACTTCAGTGCTGCGGCGTTGACCACCATCGAGTTCTGGACGCGTGGACCACTGTCTCAACAGGTGTTGGAAGAGACCTACGCCGAGCACTTGAGTCGCTTCACAAACATCGAGTTTCCAGCTCTGACGGCGCGCACACCTTACCCCGCCCATAGTCAGCACGCCTTCACAGCCAACGTACACTCGCTAGGCTATCCGCTTGGATATGCGCGGGTCGGGTGGCTTCTCGAGCAGCTCGAGCTGGCTGACGCACCGTGGTGGGGCAATGCAGATGCTGTGCAGTCGATCGTCACGCCGCACATGCGCACGGGGCGGAACACGACCTTCCCGTTGGAAGCCCTCTCCGTCGACCGCTGGGCTGAACGTCTGAGCTCGGTGTAGTCGCTACGAGCGGTCGGTTTAGCCGCTGGTAGATTGATCCACCCCGGCATCCGCGCTGGGGGCGTCAGGGCCAACATCAGGCGAGGCGTCGGGGCCGACATCAGGCGAGGCGTCGAGCGCGTCGGTTCCGCCGTCAGGCGACGACGGCGCGATTCCATACAAGCCGACCGCGTCGAGGGTCACGTAGTCCGTGAGGAAGGGTCTGTTCTTGTGCCGGATCTCGGTATTGACGTGCACTATCAGCTTGTCGACGAGCTGAGTCGTTTGCGTTATCGGGATACGGAAGATGCCTGGGCAAGCGCGTGTCGGATCGTCGCCCTCCCAGACCGTGAAGGGATCTCCGCCGGCAGCTGCGACGGCCTCGACCTTGATCACTGCTCCCGGATTCTCCACCTCGACGATCTCGATGCCCGTCGCGAACACGGCCGTGCGGTACGAGAGCGTGATGGTTACCACGCCCGCACGCTGGCTGGCCGGAGCCCAAAGCTCGGGAAGAAACGAGCAAGCTAGGACATCTGGCTCGCCGACGAGCTGCTCGATGCCAAACGGGGTCTCATCCGGTGGTGCCCCCGGCACTTTGAACTCGCTGGTCCCTTCGCTGCTGGTGGCCCACTGCTTGAGGTTGGGCAGCTCGGCCATGTTGGCTCTCAGTCGTGGATCGATGGAGCAATAGCTCGTCACCCCGTGGCCGAAAGCGTGAGAGGGACAGATCAGGTTCTGGCTCTTGTCGCAGTCGTCATCAGTCTTGCAGCGCGCTCCGAGGCTGCCGTCGCCGATCGGCTTGCAGCCCGCGACAGCGAGGCCGAACAGTAGACATGCCGAGAGGCTAAAATGCGTACTGTAGCGACGCATGAAAAGATCGTCCCTGCGCGGGAATCGAGGCTCCCTGAACGCGATAGATAGTACTGGCGTTGAGATCTTCGGTGCGATTGTCGAGCAGATTATACCCGCCGACTTGCAGGCGCCAATAACGCCAGGAGAGGGTAACGACCGCGGTGAGCTCGATCGCCGGCGGAAGAGCAAAAGAAGCGATCTCGTCATTGCCTGCGCCAGCAGTCCCAGCACGGATCGAGACAGGGTAGACGATAAAGCGATCGTCGAAGATGCTCATTCGGTTGCGCACCACGAGGCTCATCCACGTCAGGGGCTTCCACATCGCACCCAGCGTGAAGTTTGTTGGCGGTCCAAGGGTCGCGAAAGGCAAGGACGTTTCATCGGCCCGGTCGTGAGAGAACATGCCAAACAGGGTAATCCGTGGCTTCAAGCGCAGGCGAAAGGTGCCCTGGAAGGAGTGGATCGTGTATGCCTCATCCAGCTGAATCGATTGCGTTTGGTAGCTGCTGCCCGTGACCTGGACTTTGCCGAGGACGTTTTCGAGCCGGATGTACGAGTAGCCCGCCGAAAGCGACAACGACCGCACGAACCGGTCCCCGAACGCGCGTCGGAGGACCAACTGCGTCGAAAGGACGCGGCTGTGCTCGACCGACGGGTCCTCTAGCCGTCGAAGGAAGCTGGTCGCGGCGCGAGTCGCCGAAAGAAACGGCGGACGCATTCCCTCGTCGTAGTTGACCTTGAGGTGCAATCCTTCGGCGAGCTTCGCGACCAGCGCTCCCTTGGGGAGGATCGTGGGCTGGTAGTACTGCTCCGAGGCGGCGTTGAGGCGCGCGCCTGCCGACACGATAATGCGACTCCCGATACGGAGCTCGTCGAAGACGTAGACTGAACCGATGAGAATGTTCGCCCCGTCTGTGTAGGGAATGGGGGTGGGCGTGCCCGTAGCAGGCGCCGTAAGCGTCGTGTCGGACGCAGCAACGAGCAGGCCCTCGACGCCTACGGTCAGTTGGTTGTTTGGAAAGATCTTGCTGGAGAACGTGTCGTTTCTCCGGTACTCGCCGATCAGGTCGAGGGTCTGGTAGCTACCCAGGATCACGCCTTCATCGACGAAGCGAGATGGCGTTCCACCGCCGAGGCGTCCCGCATACGAGAAGGGTGTGTAGCGGTACGACGCCTTGAGCAGCAAGCTGCTGGACTGCGTCAGCTCCGGCGTGTAGCTCAGGTGGACCATTTGAAACGGCTGCGACCAGCGCGTGGCGCGCCCGTCTATCAGTGGCTGCCCCTGACCGGTGAACGTCTTACGATCCACCTCGACCATCAGCCGGCCATACAGCTCCAGATCGTAGGCTCGCGCTCGAAGCGACAGCGAAGCAAACGAGTCACTGCGGTTGAGCGTTAGCCGGTCTTGAGTATCGAACTGGGGGACCACGTTGAGAACGACTGTTGGCTGGTAGATCAGCAGGTCACCGCCGCGCCGCAGCGTCAGCGAGGCGTGTCCGTAGACTGACAAGGGGCCATAGGTGCCACCGTGCGACACCGAGTACTTCTGAAGGCCAAATGAGCCCAGGCGCACACGCGCCTTTGTACCCTTGTTTCGCTGGCCATCCTTCGTGACGATGTTGACGACGCCGAGCCAGGCGTTGGCACCCCAGAGCACGCCTCCAGGGCTCGCAAAAATCTCAATGCGGTTCACGACGTCGAGGTCGAGCTGATACTCGATCGGCGTGCTGGCCTGAAACAGATTGTTGATCGGCGTACCGTTGATCATGATCAACGCCGCGGCGGGCACGCCGCGGGTACGCGCGTTGTCGTGCTCTACGAAATACGCGTAGGTGTAGCCGAAGCCGGGCGTGTTGCGCAGAACGTCAGCGACGGTGCGGTATCCCAGCGTGACGAGCTCATCCGCCGTGATGACGGTGACGATCGCCGGTACATCATCGACGCTGGCCGCTTGCGGGGTGGACTGTAGGATCAGGGAGGCGATTTCGTCTTCGCGGGGCCCACTACGCGTCTTGTTGGCCTCCGACTCGACGGTGGCGGGCGGCTTCGCGAGCGCGGTAGGCAGCAGCAACCCAGTTGCGAGGATTGCTGCCGACCACCGTGCCAGAAGCCTTAGAGGCAGCACTGATTAACCGCCTGAGCCTGCGTCCATGCCACCGTCACCCGTCGAGGGCGGCGGGCGGCCGATAAGAATATCGGGGACGGTCGCGGTTCCACCGGCCGTCACAGTGACTTCTTTGAGGCCAGCGTTGGGTCCGGCTGGCGGAATGCTCAGGTCGTTGGCGCCCGGCGGAGGCGTTGGCGGAGGAGTCTCCTCCATCCACGCGCCGACGTACACTTTCACGCCGGAGGGAACACCGGTGACGGTGAACGCGACTGCGGAGGCCGCGGTGCTGAGGTCGGCATTGGGGACGTCGATGGTCGCCACGGTCTGCGACAGCGGCGGAGAGCTATTGGCATCCTGAACGAAGATGCGGATCGTGCCCTTGCAGTCTGTGTCCGCCGTCGTGCCGCACACGAGGTTCGGCGTGGGTTTGACCATACCGGTGAGGGTGCCTGTTGCGGCGGCTTCGCCGACGGCATCCGGGGCGGTGTCTGGCGAAGCATCGGGCGCGACGTCGGGAGTGGCGTCTGGAGGCGCAGCTTCTTTCGCCGCGTCCTTGCCCATGTCGGTGCCCGCTTCTGGCTTCGCCGGGTCGTCGTCGCTGCATGCGCCCACGACAAGCAGCAAGCTGAGGGCAGCTAGACAGGTTACAGCATGACGTAAGATTCTCACTTGTTTGTCCTCCTATGCGCGGTCAGAGCCGCTTCGAGTCATTGCGTCTTACAGCTGGTGCCGTTGGGACAGCAGAGGTGGTAGTCGTAGCCGAGGCCGCTGATGAAGTTGAAGCACTCGAAGCCTGCGTCGCAGGGCGTCGTGTTGGCGCCGCCGGGATAGGTATCGCACGGGGCGCGGCACACGCCGGTCCCCTGACCGCCGTCGGGCACGCAGCGGTGGGGGTATTCGCAGAGCTCGTCTGGGTCGTTGATGTTAAAGACGGCACATGCTTCGCCCAGCTTCTTGGGTCCAGTAAATGTGCAGGACTTCCCGCCGCTGGCCGGTGAACAGTAGCTGCCTGGCGGGCAGTTGCTGGCGTCGGTGCTCGTGCAATCGATGTTCTTGAAGCAGCCGGCGGAGAGCAGGTTGGGCGTAGGCAGCTTGATCTGAGTTCCGGCGCAGTCGCCGCCCTTGGTTGGCGACGGGACGCAGGTCTTGATGCACGTGAAAATGAACTCGGTCGCTTCGAAGCAGACCTCGGTCGGCCCACAATCCGCGTCCGTGTTACAGCGCTTGCGGGGCACTGTGTGGAACGGCATCGGAGGCTCCCAGGTGTTGTCGAAGTAGCCGGTCTTCTCGAACTCCGCGCACGTCAGGGGCGTGAACACGTACGCGTCGGGCCGTGGCCCGTCGACGTCTGAGCCCACGTCCTTGGGCGGCGGTAGGTCGGGACGTAGGATGTCCAAAGCGGTGTCGCCGCGCAGCGGCGCCGCGCGTTTGTCACGATCGCAACCAGCGGCCATGCTGATCACGACCGAGAGGAGCAGAATGCGGGACGCAACCATGGCGTAAATACTCTCAAAGTTGGGGCAAGCCTGTCAACAATTTGGGGTCTGCGGTGCGTGCTCGAGCAAGTTGACCGGCGTGCTTTTCGTAAGTCGTGGTACGAACGCGTTCAGTAGCTTAACAGCAGGTAGCCCTTCTCCTCGAACCAGCCAAGCTCGCCCATCTCGAGCTCGTACAGGTACTCGTTGCCGGTCATGTTGCGCTCGACGTTGCGTCGCATGTCCGGCACCAGATCGCGCGCGAGGTAGCGCAGCTGGTAGAAGCGCTTGACCATGTCAGCGGGCGTGCTGTTCGTGTTGATGTGGGTGAGGTATTCGCGCGGCTTCGCGGCGAACTCCTCCTCGGTGACATATCGCTTGCTCAGCTGGCTCCAGCGCTGCCAGCCCTCGAGCGTATTCACAAGCACGTCGATGTCGTAGGCGCTCGGGTCGTCCGCAAACTTCGTACCAGGCGTCACCATCAGATTCTCGATCCAGTAGATCTGACCGCCGAGCGCGACGACCTCGCGCATGGCTTCGTACGTCTCGCGAAACTCGCTGGCCGTCTCGCCAGGAAGGTTCGCGATCCAAGCCGTCAGCACCATGCCGCCCATGTCGCTGATCAGTCGCACGGCGTCCAAGATCTGCTCGCGCGACGAGCCGCGTCCAGTTCGCTTGAGCACCGACTTGGAGGCGCTCTCGCAACCCATCGTGAAGCGGACGAAGCCTCCATCGACCAGATTGCGTACGAGCTCGGGTCGCTTGAACAACACCGGGTGCGTCTCGAGGCGCACCGTGATGTCGAGGCCTGATGCGGCGAGCGCTTCGGCGAGCTGGCCGACGTAGCGCGGGTAGACGAACTCGCTCTCGCCGAGGAAGATCTCTTTGAAGCCCAGTTTCTCGTAGGTGCGGATCTGCTCGATGACCCTGTCTACCGAGACGGTAGAGAGAGGTCGACGAAAGAACGACTGCCGATTGGCGACGCAGTAGCCGCATTGAAAAGGACAGAGCCCTCGCGCGATGTTGATGAACGCGCCGTAGCCCCACGTCACGTCGTCGAACGGTGGCGCGTCGGCGTTAACGATGGGCAGCTCCTCCATCGGCACGAGCGATCCGTCAGCCGGTTCGATGTAGCGTGTTCCCTGCGGGGTGCGGTGCCAGGCGCCCGCGACGGTCGTGTGGTCCTTGCCCGCGAGGGCAGCGCGGGTCAGCTCGAGCGCGGGCACCTCGCCCTCGCCCTGCACGAGCCCGTTGAGCGACGGATAGGTGGCGAGGAACTTCTCGGCGAAGCACGCACCGAAGATCCCGCCCAGATAGATCAGCGAGTCTGGATGTAGCCGGCGGTACCGCTCGGCGATCTGCGGAGCGCCGTTGCTATAGAGGTGCCAGTGCGCTTGGATGCCGACCCACGCAGCGGGATGGGCGGCGAGAATCGCGTCCAGGTCCCACTCGAGGTCGTTGTCCTCGACGAACAGGCGCTCCGAGTCCATGTGCAGCAGCTTCACGCGCAGGCCGTTGTCGTGAAGAAACTGCGCGATCGACAGCATCCCTATCGGTGCGTTCGACTCGAGGGTGAGGCCCGAGTCTCGAGGTGTTCCATCGGCCTCGTAACCGTGATGGGGTGCGATGAGCAGAGCGTCGTACTCGCCGCCGCGTCCATGAAATGCGACCACCGTCAGTCCTTTTGATTCGTCATCTACACGACGGGGGGAGGTAACCAACCCCTGCTCGGCAGCGACGCAACGCCGTGACGCCACAGTCGGGACCGTCCAAGGCGTGGCGTGCCGAAGTGCAGTGGTAGAAGTCCCGGTACCAACGCCCGCACGACGCGCAGTGACGTGTTGTGCGAAATGTCGGTCGTCGTGATGTCGACCCACTTCACAGTATGCCCGTGGTCAGCGAGGAAGGCCACGAGTTCGTCCAAGGTGAGCGTACGCGAGCGGCGCGATGAAAAAGCTCCACCTGCTCCACGACCAAACCAATCCGCGGTGGAGTGGTGGCCGGGTGTCGCGTAGAGCTTGAGCACTTCCGCCGGCCGTGTCGGATGCTCCATGAGCGGCACCTCGTCGAGAATGCCCGCGGTAAACAGCCTGCCTACGCTTTCGAGCTCGTCGAGCACATGCTCGATGGCTCCCTCCACATCAGCGCGTGCCGCAGAGGCCAGCCAGCATGCTGGTCCCGCTGGTGAGTCGATCGGCACGAAGACGAGCGCTCCGAGCACCGTCACGACATCGAGCTGCGTGGTCAAGTCGAGCAGGCGCACGTCCGCGTTCAGCGACTGTTCCAGCTGTCGCAGCCGTTGCAGCGCGCCGCCTGGTAACGTTTCGGCGACGATGGTCGGCGGAGCTTTGCCCCGAAGCCACCAGTACAATATGGCGTCGCGTTCGAGGAGCTCGAGGACAGCGTTTTGGATGGCCGCAGCGAGACGCGTGTGGGCGGCAACGCCGCTGCTCGTGTTGAGCACCATCGGTCTCTCGTGCCATGGCACTAAGCGCACGAAGTCGTGCGGTACGAGCTGCGCCCCGTCATCGGTCAAGTCGAAACACCAGTTCCAGTCGTAGCCTCGAAGCGGGTCGAACGGCTGAGCCAGCAGTTGGGCGCCGTACTGAGATTGGTGATAGAGGGTCAGCTCATCGGGGTCGATGGCTTGCCCTGCCAGTGATTTTTGCGTGTGTGCACGCACCGCCGGTGGGACGGAGAACATGCAGTAGCGCTCGACCGCTTCGGCCGCCGCCAGCAACGAGGCGCGCGCCGCGGGAGTGGCGTCGTTCGAGCTCACCAGCGGGCCCTGCCAGGTGTTGACTTCGATGTGGTAGCCACTCGCGTCACGCACCGCGGCGTTGAAGATGCCGAGAGCAGGGGCGACCAGCCGCTCGACTTGACGCTGAACCGAGCGTGGGGGCGCTGCGGGGTCAGTGGGTGTGGCGTACGCGCGAAGTTGTCGTTGGGGCGAAGGCGGGGTCAGCTGATCTGCTCCACGGCAAGCGGTGCATAGCGGATGTGAGATCAGGCTGGACACTGATCGCGCGCCATCGATCAGTCGTGTCACTGTCACACGGTCGCCCGGTTGCGCTGAGCACGCCCATTGGAGCGTTGCTTCGGCGACGACAAGGCTCGCCATCATCGCCGCTGGTGTGGGGAGCTGTGGCTGTTGCAGCTCCTGGCACAACCCCCAGCGGAACCATCCCGTCCGAAGCGCGAGACATTCGAAGCAGGTGGGCGTCTTGTCCGTGACGAGCGGACCGACCCATACCTCGCTTCCGACGACGGCGGCAAACAGCACGCGGGCACGTCCCTGACGCGCCGCGCGGTTTAGCACCAACATCTTTTCGAGCACGGCGGTGTCAGGCGTGGCGAGGATCGCGAGGACCCGTCGCCCGAGCTTGGTCGAGGTCAGCGAAGCGGTGGCGATTTCCATCGACCCTCGCAACGCCTCCGCGACGCTCTGCGCGATGCGCTCGTCGTCTGCCGCGATGTGCACCGTGCCACTGGTCGACCGCGATCTAGTGTCCGGAACCAGATGCCAGTAGGGCGCGGGGCGCTTGACGAGCTGAGCCGAGCCATCGACGGGCAACAACACACCCAGCTCGGCGAGCTCCTCCAAGAAGGCTGAGACTTCGTCCGCTGGCAGACCGACACGGCGCGCCGCCACGTCCGCGTTGACCGGCCGTCGCGTGGCCTGCAGGACGCTCCATAGCGTCTGCACCTGCTGTGCGTCGTCGACGACCATCTCGCGTCCAGGCAGCGCGATCAGCAATTGATTGCCGCTGTGCTCGACACATGGCCGCAGCGATACGCGAACGTCGCCTGCCAATCGATAGGTTTGCATCGAGCAGCTACGAAGCGTTAGCTCAGCATCCGTGCGAGCAGCTCCTCGCAGCCTGTGACCTCGTGCCCCTCGTTGCCCATGAACTCGTCGACCTGCGACACGGAATAGCCTCGCTGCCGCATCTCGCAATACTGCGCGAGCTCTGGCGAGATCTCGAACACGCGTAGGGTCAGCGCGGCGCGCATGCAGTACTGGTCGCCGCTGCGCCAGACAGAGTACGGATTGCTGGTGTTGATGGGTTCGGCTGGCGGACCGCACTGCTCTACCGCGTCGTCGAACGTCAATCCGGCGTTCGCGACGAAGGGAATAGAGATCTCGAAGTTGTCGGTTGGCGCGCCGTCCTGCATGTGACGATGAAGGTCGATGTAGATCTCGTGGCCGGTGTGGAACGCTTCTACGACCATGCTGCGCGTTGCCCGACGCCGTTGCAGGTCACAAAACTGCTCCTCGGAAAGCGGCGCCGTACACAGGCAGCGCGAGCATCGCTCGAATGCGACGCACGACTCGCAGCCTCTGCGTGCGGTCGTCTCGTTCAGGATCCGCTCGAACGCCTGCCCTACGGCGTCCATGCTCGGCGTGGTGGCATCGACCAGACCGCAGCCGCTCATGCATGGCGAGAAGCGCCCGCTGTCGTCAGAAAGGGCGACGACAAACCCTTGCGTCGAAGGGCAGGGCTCGGCCGCCCAGCGGCAGCTGTCCAAGAACAAGAACCACGATTCTGTCAGCCAGCCAGGCATTCTGAGGTAGCCGGTACGAGCCGCGCGCGCGTTGAGTCGATCAAATGCCTCGAGGTCGTGCTCGTTGGCGACATCCAACAGCCATATGCAGTAGCGGTTGGAGCTGCGTGGCAGCGTCGCGGGCGGCTCGTCGACAAGCTCGCCATCGCCGTTTTCGATGAGCCTGATGCTGATCGTGGGGCTGTCACAGACCGCGTTGAGCGGGTCCTCCTTGCCGCGTGGCGCCGGAGTCTCGCTCGAGCGAGGCTTGCCGCCGAGGACCGTGACGTGCAGCGGGCTTGCTTCGAGCCAGTGCTCGTACGTGCTCAGTGGCTGTTCGGCGAAGCGGAACATCGGCGCAGTCGCGGGGGCGATGTCCATCAACGGTGTCGGATTGGTGACGGAGGCAACGGCCGGCATCATCAGCGTGTCGAGGTCGAGCGTGGGAGCGTGCAGTAGCGTTCGAACGCCAGGGATGATCAGTCCAACCATAGGAGCCGGATCCCATCGGTTCTCTATGACCTCCCAGACGTCACCGATGTCGTATTCGGCGTCATGGATCTGCAGCAGGCTCTTCTCGAGACGCGGCAGGTATTCGTCTCGCCGCTGGTCGAACAGGAGGAGCCCTGGCACTAGGGCCAGCAGATTCTGGTTGGTGTCGTCTGCGCCGATCGATTTGGCGAAGCGCACCGTTTCGCGAAACTCGTCTGCGCTTTGGTCGGGAATGCCAAACATCATTCCGCAGCCAGTATGAAACCCGATCTCGTTTGCTGTCGTCACGACGCTGCGAAGGCGCTCGAGGTAGCCTTCTTCGCGCTTGTACTCGCCGTCGATACCTCTCTTGTGCACGACCTTGCCGAGACGACGTAGCGTTTCGGGCCCCGACGACTCGAGACCGAACGTCACCATGCGGAAGCCGGCATCAAAGAGGTGCTGCAGCATCTCGCCATTGATGCTCTCGGCTCGCGTCTCGAAGCCGAAGTGGAGCGCGAACTGTTCGGCAGCCATTCGGTCGAGCAGCTCGTCGAGCTTGCTCTTTGGTCGAGCGGTGAAGAGCAGGTCCATCAAGAACATGATCTTCAGCTCGTGAAGGCCGGTGGTCTTGTCGATTCCCCGGAAGAGGCCGTGGTCTGCTTCGCCGCGCTTGTCAGCCGCGACGAACACGTCGTTGATGTGGCTGAGATCGTCGATGACCCGGTCGGTGGAGAAGTAGCGCATGCTCGCGACGTAGTTTCTGCAGTGGCAGAACCCGCACTTGTACGCGCAGCCGATGGAGGTCGTGTAGTAGTACGGATGGTGTCCATCATCTGCGCCGTACTTCCAAGGCGGTGGGATGATGTCGAGCTCGGCAAATCGCTCGCACGCTGGCCACGGCTCCGCTGGCGTCTCGACGTATTCGGCCCCCTTGGGCTCGGTTCGAAATACTAAGCTGCCGACGCGGTCGAGCAGCCCACGCTTGGCGTCGGCGCGTTCGAATAGCGCAAGCACGGACCAGTAGGGGTCGTAGCGAACGCAGGCGTCGAGCGGCGGGTTGTTGTCGAGGAACCAGGCAGGTTCGTGGGTCGCGTAGTCGCCCGACGCGATCTGCAGGATGTCCGGGCGACGCTCTCGCAACCCAGCGCCGAGCCATTTCATCAGAAAATACAGCTGGGTTCCGGATGGTTGCCGGGGCGATTCGACGAAGAAGTGAACCACCTTGAGGTTGCGGTTCTCGCACAGCTCGTCGAGCAGCGCCCGTCTCGACTGGTGCAGCGACAGCACGACGCAGCCGGCTGTCCGGATCCCGCGGCTTTCGAGGATGCTTCGGCAGAAGCTCGCCTCGCGCAGACTGGCCGCGACGGTGCCGGCCCCGTCAGTAACTGCGAGGTATGTGCATGTCATGGGGAATACAATACGACATCCCGCAGTAAGATCCACGCGCAGTGTGCGTCACAGAAAAAAAAAGGCCGCGGCAGTGTGCCGCGGCCTTTTCTTCTTTAGCGGAGCCTAGCGGAGCTTAGTGTCCGCAGTTTCCGTGGCCCTGCTTCTTCGGCAGGCGATCGCGGCCCACCTGGGCGAGCGAGTCGAGCACGGTCGCTTGGGTCGCAGAGAGCGCGCCGTGTTGCTTGAGCCGCTTGACGCGGCGCTGGTACGACTTCAGCACCGCGCTGGCTGCGCGGTAGCGGCCGTGGTCGGCGTGCTTGATGGCGAGGTTGATCTTGAGCTGCAGCAGGTTCTGCGTCGAGCCGGACGTGAACAGAGCCGTGTAGTCGCTCAGGCCCGCATCAAACGCGTCGACAAGGTGGTCCTTCGTCGCGACGCTGCCGCGGAAGGGGCCCTGCAGCACCGGGCCGATGGGCGTGAGCGTGTTGCTGGCGAACGACCAGTTGGTCGCGGCGGCCGGCGGCGTGGGGAACGGCTTGCGCGGGTGCACGGCGACGAGCGTGGTGTTGTCAGGCGTGACGTCCGCTTCGGACGGACCGCTCGCGTAGTTGCTGGCAGGCGTGACCGTGACCGTCACATTGCTGAAGGTCGGATCCGACAGGCCGCTCACCACCGCGAACACGCCGGTGGAGTTCATCACCGCGCGATCGCAATCGGGGGCCACAGCGACTTGGACCAGCTCAGGCGGAACGCCGTCGGCGGGGCCGAGCGTCTTGACGATCTGCAGGTTGCCCGACTTGATTCCCTTGATCAGGAAGATGCGCGCGTCGGGGCTGGATACGGGCGGCGTGAAGACGCCGGAGACGGGCATGATGGCCGAGTCGCCGTCGCAGAGCAGCGCGGCCTCGCCGAGAGCCTTGCCGGTCGGCTGTCCAGCGAACTGGGGTAGCGGCGGCAGGGCGGGGTTGGTGTCGGGCAGAAGCAGGTTGCCGGTGACGACGGGCGTCGAGTCGGGGTGCACGTTCTCGAGGACGAGGAGACGACGCTCCTGGCCGAAGATGACGCCGGGAGGCGGCCCACCCGGATACGTGCCAACCGTTGCCAAGAGCTGCTTGCCGTCGTGGCTGAACTGCTGGCTCTCGACCACTGCCGCGGAGGCAGCGCTCACGCCGAGGTTGAACGTGTAAGCGACAGTGGGGTTGTTGGGTAGGCCGGAGATGACGGTGATCTTGGCGTCGGGCACGAAGTCGTAGCCAACGCTCAGATAGGTGCCGTCCGGTGAGAAGGCGAACGAGAGCGTCGGGTGCGGCAGTGGAACTGCAGCAATCTCATGGGGGTTACCCGACTTCAGGCCACCGATGATGATCGCGCGATTGCCACTGGGGCCGCGGCCAGCCATCACTGCGGTGTCGCCATCGGGCGAAACCTCGAGGGCGCCAACGAAGCCGCCCGCGGGCTGGAACACGTTGGCCACTGCCAGAGTGCTCTTGATGCCCGAGAGGGTGATGAACGAGTCGTTGCCGGGGGGCGGTGACTGAGTGAACTGGGCGTCTACGGCGTAGACGTGGTCGGAGTCGTGCTTCTTGAGGAAGTCCAGGATACCCGCCGATGACGAGTGTACCGCCTGAACTTCACGTCCGATCTTGTTCTGTTGCGGGTGAGAGCAGCCCAGGAGCCCGATCGGGGCAAGGAGGGCCAGAGAGAGCAATCCCTTGTGCATGTTGATCCTCAGGTCGTGTGTGATCACCCATAGCAGCGCCTTAGGGTGGCACAGAGCTCCGACTAGCTTTCGCTGAGGCGGTGCATCCCGAAGTCGTGTTCGAAGTACGGATCAGACTAGCATGGAAATACAGCCCGTAAAGGGGCAATCGCAGAAAAATTTGTCTGCTAGATTACGGACGATAGGCGGCGAGAAAGGAAGTCGCGCGCCTGGCGCATCACTTCGTAATCACGATGATTACCACGCGACGATTGAGCCGACGGTTGGCGTCGCTGGTGTTGGGCTTGAGCGGACGCGTCGCGCCATAGCCAACGGCCTGAAGCTGCTTGGCGGGGACACCCTGCTTGATCAGGAAGGCCCGTACGGAAGCCGCGCGTTTGGCGGACAGCCGATAGTTGGTTCGGCGTCGCCCCGACGAGTCCGAGTGGCCCTCGATGCGCAGCAGCGGCTTGCCCGGATGCGCCTTGATCCGAGCGGCGACCTGCTTGAGGCTCGTCTTGGCCGCGGCGTCGAGCGTGGTCTTGCCCTGATCGAAGTAGTAAATCTCTGGAATTGCTAGCGCCTTGACCTGGGGCTTGGGCGGCGTGTCCGGGCAACCGTCAGCATCCTTGTAGCCGTTTACCGTCTCTGGCTCGTTAGGGCACTTGTCGACCGAGTCAGCGATGCCGTCGCCATCATTGTCATTGTCCGGGCAGCCATCCTCGTCCTGGAAGCCGTCCTTGTCCTCGGGCTCGGTCGGGCACTTATCGACGTTGTCGTTGATGCCATCGCCATCGGTGTCCGAGACCTTCGCCGGGCAACCGTCGGGGGTCTTCGCGTACACGAGCGGGCACTTGTCCTGCTTGTCGGGGACGCCGTCGTTGTCGTTGTCAGGATCTGGGCAGCCGTCGTCATCGAGGAACCCATCGCGGTCCTCGGCCTGGGACGGACACTTGTCTACGCTGTCATCGATCCCATCGCCATCGGAGTCTTTGAGCGCCTTGGCGCCCACTGCGAAGTCGTAGGTCAGCCCAGCGAATGCGCGTGCTCGTCCAGCGCCGTAGCCGCGCACCAGACCAGCACCACCGCCGGCGACCAGACCGAAGTTCTCGGTGGCACGCCAGCGCACGGCGGCGAGCGCCTCGAGGGGGGTCTCACGGGTGCGGCCGTTGAACGCGAGCAGCGTCGCACCCCAGACCTCGGCGACGATCGTCAGCGATGGCAGCACGCGATAGTCCATGCCCAAGCCGAACAGGAACTCGTTGCCGATCTTGAGCTCGTCGTCGTCGGGCAGGAACACGAACGAACGTTGGAATCTTGCTCCCAGGTTCGCTGCCACGCGGAACGGGCCAGAGACGAAATCGACCATCAGGCGCGGAGCGACCGTCACCGCGATCGAGTTGTCTGCGATGTATCGGGTGCTCTCGCCAAAATCATCGGGGGTGTTGTTGTAGCCGCGGAACGGCCCGCCGCTGTCGATCGGCAACGTCAGGTCCACGCCGACCGCGAGCCCCAGCCCGCCACTGCGGTTCCTCAGAATCGTCCCCTTGAGGGACAGGATCATGTCGTTGAAGCCGCCACCGTAGAGATCGCTGGCCATGCCGATCTCGCTGTCGGAGCGACAATCACGGTTGGGCGCCCTCAGATTGTCCTCCTTGGGCGGCGGATTATCGGCCTTCCCGCACACTTCCGTGATCGTGTAGGGGAACGCGACCCCGATCTGCAGTCGGTCGAACAGACCGAACGAAATACCGACAGAGTGGGCGACGAGGGCCTGCACCCAGCTCTTCTTCGATTCGTTCTTGCCGAACAGACGCAGCGGGCTCTCGGCGTACGTGGCGTAGTACGAGATCGAGAAGCTGAGGTGCTTGTTGGGGACGGAGGGCTCGACCGTGATGAAGCGGCCCGCGCCCATCGCTTGCGAGAAGCGCTGGATATTGAAGAGACGATCGCGGGAGCTAATCTCCTGCGCCGAGGCCTCGGACGAGAAAAGCAAAGCCGCGACGAGGCACCAGACGGGCGGCTTAAGCATCGCCCCATGATACAGCTGCGGCACCGTGTGTCAAACAAACACGCAGCATTGCACTACTTCGGTTGCTCTCTCGCGCTTCGCTTGAGCTCGCGGACTCTCGACCGCAAAAACTGCTCGAGGTGGGCGCGGTGGGCGTTGCCAATACGGGTGAGCTCGACGCCGGCTCCTTCTCCAGGGGCAAGCCACGTCACTCTCGCTTCGACCTCGATACGAACCCCCTCAAGATCGATCGACAGCTTCAGGTTCTGCTTCAGCTCGAGCGCTTGCTCGGTCGAGACGAAGAACCCCGTGCGGCTCAGGTTGGTGACACGACCGGACACCGAATCGTCGATGCGGGCGTCGTACTCGCCGCTCACACGGACGAGCTCGAGCAGCTCCTCGCTAGGGTCCAGGTCCGAGTTGGGCTGGTCGGTCATGGGTCGCTGAGAGAACAGACGCTCGCGAGTACGATGGGGTACATTCCACCGCTCGCGCTGCGTTTTTGCAGCCTCGAGGAGGCAACATGGCGATAGTACCACAGTCCGATTCGCGCGCGCCGCTGGTCGCCGACATCATCGCGACGCTCTCAGCGGCCGCGAAGATGTCGCGAGCTCTGCAACAGGGGGTGGAGCGTTTGCGCGTCGCCCTCAAGGATGACCGCAGCCCGGTGACTGTCGCCGACCTCGCGGTGCAGGGACTCGTCGCAGCGCGACTCGCATCGAGCGAGGTGCCGATCGTCGGCGAAGAGCGCGCCGACCTCTTGCGTCGCGCTGAAGCCTCCGCGCTCACCGACGCTGTCGTCGACGCAGTCTCCGGTCCGGGAGGCTTGCCGATCGCACGTGCCGAGCTGCTCGAGGCGATCGACTCGGCCTGCCACGATGGCAGTGCCGAGCGCTACTGGACGCTCGATCCCATCGACGGCACGAAGGGTTTCCTGCGTGGCCAGCACTACGCCATCGCTCTCGCGCTGATCGAGGGAGGCGAGGTCACCCTGGGAGCGCTGTGCTGTCCCAATCTCGGCGTCGACCCCAACGTCGTCGACTCGGCCGGGACGTTGTATGTCGCCCTGGCGGGCGCTGGTGCTTGGCAGCTGCCGGGCGGGGACGTCGAGCGTGCGGTACGGATCAAAGCCCGCTCGATCGCTTCGGGTGACGCGCTGCAGGTTTGCGAGTCGGTAGAGTCGGCACACTCGAAGCATGCCGACGCCGCTCGTATTGTGGCTCACGTGCCATTCGTCGCTGGCGAGCCAGTGCGCATGGATAGCCAGTGCAAGTACGCGCTCGTCGCGCGTGGGGATGCCCACGCGTACCTACGCCTCCCCACGCGCGCAGACTACCGCGAGAAGATCTGGGATCACGCGGCGGGTTTGATCGTGGCTCGGGAGGCCGACGCAGTCGTCACCGACGTGCATGGGAAGGCGCTCGATTTCCGACATGGTCGGACACTCGAACAAAATCGCGGCGTGATCTGCGCCAGTCGCGGTGCGCATCAGCCCTTGGTTGATGCCTGCCAGCAGTTGGGCATTGGGTGACGGTGGCCCCCACCTGTTGCGTTCCGAGCGTCCGACTACCACAATGAGACGGATGCCATGGATGTCGCGGCAGACCGCCAGCGCCATAGTTTTCATGGCGTTGGCGTGCCCGTTGTGGGGCTGTGCCTATTTCTTCGACGCGGACGCGACCACGCGCGAGTTTCGGCGGGCGTTGCGTCTGCAGCGGCGCGGCCACGACGAAGCGGCCCTCGTTGCCTACGGCGCGCTCGCGCCGCGCGCTCGCCGGCTCGAAGGCGCGCTCAACAACATGGCCCTGATCTTCGCACGCCGTGGCGACGTCGCTCGGGCCGAGCAGTTGCTGAGGCTCGGTACGCGTGTTGGCGCTAACAACTGCACCGTTTGGCTGAATCTGGGCCTCGTGCTCGCCACGCGCGGTCAGGTGCGCGAGGCGCGCTGGGCTTGGCAGCAGGTGCGCGCCGCGCGCGATCGTCTGCTCGACAGCGCGCCAGCGTCGCGCCATCAGATCTACACGTCGTCGATCATGCGGCGCAGCCATGCCGCGATCGCGCGCGCCGAACGCTATCTCAGGGGCACGCGCGCGAGCACGAGGCCGCGACGCGAGTCCTACGCGCTCGTCTTGCTAACGGCCCAGACTTCGACCTCGCAGTAGTCGAAGAGGTCGGGTGTCGTCAGATCGATCGCGATCAGGTCGGAGACGTCGAGCATCCGAGCTGCTGCAGCACCGTCTTGTAGTGGCGAGAACCGAGGTCGACCACGGTCCACCGATCGCTCGCCCCTGCTGCCGTCGTACCTTGACAGATCGATGCCCTCGTCGTGCGCGAGCGCGAGCACATCGAGCTCTCGTTTCGCATTGTCGATGGCGCTTTGCAGCTGCTCGCCGCTTCCGGCAACGATGAGCTCGTCGCCGTCCGATCGCGCTATGCCCACCACGACGCACGTGTCGTCGATCGCGACCAGCTCGGGCTCCGATACCCGTGTCGGCTGGCAGAGCCTGCCCCGACGTGTGCCGGCGAGCCATTGGCGACACACGTTCTGTTGCACCAGGCGCCGCGTCGCTGCTTCGATGGCGTCATCGGCAGATGTGCCCGCGGCGACAGCGCAGGCGAGTGGGCTTTCGAGACGGCGGCAAAGCTCCCTCGCGGTGATCGTGGTGAGGCTGCCGTCTACGATCGAGCGCGCTCGCACCATCGCCGTGCGGCGCTTGCCGACCTCCCCATGTGGCGCCCACTGCCGGGCGGCGTAGTCGGCGAGCGCGTCCAGCGCGGTTTGCTGCCAGCGCGCCTTCGCGTCGCTGCCTGCTCCTGCACCTCTCGCGCGCCCCTCCACGTCGAGGGTGTACATCCAGTAGCCGCGCCGTATCGCTGCAATGGACGCGATCGGCGCGCCTGGGCCACCGATCAGGCTCTTGATGCGGCGCACGAGGCCGCGGGACGTGCCCGCTCGCGCGAAAGTGCCCGCGTCACCGCGCCGCTTCGGCTGAGCTAGCGCGGCGATGTCGCCAGCGCTCTCGAATGCCGGTCCCTGTCCGCGGGGCCCTGACATGACCTGCGCGGGCGCCTTGGCCGCCGTCTCCTCGCGAACGTGACGAGCTAGCTGCTCGCGCGTCGCGAACACCTGCGGAGGATTGCATCGTCGACAACGCGGGTGGGGTAGAAGCGGCCTGGGAAACCCCATCGAGCCGGGATCGCTCTCCACCACACCCAGCGCGCGCCGAAAGTACATCATTCCCGGCGATCTGGAGCAGTAGCGAGACGCGTACATGGTCATCAGCAAGGCGTTGATGTGGGCGATGCCGTGGGCGCTGCGGCGCAGATCGTCAGGGTGCTGACAGTGCGCCTCGTAGCCCGCGACGACACCTGGCAGGCGCAGCAGCGTACATTCGAGACAGACCGCTGTGCGATCGAGCGCGACTCCGATCAGCAGCTCGGAGCCGACGAGCACCGAATAGAGGTAGGGCGAGTCGCCAAGTCGGCGACCGTAGCGCATCGCCACCTCTGCCGTGCTGCTGTCATAGCCTTCGAAGGCGAACAACGTCAGAGGTTTGTTCTGATCTCGATGGCGCTCCGGCGCGATGTCGCTGTCGCCGACGTCGTGCAGGCTCAACGTCAGCTCGCCGCGCGTCGAGGCGAGCCGCGCCGCGTAGCGGGCGCAGCTATTGTGGTCGCCGGCGCCGGCCACGCCCGAACAGATCCAGCGCACCCGTCGCGCTCCATAGCGAGCGAGCACGTCGAGTAGCTCGCGCGCGATCACACCGTCTCCGAGCACGTGCAGCTCCGTTGTTGCCAAGAGCTCGGAGATGCGCGCCGCCGGCAGCAAGTACGAGCGGTACCCCCGACCGCAGGTGTGCGGATGAGCGACGAGCAGGACGAGGCCGGCGTCGATCAATAGCTCGAGCGCTTCACGACCAGCTGCGTCGGGCACCGCCTCCTCGGCGGTGCGCGTGCCGTCACAACGACGGAGCACTCGCTGTAGGACGTCGCTTTCGATGAGCTCGTGATCGACGGTGACGACTCGTCCGTCATCGAGCGCGACATTGGCTGTGGGCAGCTCGATCCAGCGCAGGTGATCGAGTCGGCACGGCACGAGGGGACGATGCGCCGGCTGAAAGGCGGAGCTGCGCTGCTGCAGGCTCAGCAAAACGCCGCACCACTCGGCTGGAGGCAAACCACCCGCGAACTCGATGGGGGGAACCCACCAGCGACGATGCAAAGCCATCGGACCTAACGAGCGCTAGACTGATCTATAGTAGCGACGATTCGGGAAATACTGCCCGTCACTCAAGTGCGAGTCAAATCATGCCGATCGCCGATGCATGCGCAGCGTGGGCCGCTGCGCTCGCGCCAGACCGAGTCTCGCGCGACGCCAACGTCGTAGCGAAGTATGGGCGATCGACGTTGGTCGAAGCACCGCAACCGCTGGCCGTGCTGCGACCGACCTGCCGCGACGAGGTTGTCGCCGCCGTCAAGATCGCGAGCCAGCACGCGGTGCCGCTCTACCCGATCAGCCGGGGACGAAACTGGGGTTTGGGGGCAGCCTGTCCGCCGACGGCGGGGCAAGCCGTGCTCGACCTGAGCCTCATGAACAAGATCGTCGAGGTCAACGAGGAGTTGGCCTATGCGGTGATCGAGCCCGGGGTAACCCAGGGGCAGCTCGCCGAGTATCTGGACGACAACGAGATCGACTTGATGCTCGATTGCACCGGGGCGGGGCGCGACGTGAGCATCGTCGGAAACTGCCTCGAACGTGGTGACACCTTCGGCGTGTACGCAGACCGGTTCTTGCATTGCTCGGCGTTGGAAGTCGTCTTGCCCAACGGGGACGTGATCACCACCGGCCTCGGTCATCTCGATGCGGCCGCGACAAACCTCTACAAGTGGGGAGTTGGACCATCGCTCGACGGGTTGTTCAGCCAGTCGAATTTCGGCGTTGTGACGCGGCTGACATTGGAGCTGATGCCGGAGCCGGAGACGATGTCGGTCTATTTCTTCGGCGTCGAAGACGAACAGCTTGAAGACCTCATCGAAGCGCTTCGGCCGCTGCGCTTGTCTGGCGTCATACACACGGCGCTGCACCTGGCCAACGACTACAAGGCGCTGGCCGCCATGGAGTTCTATCCGTGGGACGAGACCAATGGCCAGACGCCGCTGCCCGAGTCGGTGCGTCGCCGCATGCGCGCGCGGTACCCGTTCATTCAGGGCTGGATTGGCAACAGCGCGTTCTATGGCACCCATGACCAGGTGCAAGCTCAGCAACGGGAGCTGAAGCGGGCGCTGCGCGGGATCACGCGAGTGCAGTTCGTCACCCCGAGGAAGCTCGAGTGGGGGCTGCGCGCACTTCGTGTGCTCGCGCGCACCAGGCTGCCAGTGGTCGATCGGTTGGGTACGTTGGTCGAGCGTGCGCGGACGATGCTCACGTTGATGGCCGGGATCCCCAGCAACAACACACTGCTCGGAACTCAGTGGCGGTTGCGCCGAGAGCCGCACGAGGAGTCGCTGGACCCGCTCGACAATGGCATCGGTATGTACTGGTTCGCGCCGATCTGTCCGCTTACTGGAGAGCACGTACGAAGGCTGCAGCGTTTGATCGAGGAGATCTCGGCGGAGTACCAGTTCGAGCCGATGCTCAACCTTACGTTGCTGACCGGGCGGGCAGCGCTGCTGACGAATGTCGTGCTCTACGATCGCGACGATGCGAGCGAGAGAGAGCGCGCGGCGCGCTGCAACAACGCATTGGTCGAGCGCGGGATCGCCGCCGGCTATCCGCCGTTTCGCTGCAGCATCGATTCATTTCGACACCTCGGCGCGAACGACTCACCGTACTGGCGATTCGTGCGGCAACTGAAGCGTGCGGCGGATCCGGAGGGCGTTATCGCTCCCGGCCGATACTCGCCGTGGGTCTTCCACGACGCGAGCTAGCAGCGCTCAGAGCACGCAGTTGAGGCGAATGGTGCGGATCACGCGGCGCAGGATCTGATAGAGCAGCGTGGTCTTGCCGCCATCGATCCGGGCGACACCGGTCATGTCTGGACGAAGGAGCCGCTTGGGGTTGCTGACGCGGCTGCGTACGACGAGGTAGCGCTTCTTGGTGGTGCTGTCGACCTCGACCTTCGCAGCGATCGCCACGACTTTTCCGGTGAACGATCGCTCCGGCATGCTCGTCACCTTCAACTCCACCGGCTGGCCAACCTTGATGATGTCGAGGTCCTCCTCGGCGACCTTTACCTCTACATCCATCGTGCTCGAGTCGGCCACTTCGAACAGCGTTTCGCCTTTCTGAACGCGACTGCCTAGCCTCTCTTTGAGCTTTCGAGTGACGATCGTGCCTTCGATGGGGCTGTAGACCATCGTTCCCTTGAGCTGGTCCTCGACGAGACGGCGTTTTGCGACCAGCGCGTCACGTTTGGCAGCGAGCTGGGCGAGCTCTTCCGGCGACGGCTTCTTGGTCAACACCGAAAGCCGTGCACGCTGCTCCGCTGCCGCCGCCTGACGTTGCCGAAGATCGTCGGTGCAGGTTCGTAGCTTGTCGCGCGCTACCACGCCTTGCCGCACCAGCCGTCGCAGGCGTCTGCACTGACCGCGTTTGATGCGCACCGCCAACAACTTGGATCTGACCTCACGCCACGCGCTGACCCGTTCTTCCTTGGTCGCGCCGCGCTTGAGCCGCTTGATCTCCGCGTCTACCGCCGCGATCTCGGCTACCCCCGACTGCAGCTGTCGCTCGAGATCCGTCTTGTCGAGCTTCACCACGAGCTCGCCCTTCTTGACACGCTCGCCCTCGCCTTTGAGAACCTCGCCGATCAGCCCGTCGATCGTCGGCCGCACGGCCCGGCGCCTAGCGGGGCGTAGTGTACAGTCGTGCTTGGCGCTCAGCTGCACTGGGATGAGCGACGCGATCAGCGCCAGCACGCCGACGACGCCTAGCCGTATTCCCCACTTGAGCAGGCGTCGGCCAATGGACGGCTTGGGTAGGTGTGACCCAGCCGGTGGCACCGCGTCGTCCTCGTCGTCCTCTTCTTCTTCGTCGTCTTCTTCGTCGTCCTCGTCGTCGTCTTGCTCGTGCGCGCCGATCTCTCGCATCAGCTCGGATTGCATCGCCTCGAGCGAGGTGGCTCCGCGTCGGCGCATCTCGCCGTTGATGATCTCGAGCATCGAGCGGGCCTCGACGTTTTCGGGGTCGAGCTCGATCAGGGCCTTGAGGTAGCGAATCGCCTCGATGACGAGGCCTTGCTTGTACATGACGAGCGCGGCGTTGAACATCCGCCGGCTCTCGGCGCGCCACGCTGATTCGACGCTGCGTTGCTCCGCGCGGACCATTTCCGTGTGAGGCGGCTCGGGGACCTCGCGGAACGCATCGTCGCGCATACCGAAGTCGGCCATGCGTGCGTCGAAACGGCGCCGGCCCGCGTCCCGGAGTTGCTGGTCGTGTTCGCCCTCGTCGTCGTCCCACTCGTGGCCCGTCGTGGCGGACAGGATCGTGTCGTCGTCGTCGTCGTCGTCCCACTCGTTCTCGGGTGCGGTGAACTCCGTGGGCGCAGCAAGGTCGAGGGCGCCGATGGCGGCTAGCCTCTGCACCACGAACTCGATTTCCGTGGCCTTTAGCGCGATAGAGTGTGCATGCGCAGCTTGCAGCAGCTGGGGCAGGCTCGTTCGACCATCTAGCTGCCGGGCGAGAAACGCCAAGCGCTTGTCGGCGGAGATCGACTGCTGCGTGTCGAGGTTGCGTACTTCGACGAGGTTGCCATTGAGAACAACCCGCGCTCGCTCGCTCAGTTTGGGTTGCGTCGAGTCACCCATTTCTTCGAGGCACGATCAGGCTAACAGACGTAGGGCCTGGGGCAATCCAGCGCTCCGCGGCGGCGGCAACGTCGGCTGCCTTCGTCGACCGCAGTCGCTCGATCCAACGACCTGGGCTCAATTGCGCTGAACAGGTCTCTCCGAGAGCCAGCCAACTGCTCGCGGTGTCGGGAGAAGACATCGTCGCGACCACGTTTCCGACCGCCCGCGCCCTGGCAAGCTCGATCTCTTTGGTGTGCTCGGCTGCCTCGACAGCGGCTTCGAGCACGCTCCGCGTCTCCTCGTACACCTCGTGTGGCTGCGCCGGCGTTATCGCAGTGACCAGTAGACAGCCACCCTCGGCGGCACAAATGTATTCGGCGCGAATGTCGTACACGAGGCCGAGCATATTGCGCACGCGTTCAAAGAGCCAACCCGATTCGCCACCGAGTAGCCTGCAGAACAGCTCGCATGCGCTCGCCTCTGCGTCGCCGAGCGTCGGCATCGCGAAGCCAACAGCGACGAAGCCGAGCGGCAGGAAGGGAGATTGCACCACCCGGGGCCGCCAGCTCGGGGTTCCGAGCACGGTGCGAGCTCGTCGCGTAGGCGATACAGGGTCCAGCGTGAGCTCGGCCAGCTCGCTGCGCTCTTCAGTCGTCACGGCCATGCCGCTGATGGCGATGATCGGTGACCGTCCGCTCCATTGGACGGTGCAGTCGCCGAGGGCACCGCGGATGACGGACGCTCGCTGCTCCTCGCGAGCGACCTGTGGCGTGACCTCGGCAGGCAGGTCGCTGTCGAGGAGCTCTGCGACGCGAGTGACCAGGTGACGTACCCTCTCGGGCGTGTCGCCATGGCAGCGGGTCGTTACCACCAGGCCGTGGTGTTCGAGCGTGACGCTCGTCAGTGGATCGCACAGGCCCTCTTCGAAGAGCTCTCTCGCGCGCACCGAGGCATCCCAACTGCCAAACACCCCCGTAGGAATGACGGCCTCGATGCTCGACGTCATCGACGCGAACGACTCGAGCGGCGCGTAGATGATGCCGTTCTCGAGCCGCTCGACCTCGGGCAGCGCGCTTCGAACCTTCGGCGGCGGTCTCCGTTTCGCGGCGGCGAGCGGGGGCGTGTGCGGCTCGGGCGTGAGCTGCACCTGAAGTGCGCGCTCTTGTGCAAGGTACGCGCTCGTCGTCAGCCGTAGCTCCTCGGCGCCCAGCGATCGCAGGCGCGCCAAGTCGTGCCAGGGCCGCAAAGGCTCGTGGTGAGTCACGATCGCGTCACCGAGCCACGCGGGGACGTTGACCGCGTCCAGTGACGTCATCTGCTCGATCTCGCAGGTCCTTCGAAGGTCGTCGATGTCGAAGGTCTCGATGAAGCGCTCGGGAAGGCTGCGCAGCCGTCTCATTTCGCTGCGCGGGTCGGAAGTGCCAGGCCCGATCAGAACGAAGAGGCTCGAGCCTTTGCGCGGAATATGCACGCCGAGGGTCTGCGGCGAGCTGTTCGCCAGCAGCTGCCCGATCCCGCGTGCTGCCACCGACAACGGCAGAGATGCGGGCGAGCGCACATCGGGCAAGACCCAGGCGGCGGCGAGCTGCGGAAACGCACGAGGTGTGCGGCCATCGATGCTCGCGCCGGGCGGGTCTACAGCGAGTCTGTGATGTCGAATGTGGGGCGAATCGTCGACCTCTGGTCGGGCTCGTGAGCCGCTGAAACAACGCGCTAGCGACTTGGCGTCGACGGGCCCCGCGGCGACGACGACCGTGCGCGAGGGACTGACGACGTAGCCGTGAAGGTCGCGAAGCACCGACGCGGAGACGCCTTCCACCGTCTCGCGTGCCCCCAGTGGATCAAACCGATATGGATGACCGTGGGGGTAGAGTGCGCGTCGGACGGCAAGCACCACAGGGCGCCACAGCTCGCCTTCGCTCTCCATCAGCTCGGCGATGATCACACGTCGCTCATCGCGAACGTCCCCGGCGTCGATGGTCGGCCACAACGTGTGGTCGGCTAGCACCCTCGCCGCCTCGTGCGTGTGGGCGGCGGGCACCTTGACGGACGTGGCCATCAGATCGAACGCCGTGAAGGCCTGCACCGTGCCGCCGAGCGCTTCGATCTCGTCGCTGAGGTACCCCGAGCGCCGCGTGGACCCCAAGAACAGCATATGTTCGAGAAAGTGCAGCGTGCCTGGCGAGCGCTCGACGCACGTGCCGACACTCGACACGATGCCGACGCAAGCGACGGGAAGTGTGCAGGGCAGGACGATCACGCGTAGGCCCGAATCGGTCACTGCGGTATCGAGGGTTACGCGAGTGCCAACGAGCGATCGGGACATGCGCCTCAGCATACGGGATGCGCTGGGTGCGTACACGTATGGCGAAACAAAGCGCTACATCACACGCCAGAACGTCAGCGAGAAAAAGCGCCGCAGCGGCCGCAGGAAGAGCACGAGCAGCGGCTCGGGTCGGCAAAGGACCTTGCCAGTGCCGCTAATTCCCGGACGCACCCAGCGCGGAGCATCGACGAGGCGGACGCGTATTGGCAGATCGGTGACTTTGAACCGCTTGCGCTCCACCTGCTTGATGGAGTGCGCCAAGCGCGGAGCGAGCTTGTCCACGGTGCCCTTGACGTGGCGCCCGTCTCCGACCTGCAGCACCATGCGCACGGCTAGTCCTCGCCGCAGGCCGAACAGCTGCTGATCTTCTTCGAGCTTGAGTATCGCGTGCATCGACGACGACAGCTCGAACAGCTTGGTGCCCGGCTCGACCCAGCGTCCGAGCTGCTCCTCGGGGCGCGTGGTCGTCACGATGCCAGCCGAGGGGGCTCGCACGACCAGCGCGCGCTGCCTGATCGACAGGCGTTCCCGCTTTGCACGATAGCTGGCGCACTTCGCTTTCTGGGCTGCGACCAGCGCGGGGTTGATGGCCAGGCGTGCTCCGCGAGCGGCCGCCGCCTTGGCCACGCCGGATGCTGCTACCCGCGAGCTGTCGAGCAGCGCGCGCAGGTCCTCGCGCGGAATCACCGAGGCGAGCTTGCGCGAGCGACGAAGCTTCTCCGCCGCCGAGCGCGCTTTGACATTGGCGCGGGCAAGCTTGGTGAGCTCCAGCAGCCGCTCTGCGGCCGTCGCGCCGCGGCGAAGCTGCGCGAGCTTCGCTTCGCACTGCCGTGTTTCGGCGGCGGCCTGCTGGATGTTGGCAGCCAGGGTCGGGTTTTCCAGGCGCACCAGCACCTGTCCCTTGACCACCTTCGCGCCCTCCTTGGTTTTGATCGCCACGACCCGCCCCTCGACCGTCGCGCTGACGCTATGTGTCGTGTGCTCGATGCGCACCGTCCCGGTGATCATCGGTGACACGTCGACGAGGTAGAACGCCGCAGCGTCGATTCCCAGCCATACCAACACGAGCGATGCCAAGCGCAGCCGATTGGCCCACGACTTCTGCTTGAGCGGAGCGAACGTCTCCTTGAGCAGTGAACCGAGGATCTTGAACAGAAGAAACAGCACCAGCGCGACGCCCAAGCCACCGAAGAAGGGAGTCAGCAGTCCCCACAATGATCCGGCGATACGGACGAGCCACAGGGTGCGGAACACCAGCGTCGCCACGCCCAGCGCGAGAAGGAGCGTCGCGACGCGCTGCGCGGTCGGTCGCAACGCGCCAACGAAGATCAGCGCGGACACCCCCATGCAAGCCGAGATCGCGATCGATACCACGAACATTCCGCGGTTGACGGCCAGAGCGATCAGCAACGGCAGGATCACGAGGTTTGTCAGACCTAGCACGCAGAACGCGCGGAACGGTCCCGCGCGATAGGCGCGAGTCAAGGGTATGAGGATGCGCCGCTGCAACGCGGCTGTCGCGTCTTTGCTGAGCGATCGCAGATCGAGCATCCCGGCGAGCACGTGCTGGCCGTCGAGCGGTAGCAAGGGAACGAACTGAAACAGCGAAACGACGCCGGAGACGCTGGCGAGCGCGATGAAGTAGTTGTGAAGAAGCCCAGGTGCAGTGACGTACCACCCGATGGTCGCCACGATCCACAGGTTGACGGTGATCCAGACGCCGGCGGCCGCGGTGACGACCTTGCCCTTCCTGCTGAAATGGTGAGCATCGCTCACGTCGCAATAGGCGGCGGGGAGCACGTACATGATCAACATCAGCCCCATGCTCGAAGGACGGCCGCCGAAGTGCACCGCGGCCAACCCGTGGCCGAATTCGTGAACCACGAGCATGGTGAACATCGCGCCGATGAACAGACCGAACTTCGGCGCGCTCCACGAGGACTGGAAGAACTCCGCGTAGCGCGTGTAGTCGGCGTAGTAGAGCATCGCGCAGATGGTCGTAGCGACCACCCACACTGCGACCCACCAGCGGCTGAAGAGGAACTTCGTCGGCTGGTACAGCCGCTGGAGCATCGCTGTGGGGTTGATCAGGTGGAACGTTGGGAATGGAGCTTTGGGCTTGGGCCCCGTCTCGACGACGGCGTCGTTCAACAGCGTGATGGCTGTGCTGACACGCTCGTTGGACGGATTGACCTCCGCCGCCACGATCAGGCAGCGCGCCGCTTCCACCGGGTCTTGCTTGTTCAGCCAATCGGCCGCGCGCCACAGAAACGTCAGATCGTCTCGTTGCTCGTTTGCGACGCGTCGAAGTATGCCCGCCTTCTTCCACTTCTTGAGGGCTCTGCGAGCCGCCTTCGCACGCTCGCGTGAATCCAGCTGGTCCAGCGAGGCGGTGACGAGCAGTCGGCGTCGCTTGAGGACCTCGATGAATTTCCAAAGGTCTCGGGCGGAGACCCAGGCGTCATACTTGTCACCTAGCGTTTCGGCTATCTCGTCGACGGTACGCTTGCCGTCGAGGTGACGCAGAACGTCAGCCTGGAAAGGGCCGAGCTCCAAACGCACGTCCGAGATCGGGTCCTTGACGACGAAGGCCCGCCCTTGGTCGACAGGGTGGATTTCGATATCTGGGCGGAGCTCGGGTAGGCTGATCTGTTGCGTCACTCTGCCTTCCGCGCAGCGTTGGTCGACCGGTCGTGACGATCATACTGCGTCGGATAGGGCCTCGCAGGTCAAAAGCACGTCGAGTCCCTGCGCGCAGCCTAGATAGGCCATCCCAGCGGCACCAGCCAAACCAGCCCTGCGATCACGAGCGCGGTCAAGGGCAAGCCGAGCCGAAGGTAGTCCGCGAACGTATAGCCGCCGGGGCCGTAGACCATGATGTTGGTGGCGTATCCCGTTGGCGTCAGAAACGATGTAGCACAGGCGAGGGTCACCGCCGCGGCGATGCCGCGTGGTTGCAGCGACAGCGTTCGCGCCGCCGTGAGGGCGATGGGCAACACCAGCGCAGCAGCCGCGTTGTTGGTGACCAGCTCTTTGAGTAGCGCAGCAGCCAAAGCCACACCCAAGAGGACGCCACGCGGTCCAAAACGGCCGAGAGACTGCACGAGCGCGGTCGATAGTCTGGTCGCGAGGCCCGAGTTGTTGACGCCCGCCGCCAAACCGAATGCGGCGGCGATGGTGACGACGACGTTGGTGTCGATCGCCTGCTGTAGGTCGCTCGCGCCGAGGGCACGGCCAAACACCAACACGGCGGCGCCGCCGAGCGCAGCGGTGACCAGTGGCACGACGCGCGCGGCGGACAGCGCTACGATCGCCACGGCGACCACAAACACCAGCCACGCGCGGCGCGACAGCTGGCGCGGCACCGTGAAGAATGGGGCGATCAACAAGAAGTCCGGCCGGTCGCGCCAGCGGCGGTAGAAGCCCTCTCCCGCGACCATCAGCAGCGTGTCGCCGGTGCGGATGGTTACCTGGCCTAGCTTGCCGCTGATGCGGTGTCCCGCCCGATGTATCGCCAGCACGGCGGCTTGGTAGCGGCTGCGAAACCCCGCTTCCTTGAGCGTCTTTCCGACGAGCGGCGAGGCTGCGCCGACCACTGCCTCGAAGTGTTCGACCTCGTCAGTTTCGAGCGTGACGACGTGGTCCTTCTCGGCAGAGACCAAGCCAGGAAGGCGCTGAAGGTCGACGATGTCGTCGACCTTGCCGGCGAAACGTAGGCGGTCGCCGCCATGGAGGATGGTGTCCGGACGCACCGGGGCGATGTGGTGGCCGTCCGCAGCGCGTTGTAGCTCGACCAGAAAGACGCCATTGAGACGCCGCAGGCCGGCGGCCTCGACCGTATGCCCTTCGAGTTCTTGACCTGCGCTGACCACCATGTCGACGACGTAGTCGCGCAGCTCTTCGACGACCTCGCGTCGGGTCGAGCGCCGCTCGGGCAGCACGATCGGTCCGACCACGATGATGAGCAGCAGTCCGGCGACCGCGATTGGGACTCCGGTCCGCGAAAGCTCGAAGAAGCCAAATGGGTCGAGCCCCGCATCCTGCATCATGCCCGAGACGAGCAAGTGCGTCGCAGTTCCTGCGATCGTGGCGATACCGCCCAGAATTGCCGCGAACGAGAGTGGCATCAGGAACATCGACGCCGGTCGCTCGTTGCGGGTCGTCCACTGCTGAACCTCGGGCACGAGCAGAGCTACGATCGGCGTGTTGTTGAGGAACGCAGACATTGCCGCGGTGGGAAACAGCAGGCGCGCCAGAGACGGTCGCAAGGAGCGACCCGATCCCAGCATGGCGCGGACGAGCGGTGACAACGCGCCGGTTCGCTCTACCGCAGCGGCGAGCACGTACAAGGCGGCGATGGTTATCGGCGCTGGATTAGCGAAGCCAGCCAGTGCCTGCCGTGGTGTGATGATCTGCGCGCAAAGAAGCGCGATGGTGGCACCGACCATCGCGCCCGAGGAGCTGACGCGGTCGCGCACCATCGCGCCGAACGCGATCACCAGAGTTCCCAGAGCAAACCACTCCGACCATTGCATGCGACGTGCTTGCTAGCTTTCGGTGCCTTGCCAACTGACGTAGCGGGCCGCGTACCTCGCACCATTGTTCGCTGGGCTCCGCACTTGAAACCACATTCGCTGGGCGCGCGCAGGTCCGTCAAGTAGCCTAGGCATTCAAGCGTCCGCGCACACGACAAGCTCCATGGCCAACAAAGCTCCACTCACCTTCCGTCAGGCCGACGCAGCCGACCTGGGCTCCATCGCGCGCTTCATCGGGGCGCACCCACATGGATCTCCCGAGCACCTGCTCGTCGGGCTCAGATCAGGTTTCAGGTCGCACGGCGCGATACTGATCGCCGAGTCCGAGGGCGAGATCGCTGCCATGGCGTCGTACGTTCGACTCGAGCTGCCGCCAAAGGAGGTCAGTGTCGCCAACGGGACGCTGGAGTTTGCCTCTCGCTCCATACTCGCGCGCGACAGCGACGCCGAGCACGCCATGCTGCGCGAGCTGGTAAGTCGAGCAGAAGCGGACGGCGAGCATCTGATCCTGACGGTGTCGGCAGGTCCGCTCAGAGATTGTGTCGAGGCGCAGGCGATAGTGCCTCACTTCACGCAGGTGATCGATCTGCCGCAAGACGAGCAGACATTCCGCGCGCGCCTGCGCCCTCGCCTGAGAACGAAGCTGCGTGCTTGCGAGCGAGCGGGGATGACGATCGAGTACGGCTCGGCCACGCCGGACGCGCTCGACGGGGTAGCGGCGATCTACGATGAGGTTCGCCAGCGCAATCCGAACGCGTCTCTTTATCCGATCGCGACGGAACTGCTGGAGGTGGTGTCCGAGACGGAGGGGGTCGCGGAGGAGTTCGCCGTCGATGTCGTGCGCGTCGTGGCTGACGACGGGCGAACGCTCGGGGCGTACATATGCCTCGCGCTCGGTGACCACGCGGTGCTGTATCGCGGCGGAGTCGCCGACGCAGGCTTGCGTGGCTACGGCGGGGCGTTTCTGATGTTGGGCGTCGTTCGCTGGGCGATCGAGCGTGGCGCACGGCTGCTCAACTTGGGGGAATGCAAGCCGCGTACGGGACTGTTCGAGTTCAAGGCCAGCTTTCTCGCCCGCTACGAGGTCAACGACCGAGCGCTTCTGCAGCCGAGCGCCGCCTACTGCCTATCGGAGCTGTGGTCTCAGAACTGGAAAGTCGAGATCATCGCCAATCCGTGGGCAACGCGCGCCGTGGCTGCTGTCGAAGCGATGGCAGGCCCGCCCGCCTCGGGGCCACTGTCTGGAGTGGCGTTCGCGAGTTGCACGCCCGGCGAACACGAGCTCGAGTGGGCTCGTTCGCTTGGCCTCTCGGTGCTCGCCGTAGACGTTCCGCTCGACCACCACGCGCTGACGTTAGTGCGCGATCAACAAGGCGTGGTGGTCGTCGAGTCGACGCGGTCGGGCGCACGGACGCTGCAAGTGGTCGACATGTTGACCCTGACCATGCCCGAGGCGGACCTCGCGATCTCTGTTCATCGCGGTGACAGCGCGGCGGACGAACTGTGCGCCAGCAGTCAGGCAGCAGATGCCGTGGTGATCGAAGCGGACGACGAGGAGGCGCTGCTCGGTGTGATCGATGTCCTCGGCGACGAAGAAGGGCAGGTCTGTCTCCCCGAAGGGTTCCGCCCCTCGTGCCTCCCCGCGATCAGCGACGAGTGTCGCTTTTGCGGCCAGCGCTGCCCGGCACGACGTCCCAGAGCCGTGCTCGTCGATTCGCGAGGCGACGTGCGCGCGTGCCGCCGCGCTGCGCCGATGGGAAAGGTGGGCGATCCACTCGATGGCATGCCGACCGCGGAGAACCGAGGTTGCGAGGCGTGCGTCGCCCAGTCGTGGTGCTCGCGCTGCCCGGTGGAGCTCGCCGGTCCCAATGCGGAGCTCTTCTGCGAGCTCACGCGCTCGCGGGTGATGTTGCGCATCACGGCGCTGCTCCGCTCGGCTCGACTGCTCGCGAGCCGCGGCAGGTTGTCGAATGCTGCGAGTGTGGCTTTGCCGGAGGCGCTGGAGCTGGAGGAGCCGTCGAGCGAGGTCGAACAGCAGTTGCTGCCGCTTCTCGATGCGGATGTCGGCGTGGTGGAGATCGACGGCGCAGCGTGGGCACACTCCGAAGACGAGGTCTTCGAGCTCGGAGAGACACTCGTCGATGTGATGGGGCTGCTACGCGATCGTGCGTCGCGGCAGGTGGCCGAGAAGACGTTGGCCGACACCTACGATCTTCCCCTTACCGAGGCGGGGGAGCTGCTCGATCAGAGTCTGGAGATTTTGGCGCACCGTTCGCTGGTTCGCTGGCACGAGGAAGGCGACGGCTCCTCCAGCGCGGACGGATAGGGGGGCTGCTTCGTCAGCTTTCGCGCTGCACCGGTCACGCTGAGAGTGCTAGGCTAGGCGAAAGTGACTTCACGAATATCGCCACGTTGGCGTGAGTTGATCCGTACCGAGCTTCTCGCTGCATCGATCATCGTGTCCCTCTGGACCCCTCGAGCCTCTGCACAAGAACGACACGAGGTACCCAAGGGTTGGCAAGCATCCCTGGCGAAAGGCCATCAGGCCGAGAAGCGTGGTGATCGCTTGAGCAGGCGAGGGCGCGCGGCGGCGGCCAAAGCGGCGTACCGCGACGCGATGTCTGCGTACCTCGAGACGATCTCCAAGCGCCCCAAGGCCGCCGAGGCCTACGCGCGTCTGGGGCGCATGTTCGTCGCGCTGCGTGCATTCAACGAGTGTGTTGCCGTTTTCAGCCAAGGGCAGCACCAGCTGCCCAACGATGTTCCCATTCGTCGCTATCTCGGTGTGTGCACCTGGTTCCGCGGCAACAAGCAGGCCGCTCTGGCGCACCTGATCTGGGTCTCGAAACGCAAGCCCACGGCGGAAGTGCTGTTGCTGGTCGGGCGATATCTCGCGCAGCAGCGACGCTGCAAGCAGGCGGTCCCGCACCTGTCGGCGCTGCTCAAGCTCGGCGAGCGAGTGGCCGAGCGACGCATGCTTGCTGATTGCCTCATGCGTGTGGGCCGCTTCGCGGACGCGCGCGAGAGCTACGAGAAGCTCGTCTCGGCGACGGGCGGCAAGCCGTTCGCGCTGTGGGGGCTCGCGCGGGCCTACGAACGGACGGAGGCTCACGCCAAGGCAGAGGCGACCTATCGCCGCCTGATGGCGGCGCTCCCGGAGAACAAGAAACCCGACGTGCTCGTGCCGCTCGCCGAGCAACTGCGACGCCAGGGGCGCTACGACGAGGCGGCAAGACTAGCCCGGCGCTACGTCTCGGCGCGCCCAAAGGCGCCGGGCGGCCATCAAGAGCTTGGCTTGATCGCGTTGTCGCGACGCGATTGTCGCGAGGCCCTCGGTCAGTTCGAGTTGGCGGTTGCACGGGGGCACAAGTCGGCCTGGGCGCACTCACTGCTCTCTCGTGCGCTGCGCTGCGTAAACCAGCCCAAACGCGCGATCACGGCGTCAGAGCGCGCCGCGGCGCTCTCTCGCGATCCCGATATCGCGATGGAGCTGGGCAACGCCTACCGCGCCGGTGGCAGGTACGAGCAGGCCATCGGCATTCATGATCGCTTGCTGCGCCAACACCCCAAGCGCGTGGCGTTTCGGCTGCAGCTCGCCAACGACTACCTGGCCGCGCAGAAGCTCGACTCGGCGATTCGCGAGTACAACCGGCTTGTCAAGAACGCTTCGGCACCTCGTTGGGATCGCTGGCGCGCCAAGCGCGGGTTGTCGGCCTGCTACTACAACATGGGCGTGCTCGCCATGCGCAAAGGGCAGGACGCGGAGGCGAGCCGGTTACTGACGCGGGCGCAGAGCTATCGCAAGGGGCACCGACGTGCGCGACTAGCGCAGGCTCTGCTGGCGCTTCGACGCAAGGACGGGGTCAGAGCCCTTCAGCTGATCAAGCGCGACAAGAAGTCTGCTCTGGCGCTGTGGATCCGGGGACGCTTGGCTCTCGACGCCGGCAAATTGAAACAGGCTCGCACCCTTCTGCGTAAGGCTACCCGGGCGAGAGGTGGCCGGCGCATGCCACAGATCACCAACGACCTGGCGGTGGCAGATGCCAAGGCGGGCAAGCTCAAGGCCGCCAACGCTCGGCTCGAGTCGCTGCCGGGCGACGTCGCGCAATACAACCAGCAGCTCGTCAAGCTGGCGTTGACGCTAGCAGCGCTTCGTCGCCAGCGCGGCGCCCTCGCCAAACACTACATGGACGCTATCGACGTCAAGCGGTTGGCTCCACGCGAAAAGATGCTGCACGGCGTATTAGCGGCGGCGACGGCGATCGCCACGGGCGCCAAGAAGCGAGGTATCGCCAAGCTGAGCAGACTCGCGCGCGACCGCAACTTCTCGCAAGTAGCCGCCCCTGATGTTCGACGCTCGGCGGCACGGTTGATCCGAGCAAAGCTCGCGATCGCGACCGGCAAGGGGATCCCCGCCAGCATGCGCAGCCTCGCCCGAGTGCGCGGCGCCCGCGCTCGTAAGATCGCGCAGCGTCTTCGCATGACGCTGCGGCGCCTGGCATTGCACCAGTTCTATCGCAAGGGACGATATCGCCGAGCCGCCAAGCTGGCCGGCCCCGGCGCACCCCCCGCGCTCCAACACGATGCAGCGTGCGCCGCCTACCGCTCCGGTGACAAGGCGCGCGCTCGCGCGGTGTTCGCCAGGCTACAGAGAAAGGTGCCCGAGGCCACGGTCAACCTCGGCATCGCGGTGGACGAGCTAGACAAGAACCGCCGCCGCGCCTTCGACCTCTACCGTCGCTACCTAAAAGAGAGTGGTGGGCGTGCGAAAGTCGTGCGGCGCTGGATCGAGGCGAAGAAGAGAATCTACGGCTTCAGATGACCCTTCGATACAAAGCACGCTTGCTCGTTGTCGTGGCAGGCCTACTCGTTGGCCACGAGGCCTTGGCTGCCAAGCCGTTGGTCGTGGGCATGTTCTGTCCGTCGCTCGCCTTCAAGAACACCGCAGCGCGTGTTCGGTTCGTCAATCGCGTCGCGACACTGATCAGCCAGAAGGTCGGCGCGCCCGTCTCGGGTCAGGTCTTCGCGACGCCCGCGGTGCTCGATCGTCGACTCGCAAACGGCGCGGTTCAGATCGTGCTAGCCGAGCCCGCATATCTCGCCGCACGGCTCAAGCGCTTGAAGGTCGTCGCGATCGCCACGTCGTCCGGACGCTCCAGACAGCCCTGGTCGCTCGTCACGAGCAAGCCGATGACGCTGGCGCAGCTCAAGGGGAAGGTGGTTGCCATCCCTCGACTCGGAGGCGGTCGCAGCATCGTTGCGAACTACATGTTCTACGGCGAGCTGGGACCGAAGTACCTCAAGCTGATCGAGGTGCCGAACACCGAGGCAGCGCTCGCCACCCTGCGCGTGGGGCGCAGCGAGGCTGCGCTCATACCGAGCCGCAGCGCTGGCGGATTGACGAAGGTTCTCACCACACGCAGCATGCCGATGCCGGCGCTGGCTGTCCTCAAAGCGAAGGTCGCGCTCGGCAACGGCATTCGGGCTGCAGTCGCGCGGCTGGTGGCGTCTCAATTGGGCATCGATGGTTGGCGTGGTGCCTCCGGGGCGTCTGTCCGGGTGGTCTCCAGTCGAACGCGCAAGACCCCGATCTTGTCGCCGATACGACTGCACGCGATCGACCTCACCGAGGTCCTGATGGGCCCACGGTCGATGGCCTGGCGACTTTCGAATGTGAAGCAGGTAACGCCTCGTCTGCAGCGCTCCATCAAGTAAGCACGCGTATGGAGCGTATCCACTCGGGATCGCCGCCCATCTACGGTGGAAGGGACGCAGCTTCCACGCTCGATGATCTGTGGAGCGATGAGTGGCGGCAAGCCGCGGTCATCGGCGACTCGAACACGGTTCGGTTTGCCGAGCCCTTGGTCGAGCGGCTGCAGCGGCGCTGCGCAGAGGTCGTGACGCTCAGCTTCGAGGCAGGCGAGGCCAGCAAGGTGAGGGCCACCAAGCGATACCTCGAAGATCAATTGCTCGCCCGAGCGTTCGAGCGCAGCTGCTGTTTGGTAGCGGTTGGCGGAGGCGTGACCACAGATCTGGTGGGCTTTGTCGCTGCGACCCTGCTTCGAGGCGTCGCGCACATCAATGTCGCCACGAGCCTTTTGGCGCAGATCGACGCTGCGATCGGCGGCAAGTGCGGGGTCAACACGCCGCACGGCAAGAACTTGATCGGTGCGTTCCACTCGCCGGTGGCAGTGCTTCTCGATCTGGCGGCGCTCGATAGCCTGCCCGCAGCCGAGCTGAGCAACGGATGGGCCGAGGGCGTCAAGCATGCCGTACTCGGAGATAAGGAGCTGTTCGACGAGATCGAGCAGGCTGTGATCGAGCGACCCGATGGCGCGCTCCCGCTCGAGCCAACGCTCGGTCAGCTGTCGCGCATGGTCGCGATCAAGGCCGATATCGTGGCTCGAGACGAGCACGAGCGCGGGCGGCGCCAAGTGCTCAACTTCGGCCACACAGTAGCGCACGCTCTGGAGACAGCTTCGGGGCATCGCGTGGCGCACGGGCAAGCGGTTGCGATCGGTATGCTGGTGGAAGCGGAGCTCGCACGAGCGACCTACGGGTTCCCCGAAGAAGAGATCGCTCGGCTGCGGCGAGTGTTGGCACGGCTCGGTTTGCCCACGACGTCGCCGCTTTCGTTCTCGGCGCTGCGCCCGCACCTTCGGCACGACAAGAAGAACCGTGGTGGGCGAGTGCAGTGCGCGCTGCCGCTCAGGATCGGAACCATTGATCAACAGGCGGGCCGCTGGACAACACCGCTAGACGTGCGCGAGTTCGAACGCGCGTGGGGAGCAGTCGCCGAGGATGCTCTGCGTAACGGGCAACGAGTCGACGATTGATGTGCTGGCGAGCCGGCTCGAGAGGGCTGGGTCGGAGGACGAGCTCGACGAGGTTCGCTTCGACGCGCTCGAGCCGACCGATTGGCAGGCAGCTCTAGCGCTCGTTCGGCGCCACGCCTCGCGCGTCGTCGGGTGTTGTCGCGCGCGTGGCGACGGTGGGGCGTTCAGTGGTTCGCCGGCGCAGCGCGTGGCGTTGCTCGGTGAGCTCGCGGGCTGCGCCCCGGCAGCCGTCGATCTCGAAGATACGCTCGCCGACTCGGCCATCGCTGCGGTACGAGCCGCCATTCCCAGCGGCGCGGCGACGCGGCTGGTGCTGTCATGGCACGCTTGGGATCGGCTGCCGTCGGCGCAAGAGCTGCGGCGCCGGTGCGCGGCCATGTCGAGGCGTGGGGCGGACGTGATCAAGATCGCCGTGCCCGTCGACGAGCCCTCAGAGCTCGCTTCGCTGCTCGACCTGGCGTGCTTCGAAGGCCTGCCGACGGTGCTGATCGGCATGGGCTCGGCGGGGATGCTATCGCGAGCTTGCTATCGTCGATTCGGCGCCCCCTGGACATATGTCGCCGCTGACGAGGGTCGCAGCACCGCGCCGGGGCAGTTTACCCGCGACCAGGCGCGAGCGTTGCGCTTGGCGGACGTCTCCGATAGACCTCTTTTGGTGTTGCTGGGCGGACCACAGGTTGCGGAGTCTCCAGGGCCGCGCGTGTACAACCGGCTCTTTCAGTCGCGCGGCTCGCGGCTGTGGTACCTGGCACAAGAGACCCGAGAGCTCGCTCCGACGGTGGCGCTGCTGCGGCAGCTCGGCGCTCGGGGCGCGAGTGTGACGATGCCTCACAAGCGCGAAGCGCTGCGGCTTGCCGGCGAGGGCGCCGACGACTTGGCGCGTCGAGCCGCCGCGGCCAACACCTTGCGCTTCGAGAGCGACGGTGTCGCGCTGGCTGGTACCAACACCGACGTTGTCGGAGTGCGCCACCCGCTGCAGCGTGCGCTGTCGCAGGCGCGCGGGGCGGCGACCGCCGCCTTGATCCTTGGAGCTGGCGGAGCAGCGCGAGCAGCTGCGATCGCCTGCGAGCAGCTGGGCCTCGACGTAACGGTCGCCGCGCGCAGGCCCCAGGCTGCACGTTCGTTTGCTCGTGCCGTCCACTGGGACCGGCGCGCCGACGTACAGGGCGCTGTGCTGATCAATGCGACGCCGATCCGTGGAAGCGAGGTATCGCCCTGGCCCGACTCCGCCGTGCTCGATGACCGAGCGGTGGTGTTCGATCTCGCGCTGAGCGCGCAGCCATCGCTGCTGATCACGCGAGCACGCCTGGCCAACGCGATCGCGATAGACGCCGAGCAGATGTGGCTCGAACAAGGCGCGGCGCAGCTGCGCTTTTTGTGCGGACTGTCCGTCGACGCCGCGGACCTCGCGCAGCACCGATGACAGCAACGGACACCGACGCGAGCAAGGCGCGAGTGCGCTGTCCCGGCAGCAAGAGCATGACGCAGCGCGCGCTGATCATTGCCGCGCTCGGCAACAGACCGGCGCGCATCGAGGGGGCCCTGTGGTGTGACGATTCGCGCTACCTGAGCGAGCTGCTGCGGCGGTTGGGCGTTGGCGTCGTATGGAGCGGCGAGCGGGTCGACGTGCAGCCTTCGTCACGCCTTCAGGCAGACGGTGACGCGATCTTCTGCGGCAACGCAGGTACTACCGTGCGCTTTGCCAGCTGTCTGGCGTTGGTGTGCGGTGGTGTGCTTCACATCGATGGCGACGCGCGTATGCGGCAGCGTCCGATCGCCCCCCTGATCCATGCGCTCGAATCTCTCGGCGTACACGCACGATTCCATGGCGAGCCGCTGCATGTTCCCTTTGTGCTGCAAGGAATAGAAGGTCAGGCGACGGCGGCGGGCTGCAGCGTCGACCGGACGAGCTCGAGCCAGTTCGCCAGCGGTCTTCTGATGGTGGCGCCCCGACTTCGGGACGGACTTTGCCTCGAGCTTCGAGGTGCTCAGGTCTCGCAGCCCTATCTGCAGATGACCATCGAAATGATGATCCGCGCTGGCGCCCGAGTGGAAGCGTCCACCGACGGACGCGAGATTCGCGTCGGTGGCAACACGCGCTATTCGGCGGACGTCTACCGTGTGGAGCCGGATTGGTCTGGCGCCGCGTTGCTGCAGGCGGCGGCCTGCGCGGCGGGCACCGAGATCGACATCGAGGGCTTGGTCTCACCTGACCGGTCGTTGCAGGGAGACGCCCAGTTCGCCCTCATGCTGCGCGAGCTGCGCGCTCCGCGACCACATGACTTCGATCTGTCGGACGCCCCAGATCTGATCGCGCCGCTGGTGGTGGCTGCGTTGTTTAGCAGGCATCCGAGTCGCATCTTCAACGTCTCCCACGCCCGGGTAAAAGAGAGTGACCGTATCTTCGTGCTTTGTCAGCAGCTGAGCCGACTCGGCCTCGAGATCGAAGAACGCGAAGATGGAATGATCGTGCACCCGCTGCGCGCAGACGCGGCGGCGCTGAGCCGAGCTGATCCCGTGGCTCTCGATCCACATGGCGACCATCGCATGGCGATGGCCTTCGGCGCGTTGTCGCTGCGCATCCCCATTATCAGCGTCATGGACCCGTCCTGCGTCAGCAAGTCCTTCCCGAGCTTCTGGGATGAGCTCGAGCGTCTGCGGCCTTTCGCTAAGGCTCTGTCGCTTGCCGCGGCAGACGCCCCGCGGGCCGCGACGGTGGTGCTCGTCGGGATGCGAGGTTCGGGTAAGAGCACTGTTGCACGCTTGGTCGCTCGCCGGCTGAAGCTACGTTGCGTCGATGCCGACGAGGAGTTGGCGAGCCTACACGGCTTCGACCACGCGGGTGAGCTGCTCGCCGAACGCGGCGAGCCCGAGTTCCGTCGCCTCGAGAGCGAGCTGCTCGCAGAGCTGATGGCGCAGGAGGGAATCGTGCTAGCCACCGGCGGCGGGGCCGTGCTCGACGCCGGCACGCGCGGCGCGCTGCGCGCTCACGCGACGGTTTGGCTCGACGCGCCCTTAGAAGCTCTGGCTGCGCGCATCGGTCGCGACGAGCGCCTTCGCCCTCGTTTGACCGACGCAGACACGCTGGCGGACGAGCTCGCAGAGCTGCAGGCGCGACGCGCGGCGCTATATGCTGAGGTAGCTTGGTTGAAGATCGACACCGCCGAACGTTCGCCCGACCAGGTCGCGGACGAAATCGCCGACGCGTTGACTGCCCGAACGTCTTCGCGACTTTGACCAACGCTAGCAGGGGTTTGCTGCAAGCGTGCGATCGCCGATAATGGCGGGGACTCTATGTCGTCGAATACTTTCGGAGACAACTTTCGCGTTACGACTTTTGGCGAGAGTCACGGCCCGGCTGTCGGTGTGGTAATTGACGGAGTTCGCGCGGGCGTGCCCGTCGACGTCGAACACATCCAGCGCCAGCTCGACCGCCGACGTCCAGGGCAGAGCGCGCTGAGCAGCCCTCGCAACGAGGCGGATCGTGTCGAGGTGCTCTCGGGCGTCTTCGAGGGTCGAACCACCGGCGCGCCGATCGCGTTGCTCGTGCGAAACCAAGATCCGAAATCACGGCACTACGAGCACCTCAAAGATCTATTTCGGCCCGGGCACGCGGACTTCACCTGGTGGCGCAAGTTCGGAGTCCGCGACTGGCGCGGAGGGGGCCGCACGTCCGGCCGCGAAACGGTGTCACGCGTGGCTGCGGGGGCGCTCGCGCAGCAGCTCCTGAGCGGTTTGGGCGTAGAAATCGTGGCCAGTGTGATCCAGGTCGGCGCCGTTCGCGCCAAGCGGCGCGACGAGGCCGAGATCGAGCACAACCCAGTGCGGTGTGCCGACGCGGAAGCAGCAGCAGAGATGGCGTCGGCGATCAACGCTGCCCGCAAAGCCGGCGACTCGCTCGGGGGTGTGGTCGAGGTCGTCGCCCGCGGAGTTCCCGCCGGTCTGGGTGACCCTGTCTTCGACAAGTTGGACGCCAGGTTGGGCGCTGCGCTGCTTTCCATCGGCGCGACCAAGGGTGTCGAGTTTGGCGATGGATTCGCGCTCGCCGCGACGTCCGGGTCGCAGTCAAACGACCCGCTGGTACCCGAGGGATTTGCGAGCAACCACATGGGAGGGATGCTCGGCGGAATCAGCAATGGCGAGCCGATCGTCGCGCGCGTTGCGGTCAAGCCGACGTCGTCGATTCGCCGCGAGCAGAACACCATCGACACGCGTGGTCGTCCCGCCAAGATGCGGGTACACGGCCGCCACGACCCCTGCATCTGCCCACGCATCGTTCCGGTGGTGGAAGCGATGGTGGCGCTGGTCTTGGTCGACGTTTGGCTGCGACAGCAGGCGCTGCTGCGCGCGGGCGACGCCGAGGAAGAACTCGAAAGCGACCCACTAGAGTTGGCTAACGAGCTGGCGTTTCGTGACGCCGAGGTCCTACGCGCCATCCATCGGCGCCAAGCGATGCAGGAGGCCGCCACCCGAGGACGCGCCGACGGCCTGCCGGCGAAGGCCGAAGCGGCCGTCGCGGAAGCGAGGGCGGACTTGGGCCGCGAGCTCGGACTAGCACCTGCGTGGATCGAGCAGCTGTTCCGCTTGCTCGACGAAAAAGAGCGGACGTAGAGGAAACACATGATCATCGTACTCAAGCCGGGAACCACTGAAGAGCAGGCCGCGGCGATCCAGCGCCGGATCGAGGAGCTCGGCTGCAAGCCGCTGTGCATGCCTGGCACAGAGCGTGTGGTTCTCGGAGCGCTCGGTGACGAGCGCGTGTTGGCGCAGCTGCGGCTGGAGGGCCATCCACACGTCGAGAGCGTCAAGCCGATTCTCAGCCCCTACAAGCTGGTCTCGCGCGAGTTCCACTCGCATGACACCACGGTGGATATTGGCGGCGTGGTCGTCGGGGGCGAGCGCCTCGTGGTCATTGCAGGTCCCTGCTCCGTGGAGAGCTACGAACAGTTCGATGCGACCGCCCGGGCGGTGCGCGAGGCTGGTGGCCACGCCCTGCGCGGCGGCGCGTTCAAGCCCCGCACCAGCCCCTACTCGTTTCAGGGACTCGGACACGAGGGCTTGAAGATCCTGGAACGGGTCGGGGCCGAGACGGCGCTGCCAACTGTCACCGAGGTCGTGGAAGGCGCGGATGTCGCGGCGGTCGCCGAGCACGCCAACGTGCTCCAGATCGGCGCACGCAACATGCAGAACTACCGACTGCTGCAAGCCGCCGGAGAGAGCGGCAAGCCGATCGTGCTCAAGCGTGGGTTCTCCGCCGAGCTCGAAGAGCTGCTCCTCGCTGCGGAGTACGTCCACGACCGCGGCAACCCCAACATCATTCTTTGCGAGCGTGGCATTCGCACGTTCTGCAGCGCGACGCGAAACACGCTCGACCTCAACGCGGTGCCGTGGCTCAAGGCTCGCAGCCACTTGCCAGTGATCGTCGATCCGTCGCACGGAACGGGGTTGCGCGAGCTCGTGATACCGATGGCACGGGCGGCGGTGGCGTGCGGCGCTGATGGACTGCTCGTCGAAGTTCATTGCGACCCCTCGCGCGCGTGGTCGGACGGGCAACAGTCGCTTTACCCTGCTCAGTTTGACGAGCTGATGCGCGGCTTGCGACCCTTCGCCGAGGCGGCTGGGCGAAGCCTGTGAGCCGCCACGAGGCCGCCGAGGTTCTGGCTCCACGCGCTATCGGACACACACTCCCGCTCTGTCCTGATCCAGTCGAGCTGTTCGCCCGCTCGAGGAAGGTGGTCGATGGGCGGGCCGTGGGCGCAGTTCTGCTCGAGTCGGCTGACCCCGCCACGCCCGCGATCCGGCGCGCAGGTCAAGGGACACGCGCGGGCGTGCGCAGCGTTGTCACCCCTTCGGCGGCTTTGCAGCTGACTTGCCGAGGGCGGACGGTAACCGTCGAGGCGCTCTGCGAAGCGGCTGCCCCGTTGCTGCCGCCTCTTCTGGATGCCCTGCGAGATCGAGCAACCAGCTCGCTCGACGCATTCACGTTGCGGTCGAGCTTTGCCGCTCGTGACGCCAGCCTCAGCGACCGCGAGCGCCTGCTCGCCCCATCGCCGATGGACGTGCCGCGCGCTCTGTTGCGTCTGCTGCGGCAGGGTTTTGGCGATAGCGGTTCGTCGACGATGCTCGTGGGCACGTTCTCGTACGACCTCTTGGGCTCCTACGAGACACTTCCCGAGGCGTCGGCAGAGCCCAGCGACTGGCCCGACTTCGAGCTCTGGTTGCCCGATCGCATCACATGGGTCGATCACGTGCGGCGCTCGACGCGCGTCGTGGCGCTCGCGTTCACCGCGTCGCAGCACGAAGCGGCAGTGGCGGCTGCGACGCAGCTCGCGCGGGATGTCGAGCACGTCGCACAGGCGCGACGCGCAGGCGCCACGGCAGGCGGCGATCTCGGCTCCACGCGCCATGTTGCGACAAACGACGACGTGCAGGTCGACCTAGACGATGACGCTTTTGCGGAGATCGTCAGTACGCTCCAGGGCCATATCCGCGCCGGCGACATCTTTCAGGCAGTTCCATCGCGCACGTTTAGCACGCCGTGTGTCGACGCGCTGGCCGCGTATCGGCGCCTGCGCGATCTCAACCCGAGCCCGTACCAGTTCTATGTCGAAGGCCAGCGGGGAACGCTCTTTGGTGCATCACCGGAAACGGCGGTCGAGGTCTCCGGCGAGCCGCTCGCCCTGTATGTTCGTCCCTTGGCCGGCACGCGCGCGCGCGGGCTGCAGCCCGACGGGACGCTGGATGCAGATCTTGATGGGCGCATCGAGGTCGAGCTGCGGCTAGACGCGAAAGAGCTGGCCGAGCACATGATGCTCGTCGACCTCGCCCGCAACGACGTCGCTCGCGTGAGCCGGTCGGGGACGCGCCGAGTCAGTCGGCTGCTCGAGGTCGTGCGCTACTCGCACGTGATGCATCTCGAATCGGAGGTCGTCGGCGCGCTCGATGACGCACTAGATGCGCTCCATGCATACGTCGCGACGATGAACATGGGCACGCTCACGGGCGCCCCCAAGCTCAAGGCAGCCGAGCTGCTCAGGCACTACGAGGTGCAACGCCGAGGAGTCTATGGTGGGGCCGTTGGATACGTTCGCGCAGATGGCGTGATGGACACCGCCATCGTCATCCGTTCGGCTTTGGTCCACGAGGGTAGAGCCTACGTGCGCGCTGGCGCCGGCGTCGTAGACTACTCCGACCCGCTATCAGAGGCGGACGAGTCACGGCGCAAGGCCCAAGCCGTACTCGACGCGATCAAGACTGCCGGGACCACGATCGGGAGCTCGGACCGATGAACGTTCTCCTGGTCGACAACTTCGATTCCTTCTCTTTCAATCTCGTGGATGATCTGCGGCGGCGAGGCGCCTGCGTTTCTGTGTGGCGCAATGACTTGCCCGCCGATGACGTTTGGGCGCTGCTGTTGGGATTGCCCGCGCCACGTATGCTCGTGGTCTCGCCGGGGCCCGGGCGCCCAGAGGACGCCGGCTGCTGCGAGGAGCTGGTCAGGCGTGCGGTGGCCTGCTCCGAGCCTGTTCCGATGTTCGGCGTCTGCTTGGGGCTGCAGGTGATGGTCACCGCGTTGGGCGGTACGGTCGTCCCCTGCGGTGTGGCGCACGGTAGAGCGTTCAAGATCCGGCACGATGCGAGCGGTCCGCTGGCTGCGCTGCCCAGCCCGCTGTTGGTCGGACGCTATCACTCGCTCGCTGCCGGTGTGGTGCCTGACGAGCTCGAAGTCACCGCCCGCAACGACGAGGGAGTCGTGATGGCTCTGGCCCACCGATCCCGACCACTGTATGCCGTGCAATTCCACCCAGAGTCGGTCCTCACACCACGCGGCGGTTTGCTGTTCGACGAGCTGCTGCGGTGGGGCGCGCGACGACAGCTCGTCGAGGGCAAAGGCGATGCGTGATCGTTCAAGCAGCGTGGAGCTGCTCGAGGCGCTTTGCCGTGCTGAAGACCTGCAACGCGACGAGGCGCGTGGCTTGTTCGCCCGCGTCATCGACGGCGAGATCGGTGATATCGAGCTGACCGCGTTGCTGGTGGCGCTCAAGGCAAAAGGAGAAACTCCTCCCGAGATCGCGGGCGCAGCAGAGGCGCTGCGCGCCGGTGCGCTGCCATTCGACTGTTCCGACTTGGGCGAGGTGGTCGACACCTGTGGCACCGGCGGAGACGGACGAGGCACGGTCAACATCTCTACGGCGGTGGCGCTGCTCGCGGCGGAGCTCGGGTTGCGTGTGGCCAAACACGGCAACCGCTCGATATCGTCGCGTTGCGGCTCGGCAGACGTGCTCGAGGCCTGTGGCGTGGCCATCGACGCTACGCCCGAAGAGTCTCGACGTAGCCTAGAGCAGCTCAACATCTGCTTTCTGCTCGCGCCCCAGTACCACGCGGGTGTTCGCCACGCGATGCCGGTGCGACGCGCGCTCGCCACGCGTACCATCTTCAACATGCTCGGCCCGCTGGTGAATCCGGCTCGCCCCGAGGTGCAGCTGATGGGCGTCTATGACCCAGCGCTCTGCGTTCCCGTAGCCCACACGCTGCAATTGCTCGGCTGCCGCACCGCTCTCGTCGTACATGGCTCGGGCCTCGACGAGATCGCGCTGCATGGTTCGACGACCGCTGCCCGACTCAGCGACGGCGAGGTCAGCGCCCTCGAGCTCGAACCAGCCAGCTTCGGCGTCGAGCCGCGCTCGATCGACGAGTTGCGAGGCGGCGACGCCGTGCACAACGCGCGCTGGTTGCGGGAGCTGCTCGGCGGAGGCGGCGAGCTAGCCCATCGCATGGCGGTCTCGGTCAACGCGGGCGCCCTGTTGTGGATTACCGGTCGAGCAGCCGATCTGCGTGCCGGCTACCAAACGGCCCTCGAAACACTCGAAGGCGGCAAGGCGGCCGAGCGGCTCGCGCGCTGGGCAGCGATGTCGCGGAGGACGGAGGGCGCGGATGAGTGAAGCGAGGCTGGAGCCTCGCGCGCTGCCCGATGTGCTGGTGCGCATCATTGGCGACACGCGACGGGGTCTCGCGCTGCGCGTGCAAGAGCGGCCGCTCGATGATCTTCGTGCGCGCGCCACCCGGAGCGAGCGCAGCCTGGTGGACGCGATCCGCGAGCGGCCCGTGGGGTTGATCCTCGAGTGCAAGGCCGCTTCACCGTCGCAGGGGAGGCTTCGAGAGTCTTACGATCCCGTGGCGATCGCGCGCGCCTACGCTGACGTCGCGAGCGGCATTTCGGTTCTCTGCGAGCGCGACCATTTCGGTGGCTCTCTCGACCACCTGGCGGCGGTTCGCCAGGCGGGCATCGATCTGCCGCTGCTGTGCAAGGATTTCATCGTCGACCCATACCAGATCTATGAAGCGCGAATTGCGGGCGCCGACGCGGTGCTGCTGATGTGCTCCGTCCTCGACCAAGACGAGCTGCGACGCTGCTACGCGGTGGCCTCGGCGTTGGGTATGGACGCACTGGTCGAAGTTCATGACGCAAACGAGATGGCGCGAGCCGCCGACATCGGCGCGCAGCTGATCGGCATCAACAATCGCGATCTCCGGACCCTCGATGTCTCGCTGTCGACCACCGAGCGATTGGCCGCGTTGGCCCCGTCCTCGGCGACCTTGATCAGCGAATCAGGCATCAGCGGCCGCGCTGACCTGCGCCGCTTGCGTCCTCTGGTGGACGGCTTTCTCGTTGGCTCGAGCTTGATGCGCCGGGCCGACCTCGAACATGCAGCCCGCGAGCTCGCCTACGGTCGCGTCAAGGTGTGTGGCCTGACTCGCCCCGAGGACGCGCTGCAGGCCTGGCGTCATGGCGCCAGCTGGGGAGGCGTGATCCTCGCGGCCGAGTCGCCTCGCGCGGTATCCGTCGAACGTGCTGCCGAGATATGCCGTAGCGCACCACTTCACTGGGCAGCCGTCTTTGTAAACCATCCCCCCGCTGAGGTAGCGCGGATCGTCGAGCACTTGGGACTCTCCGCCGTGCAGCTGCACGGCGAAGAAAACACGTCCTACGTGCGCGAGCTCGCGAAGCAGCTGGGACCGCGCTGCGAGGTGTGGAAGGCGGTACGCGTTCGCGAGCGGCTGTCCGAAAGTGCCGACGCGATCGGCGCGACGCGTCTTCTGTTCGACGCCTACCACCCCGAGCAGCGTGGTGGAACTGGCGCCACGTTCGATTGGACCAACGTAAGCGGGCGCGATGATTTTTCAGCGTCGATACTGGCGGGAGGGCTTGGTCCAGCCAACGTCGCCGACGCAGAAGCGCTCGGTCCCTGGGCTGTCGATCTCAACTCCGGGCTCGAGAGCAAGCCTGGTGTGAAGAGCCCACAGCGCGTTGTCGAGGCGTTCGAACAGCTGCGCGGCGGGTCAAACCGACGCGTACGATCGAAGGGGAGTTGATGCGCCAGGACGGACGATTTGGTTCCTTCGGTGGGACGTTCGTACCTCAGATTCTGCTGCCCGCGCTGGAGGAGCTGGAGGCGTCGTTTCTCGAGGCGTGCGACGACGAAGCCTTCCGCTCCGAGCTCGACACACTACTGGATGACTTTGCTGGTCGACCGACCCCGATCTATCGCTGCCGCCGACTGTGCGGCGACAGCGGGGTGGCGATCTATCTCAAGCGAGAAGACTTGCTTCACGGTGGAGCGCACAAGACCAATCAGGTCTTGGGGCAGGGGTTGCTCGCGCGGCGCATCGGCAAGGAGCGCCTCATCGCGGAGACGGGGGCTGGACAACACGGCGTTGCCACGGCGCTCGTCGGTGCCCTGCTCGGAATGCGTACCGACATCTATATGGGAGCGGTGGATGTCGAACGCCAACAGCCCAACGTGTTCCGCATGCGATTGCTGGGCGCGAACGTAATCCCTGTCAAGTCAGGCTCGGCGACGCTCAAGGACGCTATCAACGAAGCGCTGCGTGATTGGGCCGCGACGTTCGAGAACACCCACTATCTCCTGGGAACCGTATGCGGGCCGCACCCATTTCCGCTGATGGTGCGCGAGCTGCAGCGCGTCATCGGGCGCGAGGCGCGCGCGCAGATGCTCGAGCGGGAAGGGCGACTGCCCGACGCGGTTATCGCCTGCGTCGGTGGCGGCTCTAACGCGCTCGGGATCTTCGCGGACTTTGTCGACGACGAAGAGGTCGATCTGATCGGTGTAGAGGCAGCCGGCACCGGGCTCGCGAGCGGCAAGCATGGAGCCACGCTGCAACGCGGTCGAGTGGGCGTTCTGCACGGCGCGCGTACGCTGATTCTCGCCGACGACGAGGGGCAGATCGTCGAGTCGCACTCCGTTGCCGCTGGCCTCGACTACCCCGGCGTCGGACCAGAGCACGCGCAGCTGCAAGCGCAGGGGCGCGCGAGCTATGTTGGCGCGACCGACCAACAGGCGCTCGACGCCTTCCATCGGCTTTCGCGCGAGGAGGGGATCATCCCGGCGCTCGAGTCGGCTCACGCCGTCGCGCACGCCATAGAGCTCGCCGAGGCGGGGCGCGTGCCGGCTGGCTCCATGCTGCTGGTCAACCTGTCCGGTCGCGGTGACAAGGACCTCGAACAGGTGGCGCGGCTGAGCGCTGCACGGAACCTGGACGCCAGCGACGAGCAAGGCTCATGAGCCGATACACACAGATGTTCGACCGGTTGCGCCGAGAGGGTGCCGGAGCATTCGTCCCGTTCACCGTGGTCGGCGACCCTGACATCGACAGCAGCTATCGAATCATTCGCTGCCTCGCGAAGGCGGGGGCGGACGCGCTCGAGTTGGGTTTGCCCTTCTCCGACCCGGTGGCCGATGGCCCGACGATCCAAGCCGCGGATCTGCGCGCGCTCGGATCCGGTGTGCGCGCGGACGACGTATGGCGCACCATCGCGGCCGTGCGCGCCGAGTGGCCGACGTTGCCCATCGGCTTGCTGGTGTACGCCAACCTAGTCGAGGTCGCGACGGCAGCTGTGTTCTATCAGCGGGCGGCAACAGCCGGCGTCGACTCCGTGCTGATAGCCGACGTTCCCACCGTCGAGTGCGAGCTCTACGCGCGGGCGGCGGCCGACGCGGGGATACTGCCAGTGTTGATCGCAGCCGCCAGCAGTAGCGACGAGCACCTGCGCACGATCGCGACGACAAGCAAGGGGTACGTCTACGTTGTCACGCGTGCTGGCGTCACGGGGGCTGAGACCGAGGCTCGTTTGGAAGAGACGAGCAGGCTGCTGCAGCGCCTAGCCGCCTTGCAGGCAGCTGAGCCGCTGCTCGGGTTTGGAATCTCGCGCCCCGAGCACGTCCGCGCAGCACTCCGCGCCGGCGCAGCTGGCGTGATCGCGGGATCCGCCGTGGTGCAGCAAATCGCCGACCACCTTGACCGGCCTCAGCAGATGCTCGACGCTGTTAGTCGGTTCGTCAGCGAGCTCAAGCAGGCGACGAAAAGCTCATGATCACTGGCGACTGTCGTCACTCGCCTGATAGTGTCCTCACTATGGACGCAAAAGCCGATGGATGAAGCAGTAGACCACCGAGCGACAGCGCAGCCGCAGGGGCGAATTCGCTTCTCGATCACCAACAAGATCATCGTGGCGGTCGTCCTGTTGGTCGGCGTCGTCGTCGCGCTTTTCGCCATCCTAGGTGGTATCACGCAGCGGCGCATCTACGACGAAATTGCCAAGCGCGCGCGCGATCGGGGCGAGCGCTCGTCGCGCATGCAGCTGCGTGCGCTGTCGCGGCGTCTGGCGCTCGCTCTAGCTCCGGCGCTCGCCGAGAACAACTACCCCTACATTCGCGAGGTCGTGAAGCGCACCCTCGCCGACGACCGCAACATCGAGCACATTGCAATCGCCAACTCCGACAGCACGATCGTAGTAGATACGCGCGCGAAGCGTATCGGCCAGAAGGTCAAAGAGCTGGCGCTAACCAGCAAACGCGAGCAACTGCGCACGGTCGCCAGCAAGGGCGGCGCCAAAGCGCTGCTGTTTGCTGCACCGATGATGGTCGGCGAGCAACTGCAGGGCGTGATTCGAGTACGCTACTCGCTGGCCTTCCTCGAACGACAGCTCGCCGAATACGCAAAGGAACGCGACAGCACCACGCGGCGCTTGGCGCTGCGCGGCTTGCTGATCGGCGGAGTGAGCCTGCTGTTTGGCGCGCTGTTGTCCGTGCTCGTGGCCATCTCTATCACGCGGCCGATCAAGGGGCTCGCTTCAACCGCTAGTCAGCTCGCGCGTGGCAACCTTAGCGCCCGTACGGACCTAGCGACCCGCGACGAGCTCGGCGCGCTTGGTGGCGTGCTCAATCACATGGCTGATCGCCTGATCCTGCTGGTGTCGGAGACCGCTCAGCGAGCGCGACTGTCCAAGGAGATGGAGGTTGCCGCGGCCGTGCAGGAGTCGCTGGTGCCAGGCCCTGCCGCCATCAGCCTCGGGTTGGTTACGCTCGCCGGATTCTACCGACCTGCTGAGGTCTGTGGCGGCGACTGGTGGAACATCTTCTATGTCGATGATCGGCGCGTGATGATCGTCATCGGAGACGTCACGGGCCACGGTGTTTCGTCGGCGATGCTCACCGCGTCGGCGAAGAGCGCGTGTGACGCGATGGCGCGCGAGCGTGGCCCCAAGCTGACGGTGCTCGGACTGATGCAGACGCTCAACCACGTCATCTACCAGGTTGGACGGCGCCAGCTGCTGATGACGTGCAACATCACGATGCTCGATCGTGCGACTGGACACGTCGAGTTCGGCAGCGCGGGACATCCGTTGCCCTACATCGTGTCGATGCAGGACGGTCAGCCGCATCTGCGCGGGCTGATCGCGCGCGGCAATCGACTCGGCGATCGCACCGATTGGAACTTCAAGATCGAGACCGACCAGCTCCAGCCCGATGACATGATCCTCTGGTATACGGATGGTCTGACGGAGTGCGAAAACCCGCGCGGCGAGGAGTTTGGCGAGAAGCGGTTGCGCAACCTGCTCGTCCAGCAGATGCGCCATAACGCGAGCTCGGCGCGAGACAAGCTCGCTTCGGCCGCCGACGACTTCTATCGCGGCAAGGCGCAGGCTGATGACATCACCTTTGTTGTCGGCAAAGTAGAGCGTACATGAGACCAAGAGCGTTTCGTTGGAGCATCGAGGAGGCGCAGTCTACGACGACTATTCGTCTTCAAGGCGCGCTCGACGAAAACGTCGTGCTCGACGAGCTGGCCCAGACGATCACCCAGCCAGTGGTTTTCGATCTCGAGGAGCTCGGGACGATCAATTCGGTCGGCGTGCGCGAGTGGGTGCAGTTCGTCGACCGCATCGCGGACTTTGGACCGCACGAGCTCGTCCGTTGCTCTCCAGCGTTCGTGTTTCAGCTCAACCTGATCTACAACTTCCTCGGCAACGCCCGAGTCCAATCGGTGATCGCTCCCTACGTCTGCGACTCGTGCAAGATCGAGCGCAACATCGAGGTGGACACGCGCGCAGGATCCAACACGGTGCTGCCGAAGTTGGCCTGTAAAACGTGCGATGGACCGCTGTCGTTTGACGGTATCGAATCGCGCTACTTCTTGTTCTTGCGCAGAGGCCAGTGAGCGGCAGCAGCCGAGAGCAGACGCAGGCGGTACTAGAGCCTCTGCTACCGTTCATCGATGCGGCTGACGACGCGGTTGTGGTCAAGGATAGCGGCCACCGAATCCTCTACCACAACGAGCCTTTCCGCCTGCTCTTCGGCGGGACGTCGCGATCCATCGACGGAAAAATCTTCCGCTGCGCGGACTCGCTCAAGCTCGGTGCCTGCACCCGTGACTGCGCCGTCACGCGCGCGCAGTCAACGAACTGCCCAGTCAGGCTCTACGACCTCAAGGGTGAGATCGAGGGACGCGAGCTGACGCTGATCCTCAGCGCGTTGCCGCTTCCCGGCGGTCGATCCATCGAGATGTTCCGCGACGTCTCCGCCGAACAGCGTCTACACCGTCGCTACAAGCGGCTCCTGGCTCAAGAGCGCATGGCGAAAGAAGCGCTCGAGAAGGCAGTTCTCGACCGGACGGAGGAGCTGCGACAGGCGCAGGCGCAGGTGGTGCACAACGAGAAGATGGCTGGGCTCGGTCGACTCGCGGCAGGCATCGCACACGAGATCAACAACCCGATCAACTACATCCGCGGCAATGTCGCGTTCATCCGCGACTACTTCTCGGCGCTGCTGGAGATGATCGATGTGCTTCGCGCGCATCTACGAGACGACTCGCGGGAGATAGTCGAAGAGGCCGAAGGCAGACTGGAGATCGAGTACATCCGCGAGGACATCACCAAGCTGCTGCGGGCGGTGGAGGCTGGCAGCGAGCGAACGGCCGCGATCGTTAACGACCTGCGGACCTTCTCGCGCATGGGACGGTCCACGCTGGAGGATACGAACCTACACGTCGGCATCGATACGACGCTCGCGCTTCTGCATCCCATGCTCTCGGATCGTATCGAGGTCATTAAGAAGTACGGTCCGCCGTTCGTCGTGCGGTGCAACTCGGGCCACGTCAACCAGGTGTTCATGAATCTGCTCACGAATGCCGCGCAGGCGATCTCGGGAACTGGGACGATCACGATCACCACCTGGGTCGACAACGGGCGCGCGATCGTCGAGATGCTCGATACTGGCTGTGGTGTCGGAGACGTAGCAGAGAGGATCTTCGATCCCTTCTTCACGACCAAGGGGGTCGAAGGAACAGGTCTTGGCCTGTCGATAAGCTACGGGATCGCGCGCGACCATGGAGGAAAGCTCGAGGTTCGCGACGCTCCTGGCGAGGCCGGTGGGGCGCTAGCGCGGTTCGAGCTCCCCGGCGCGCGCTACCTGCCGGCGGACTCTGACTGATGCGGTTGTATTCCAGGATCCGGAATGTTGCGTGCGTGACGTCGGAGGGAGTAATCTAACGCCACCGTGTACCGAATTGCGATTCTCTTTGCGCTCGTGGCGTTGTCGACCATGAGCCATGCGCAACCGGCTCGCGAAGCACCCGTGCAGAAGCTGACCACGCTCGAATGTGCGCGGCTGGTTCTCAGCAGCAACGTGCAGCTTCGATTGCGTCGGGTCGATGTCGAGCAGGCTCAGCGTTTGATACTCACCGAGCGAGCAGCGTTCTTCCCCACGTTGGGCGCGGATCTGGCGGTGCGGCGCGACCGTAACGCCACGCCCGCCGGCTACATCTCGCTCTCAGGCCTGTTCACCACCAGCAACTTGGTCGCCAACGCGAGCCTCGCTGGCGCGCTGCCCTTTGGAATGAGCTACCAGCTCAGCGCCAGCTCCGAGGTGTTTTGGACGCCGATCGACTCCGCGACGATCTCGCCGCAGTACCAGAACACGCTGCAATTGCAGCTGACGCAGCCGCTGCTGCAAGGCAACTGGAGTGCAGCCACCGCAAAGCTGAGAGCGTCGCGCGTCGATGTGCGAGTGAGCTTGGCTCGCGTGAGGCTCGAGGCCAGCAAGCAGCTGATCCAGATGGTGCGTGCCTACTGGACGTTGGTGGCGAGGCGCCAGGAGCGAGAGATCGCGGAGAAATCGCTCGAGCTGGCGCGTGCCCAGCTCAAGGCAACACGTCTGAGAGTTCGCGCCGGAAACCTGTCGCGGCTCGACCTCACGGAGGCGCAAGCCGCGATCGCCACTCGGCTCCAGGAGCTGGCACAGGCACAACAGAACATCGTCGATGCGGAGAGCGGGCTGCTGCTCGTGATCTATGGCCCCAATCGCACAGCCCGGCGCCTGGATCTATCCGCCAAGATCGTTCCGGTCGACAAGCCCGAGTTTACGATCGAGCGACGACCGCTCGCCGAGCTGATCGCCCTCAGCGCGCGGCAACGCCCCGAGATCCACGTCGTGGACGAGCAGATCCACTCCCAGCGTGTGACGAGCGATGCCGCGTCGGTCGCTGCGCTGCCCAAGCTCGACATGAAGGTCGTCGCGGGGATGGCAGCGCTCACGGGCGACGCACGCTACGCGACGTGTACTGACCCTCCCACCACGCCATGCACGCCGGGCGCCGTCGTTGGCAGCTATGGCACCGCCTGGAAGAACATCTTCACGTTCGCTCAGCCGTTCGTCCAGGTCGGTCTGGCGCTGCAGCTGCCGCTGACCAGCGATGCCCGCAGAGCGGAGGCTGACAAGCAGTTGATCGCGCTGCGGCGCCTGCGGCTCGAGCGTCGGGGCGTTCGAGCGAGCGTTGCGGTAGAGGTGCGGACTGCCCTGCTCAAGATGAAACGCACCAACGCGCGTCGGCAGGCGGCCAAGAAGGGACTCGAGCTCGCGCGGACAAACTTGGTCGCGCAGCAAAAGAAGTTCAAAGGTGGGATCGCGACCAGCTTTGACGTTCTGCGCGTCCAGCTGGACGTCGCTCGGGCGCACCGCAACCTGGTGCAGGCACGAAAGGACATGGTCGTAGCACGCGCCGAGCTAGCCTACGCCGTTGGAAATCTCCCCGCGTACCTGGGAATAGAGGTGAGGTAGGCCATTGGAGCGCCCCGCTTGATGAGCTCGCTTGCCGAATCGCTGCAGAGAAAGCGCCTGGTGTATCTGGTGGGACGCAGCGACGCGATGGGCCAGGTGCACGTCCTTCTCGGGATGTACCCTGCGCTCGCCGTAGCGGTCGTCGACAGCATCGAGATGCTGCAGAAGGACATCAGCGTCTCGCAGCCAGACTGCATCGTGGCGCCTCTGCAAAGCCGCCAGGAGGGGCACCGCCTTCTGAGCATGATCAAGGATCGCGAGCGCACCGCGCTCGTGTTTGTATTCCAACGTCCTCTTCAGCCGTTGGTGCGATTCGTCAAGGAAGTGCGCGCGCCGTTTGCTTTTGGCAAGCGCGGCTTCGCGCCCAGAGTGGCAAAGCTGGTGGCCAGTACGCTGTGTGTCCCACCCCACGTCGTACCCCAGCTGGAGATCGAGCAGTGCGGGCTGCAGGCGAGCAACGGCGCACAGACAGCCGTCACAGTCGTCGATATCGCGACGCATGCGGCCATCCTCCAGATGCCACGCACGTGGAAGACGTCGGAGAGCATGGATTTCGAGCTGACCGTGCAGGCCAAGCGTGACGGCAGCGAATCGCGAGCTGCAGGGAGGTTCGAGGCGTGGCGGGACTGCCCCGGCGGTGAGGTGCAGGGGCTGCTTCGTTTCGATCCGACCCAGGTTGACTCGACGCTGAGACAGCACATCTGGGACTGGACCGAGCGCGCCGTGGCCGCCACACGCGGTGAGAAGAAGATCGACCAGTACCGAGGTTCGTGGCGAATACGGCCGCCAGTGAAGTTCTCGGTGCGCGTCAACGCGCTCGGCGACACGCGAAAGTCCTACTTCCGCTTGGAGAACATCGGTCAGAGCGGTGCATTGCTCTCCGCCACCGCGCGGTTCGAGACGGGGCTCAAGCCCGACATGACGGTCGAGATGCTCTTCAAATCCGTACGTGGTCAAGCCAAGGTCGTTGGGGTCGTCGCGCGAGTAGGAGAGCCCGGCTTCGATCCACAGCGATCCAACTATCACGCCTTCGCCGTCAGATTCGATCGCAGTACCCGCGAGCGCGCCGAAGGCCTCGCACAATTGTTGCGTCAGGTGGGGTTGCACTGACCCCGAGCTGTCGCAGAAGGACCAGTAGGCGATGACGGACGGTGAGGGCGGAGCGCCACCCGAACAGCAGGCGCCCGAACAGGAAGCGCCCGAGCAGGCGACCGAGCGGCAAGCGCAGGAGCGCCGCGAGCACGTAGACACGGTCGCGCGCGCGTCCGACCTGATTACGGCGTCTCAGTTCGCGCAGCGTCAGGACATCCGCGTGCGCGATGTCAAGCAGGCGGCGAACAAGGCGCGCCTCGGCGTCAAGGTCGAGGGCGTGAAGATGTACTACGAAGATCAGTTGATGGAGATCCTCGGGCAGAAGATCGAGCAGATCCGGCGGCTGCGGTCGCGGCAGGTGTACTACCGCGTGTTGGCCGTCGATGACGACGTCGAGAACTGCGATATGATCGAGCGCATTTTGCGAAAGGAATTCAAAGTCTTTCGCGCCCAGAGCGGAGACGACGGCCTCGAGATCCTGCGCCGAGAGAGCATCGAAGTGATCATCGCCGACCAGCGTATGCCCGGCATGAGCGGCACCGAGTTTCTCACCCGCTCGCTGCGCATCAACCCCCACACCATTCGCTTGATGCTTAGCGCGTATACGGATCCCGAAGCGCTCGCCGAGGCGATCAACGAGGCCAAGGTGCATCACTTCTTGAGCAAGCCCGTCGATCGCGACACGCTGCTGAAGAAGGTCAGGGCGGCTTTCGAGGTACTCGCCGCCAACAGGCATCTGATGGCCATCGAGCTCGGCCAAGACGACTGAGCCGAGCTGCACCGCCGAGCTGAGTCCGACGAGCCCACCGTCGCGTAAACGCAACAGCTCGGAACCAAAGCAAGAAAAACAACTCCCGCCCGGGAAGCCCCGGGGAGACAGCCCGTATACACCGGGCGAGCTTCCCGTGAATCCCCCCGAACAGCGCTAGGGAGTTTTTGGATGTACTCGCTGCAACCCACTGCTGCCGCACCGATGCACCTCGGCGATGGACTGCTCGAGCGTACGGGGGGCACCATCGGACGCTACGAGCTCCTGCAGCCGCTCGGTGGCGGCGAGCTGGGGTTGGTGTTCGCGGGCCGGCACAAGGTGCTGCGCAAGCGGGTGGCGATCAAAGTGCTGCCGCCCGAGCTGGCCGACAGCGCGCTGGTTCCGGCGCGCTTTCTGCGCGACGCCCAGGTGGCGAGCCAGCTCGATCACGAGAACATCATCTCGGTCACCGACTTCGGCCGCGATCGTCTGGGCAACCTCTACATGGTAATGGAGCTGCTCGCCGGTCGCACGCTGCGCGACGAGCTCGCCGACAACCCGGTCGGTATGAGCCTCGAGCGTGCGCTGCCGATCCTGCGTCAGCTTTGCCGCGCCGTCTCGTTCGCGCACAAGGCCGGCGTCGTGCATCGCGACATCTGCCCCAAGAACATCTTCGTCGGCGAGCACGGCGGCAAGAAGGACTTCGTCAAGCTCGCTGACTTCGGCATGTCCTACGTCGCTGGCCGCGCCGAAGAGGACGTCGCTGTCGCCACCACGCCGTACGTCTCGCCCGAGCAGCTGCGCGGCGAAGGCGACCAGGATCATCGCGTCGATGTCTACGCCATCGGCGTGCTGGCCTTCGAGCTGCTCACCGGCACGCTGCCGTTTCGCAGCGACGACGCGCGCGAGCTGGCGGCGCAGAAGCTGTCGTGGGAGCCGCTGCGGCTGACGCACACGCAGCTCGGTGACTCCTATCCGCAGCTAGCGCGCCTGATCGCCGAGTGTCTGAGCGCTGATCGCGACCAGCGCCCGGCGACGGTAGTCGAGCTCGAGCAGCGACTCGCCTCGTGCGACGGCGGCGCCGCAACCGAGGTCGAGGACCTCGCCGGCCTGCGCGCTGGCAGCTACCGGCTCGAGAAGCTGCTCGGCCGCGGCGGCCTCGGCAGCGTGTGGTTGGCGGCGCATCCGGTGATCGGCTCGCGCGTTGCCATCAAGGTGCTGCACTCGCAGGTCTGCGAGTCAGAGGACGCGGTCAATCGCCTCGTGCTCGAGGCGCAGGCGGTCAATCGTATCGACAGCCCCAACATCGTCAAGATCTTCGACTTCGGCAAGCTCGACGACGGTCGCGACTACGCCGTGATGGAGCTGCTCGAGGGCGAGACGCTGGCGGCGCGGCTGCGCCGGCTCAAGCGCATGCGCTGGGAAGAGGTCGGCGATCTGGCGATCCAGGTCTCGGAGGCGCTGGTCGTCGCGCACCGCGCTGGCGTGGTGCACCGCGATCTGAAGCCCGAGAACGTGTTTCTGTGCGGCGATCCGCAGGCACCGCTGGTCAAGCTACTCGACTTCGGCATCGCCGAGCTGGTCGATGACGGCGTGGGTGGCAGCAGCCCGTCGAAGCGCTGGTTCGCGCTGGGCACGCCGCTCTACGTGGCGCCCGAGCAGGCGGCGGGCGAGCCGGTGGGACCGTCGGCCGATGTGTACGCGCTGGGCGCGATGCTCTACGAGCTGCTCACCGGGCAGGCGCCGTTTGTCGGCACCGTCAGCGAGGTGTTGACGGCGAAGATGACGTCGCGCGCGTCGTCCATCGCCGAGCGCTGTCCTGAGCTCGACCCGACGGTGGCGCAGCTCATCGACGGCGCGCTGGCGATGAATCCCGAAGATCGGCCGGTGAGCCTGCGCGTGCTGCAGACGCTCTACGAGGCGGCGCCTCCGCCGAGCGGCGAGTGGTCGGTGTCGGGCGAAGCGCCGATCCGTCCCAGCAGCTCGTGGCGGCGGCCCGGCAGCGGGCTGATCGGCATCGCGCGTATGCCCAGCGGCGAGTGGGTGCAGCAGCATCGCCCGGCGACACCGGGTGGTGTTAGCTCGGGCAGCGGTGAGTGGGCGCGCGCGCCGCAGCCTGCCGTCGCACCGCATGTCGTCGAGCCGCATGTCGTCGAGCCGCATGTCGTCGAGCCGTCACAGCCTCAGGCGCAGGAGGCAACCGCGCGCGATGCGACGCCGATGATGCCGCCGAGCGCGGCGCCGCCGCCGGTGCCGTCGGCGCTGCCGGTGCTCGCTGCCGAGGAGGAGGGCAGCGCACCGGTGGCCGCCGTCTTGCCGCGCGTGCCGCGTCTGCGCACGCCGGTGGGGCTGCCGGCGCCGTC
>JAGQIK010000363.1 GCA_020431405.1 Myxococcales bacterium
AGCATCTTGGCCGCGTCGTCGACGCGGCGCTTGATCTCGTCCTTGGCGAATTTGCGCAGCTTCAGGCCGAACGCCATGTTCTCGAACACGCTCATGTGCGGGTAGAGCGCGTAGCTCTGAAACACCATCGCGATGTCGCGATCCTTGGGCGCGACGTCGTTGACGCGGCGATCGCCGATGAAGATGTCGCCGTCCGAGATGTCCTCGAGCCCGGCGATCATGCGCAGCGTGGTGGACTTGCCGCAGCCCGACGGCCCGACGAGCACGACGAGCTCGCCGTCGGCGATCTCGAGGTCGACGCCGCGCACGACTTCGATCTCGCCATAGCGCTTGCGTACGCCGCTGAGCCGGAGCTGAGCCATGTGGCCGCGAGAAGCAAGGACCCTGCCACGGGTCATCGCGGCGCTAACGCTTTAGAAGCTTACGTCTTTTGGTGCGGTCCGGCGGCGATCGTTGCGCTTCACAACGGGCCGCGGCGTTGCCGAAAACGGCCGCTCGTTGTGATTTTCAACGCCGGCGGCGACGCAGCAGCACGAGCGGCAGCAGCAGCAACAGCGCGCTCGGCGGCGCGGGCGAGCCCCCGACGTTGCAGCCACCCGAGAGCGTCCCACCGAGGCCTTGCTGGGCCGGCGGTCCCAGCGGCGCTCCCGGCGTTCCCGGCGCTCCCGGCTGCTGCGCCTGTCCTTCGGGGACGCTGACGCTGATCGACATCGAGCCGGGGTTGCCGGCGATGTCGATCGCCTCGACGGTCAACTGCACGGCACCTCCCGGCAGGCTGACGTTGAAGTTGAAGGGCGGCTGCGTCAGCGTGCGCGTCTTCTGACCGTTGACGAGCAAGCTGACCTCGCGCACGCCGACGTTGTCGCTGACGAGCGCCTTGATCTCGGTGTCAGCCGCGACCTGCTCGGCTTGGCGCGGCGAGATGATCGCGACCTTGGGCGGCTCGTTGTCTTGATCGGGCGCCGTGTTGATCGTCACCGAGTCCTGCGCCGTGTTGTTGGCGCGATCGGTCGCCATCACGGTCAGCGTGTGCGCGCCCGAGAGCGGCAGGTTGGTGATCTGGAACTCGTACGGGCCCTGCTGCAGCGTGCGCTGCTTCTGGCCGTCGATGAAGAGGTCGACGTGGTCGAGCCCGATGTCGTCGGTGACATCCGCGCGCAGCGTGACGTTGCCGCCCGCTGCCACGGCGCCGGCGCTCGGCGTGACGATCTTGACCACCGGCGGCTGCGTGTCGGGGCCCACGCCATCGACGAACACGTCGCCGTTGGCTTGCGTCTTGAGCCAGCTGAGATAGGTGTCGACGCGCATGTCGCGGCCCTCGAGCCCGCAGGTCTGCTCGCCCTGCGGCGAGAGGATGTAGGAGTGCACGCCGGTCTGCACCTCGACGCCGCCGAGGGTCGCGAAGCTCGGACCGCCCGAGTCGCCGTAGCAGAGGTTGGGCGTGCTGCCCGACGAGCCCTGGTACTGGATCTCGGTCTGCGTCACGGCGGAGGCCTTGCGAAAGCCGATGCGCTTGGTGCCGGCGTCGTCGGCGTCAGCGGCTGTGCGGCCGTAGCCGATCAGCGTCGTCTGCAGGCCGACGTAGGGCGCGCGGCTCGACAGCGACGCCGGCTGGATCGACGGCGCGCTCGTCAGTCGCACGATGGCGACGTCGTCGCGCACCTCCTCGGCGTTGGGGTCGTAGCCGGGGTGCGCCGTGTAGCTGGCCACGGCGAACTTCGTGCCGCCGGCGCGAAACTCCATCGAGGCGTTCTTGACGCAGTGGGCGGCGGTCACCACCGTGCGCCGACCGACCAGCGTGGCCGTGCACAGCGCGTTGCCCACGAGCAGCAGGCCCACCGCCGGGTGGCCGCCATAGGTCGAGCCGTTGACCAGCGAGCGCGCACGCGCGGCGACGTTGTCTAGGCTCTGCGTGTCGGGACCCAGCCAGTCTTGGCGTCGGTCGGCACAGCCGCTGGCGATGAGGCAGGCCAGGGTGGAGGCTAGGACGACGCCAGGCTTCGACATCTAGGGTCCTTTCGAGCTGCGTGTGCGGGGAGCGCTCGTGAAAGAGCAAGCGTCGCGCCACAGCCGTCGAGGCCTAGAATCTCCGAGACTTACAATGTGTGATAACGACCGTCATCACTCGCACCCGCGCGAGGACCCGGGAAAGCTCAATGATTACAGTCGGCGGTGGGGACGACTGACATCACCAGGCGGCTACTGCGCTTGTTGCTCGGCGTTGGGGTCGGGTGCGGCCCACTGCGCCAGCGGCTCGAAGTCCTCGAACACCGGCGAGCGCTGCTGGTAGGCGATGTAGAGCAGGTAGGCTTTGACGTCGACCGCATCGCGCTCGGTCGAGTCGAGCAGCATGCGCGCCGCGTCGTGCACCTTCTCTTTGGCGCTGCCGAGCAGAAAGCTCTGGTCCGTCTCGCCGTCGCGGTGGGTCACGCCGAGCGCGTCGAGGTAGTCGACGAGCATGCCGCGGTGATGGTTGAGCAGCCACTGCTGCAGCAGCTCGGCAGCCGCGTCTTCGTTTTCCTCGTCGATGGCGCCGCTGATCTTCTTCGACCATACGGTGCGCTTCTTCTTCTGCGAGACGAAGCCGCCGGAGAGCTTGACCTTGAGGCCGCCCTCCTTGAGCACCTGTTTGATCTGCGACGAGGAGAGCTGTTCGAGGATCGCGCTCAGCTTGTCGTCGCCGAGCACCTTCTTGCAGATCTGCACCGGATTCATGGGCGGACTATATCCTCACGTGCCGCTGGAACTCTAGCTAGACGCTGTCGGGGTCGACGCACAGCACGCAGCGATAGCGCGCCCCGGAAAGCAGCGAGCGGATGACCCCCGTGGTGCGTACCACGTGCTCGCCGCAGTAGACGTTGTTGCACGTGTCGCAGAGGTAGCCTTGGTCTTCGGGGCGCGAGAGGCGCGTCGGCTGCGGCTCGGCCACGCGCGTGCCGCAGAAGCGACACTCGCGGCGCAGCGGGCGCGCGCGCGGTTTGGCGATCACCTGCGTGACCGGTTCGTCGGCGAGGCGCGCCGCTTCGCGTTCAGCGAGCTCGGCGGCGGCCGCCGCCTCGAGCGGCGACAGCTGCACCGACGGCACCTTCTTGCGGCGCTCGCCGGTGGCGTCGTCGTCGCCGTCGGTCACCTCGTGATCGCTGACGTGCTCGCGCGGCGCCGGCATCGGCGAGTCGATGGCACCCGACAGCTGCGGGGGCGGCTCGGCCGGCCACGCGGTGGCCGTGGCGCGCGAGTCGTCGGCGCCGAGCTCGCCTTCGCGCAGCGGCGTGTCCGACGGCACGTGCAGCATCGTCGCGCCGCCGGGTGTGTCGCTGCTCAGCGCGCCTACGACCGTGTCGTGCGTGGCTTCAGCCGCGCTGGCCGCCGCCGCCGACGACGCGGACGACTGCTCGCTCGCCATCGGGTGCGTGTGGCCGAGCGGCGTCTCGTCGGCGCGCGAGCGGCTGGCCTCGATCTCCGGCCAGCCCGGCTGCGTGGTGTGTGGCGACGCCGGCGCGCGAGCGCCGCCTAGCTCCACCACGCGCGCGGCGACCTGGCGCACGAGGTTATGGCTGTCGTCGCGCTCGTCGGTGATGCGATCTTCGAGATCATCGGGCGCGCCGCTGCCCGCGTAGGTCGCGCGAACGCTCTCGTCGACAGTCTGGTTTGGGTCCTGCTCGTCGGCCACTGCCAGGACAGCATACACCTAGCGCCTCAAGAGCACGTACACCGCGCCGAGGCCGCCGTCGCTGGGGCGGGCGCTGGAAAAGGCGAGCACCAGCTGGCCGATGCGCCCGCGCGTGAGCCACACCGCCAGCGCCTCTTTGAGCACCGGGATGCGGTCTTTGGAGTTGAGCCCGCGCCCGTGCACCACCAGCACGCAGCGCTGGCCGTCGGCGCGCGCCTTGTCGAGAAACGCGGCCACCTCGGGCTTGGCCTCCTTGCGCGTCAGGCCGTGCAGGTCGAGGTGGCGCCGCCACGAGTAGTCGCCGCGCCGCAGCTTACGCAGTAGCCGGCGGTCGACGCCGTGGGCGATGCCTTCGATGTGCTCGTCGGACCACGAGAGGTCGAAGTGCGCGCTGCCGCTGACCAGCGCGTCGAGCTCGGCGACGACCTCGGCGTCGTCGTCGACGACGAGCCGCGGCGAAGGCGGCGGCCGGCGTTGGCCGATGAAGTTGTCACGTCCTTGCAGCGGACGCGCGTCGGCGACCGCGCGGGCGAAGAGGGCGGGGTCGTTTTCGGCCTCGACGTCGCGCGGCGGGCGCGCGCGCTGCGGCGCTTGGTCGGGCGCAGCGGCAGCGGCAGCAGCAGCGACGGCAGCGGCAGACATCGCGGGTTTCTTTTTGTGCTTGGCGCTGGCCAGCGCGGTCTTTCGCGGCTTGGCCGGCAGCTTGTCGCGCAGAGCCTCGAGCGCGGCGAAGGGATTATCCGCGGACTTCTTCTTGTCCTGGCGCCCCACGCGGAAAGTATAGGCTGCCTACTTGGCGTTGACGAAGCTGCCGCGCACCAGGCCGTAGCGCGCCTCGAGGTGGAGCATGAAGAACGGCTGGTTGGTGTCGACGCCGCCGCTGGCGGTCAGGCGCACCAGCGATCCGCGGTTGAAGAAGCGCGTGTAGCTGAGGCCGCCGCTGGCGCGCCAGCCGACGCCGCCGTTGTCGAACGCGCCGCCTGGCTGGTTGTTGAGCGAGAAGCGCGCGTCGACGCCGAGCGCGCCAAGCGGGTCGAACGCGCGGTTGTAGAAGTACCAATCGTAGTGGCCGGCGACATCGACGCTGTAGGTGTCTGGCGTGCCCCAGTTGTTGTAGAAGAAGCGCAGCGTGCCGCCGATGGCGCGCGTGGTGCCGAGCTGGCGCTGCAGCTCCGCCGTGGCGTAGGCGAAGGCCATCGTCGTGTCGTCGGCGTCCTTGCGCAGCGTGCGCGCGTAGCCGTAGCCGGCGCGCAGCATGATGCCGTCCTTGCGGTCGTAGAGCTGCGGGTCGTCGAGGATGCGCACCAGCCGGTAGGCCGTCGCCGCGTCGACGGCGCGCGTCAGAAGCCCCGCCTTGCGCAGGATGCGCAGCGTGTGACCAAGCTGCTGGAAGTTGCCGATGTTGTTTCGCAGCGCGTACCAGGCGGCGATGATCTTGTTGCCCACCAACTGGTCGATCTCGCCGGCGAGCAGCCCCGCCTTGCGCAGCACCCACGCCAAGCGGCGCAGGCGGATGCGCTGGCCGATGTCGATGATGCGGCCATAGCCGGGGCCGCCGCCGATGCTGACGTTGGCGTTGAAGTTGAACCGCTTCTCGGTGGCGGCGGGGATCTGCGAGAGCGCCAGGCCATAGCCGAAGCCGGCGCTGATCTGGCCGAACAGCTTGGGCACGTCGCGACCGAAGGGGTAGGCGCGGATCTCGGGGA
>JAGQIK010000364.1 GCA_020431405.1 Myxococcales bacterium
CTCGCACCCACGGCCACGCCAGCGCCGCTGCCTGCGCCCGCGCCGATCGCGGCGTCGCCCGCGCCGGCGCCTGCGCCCCCTGCTGCGCCGGCACCCACGCTCGCGCCATCACCTGCACCTGCGCCTGCGACGCCTGCCGCCGTGATGATGCCGATCCCGTCGTCGCCTGCCCCGCTGCCGGTGACAGCCAGCGAGAGCGCGTCAGCCGCACCCGCGCTCGCCCCGACGCCCACGCCAGCGCCTCCAGCAGCGCCAGCGCCAAGCGCCCCGCCGAGCGCGCCGGCGTTTTCGGTCCCCGCGCTCGAGGCCGCGCCAGCGGCCGCGCCAGCCGGCACGCCGGTTGTCGGCCCGGCCTATGGTCTCGCGAAAAAGCCGCTGGACAATCCGCTCACCGCGACCAAGGGCCGCGTCTTCGCGCTCGGCTGCGCGGCGGGGCTCGTGGTGGGGCTGACCATCGGACTGCTCGCCGCTGGCGGGTCGTCGGGTAAGTCGGCTAGCGCTGCGGGCGCGGCGGCGAAGGGCGCGGCGCCGGCTAACGCCGTCGAGAAGTCGTCCGAAACTGCATCGAGCGCGATCGCATCAAATCGAGCGAAGGCGGCGCAAGCGGCAACCACTGCAGACAACGCCAAAGGTGCGGTTGCTGCAAATGGCGCAGGCTCGGCAAAGCCAGCGAGCCCGGCGAACCCCGCCTCGACAGCGCATCGAGCAAGCCCGGACAATGTCGCTTCTACTGAAAGCGATGCAAACCCGGCGAATCTCGGCAGTGGCGCAAAGCCCGTCAAGGTCATCCGCCCGCGGCGACGCGCCCGCCGGCTGACCCGCCGCCAGCGCCGCCATGTCAGCAACCACGTGTGGCGTGCCATCGTCGCCTACCGCAAGGGTCAGTGGCGCGCCGCGCGCGCCTGGGCCGTACACGCCCTGCGAATCAACCCACGCCACCGCCGCGCGCGCCGCATCAAGGCGCTCTGCGACCGCCGCATGCGCTAGTGCTCCTCCCTTCGCTGGCGAGCGCTCGCTCGAATCCCGGCGTTCAGATCCCGACCACCCGCAGCGCGTAGCCGTGCGTGCCGCGATCACGCGGCGCGACGATGCGCAGATAGCGGTCGCCGCGGTTGCGCGGGCCGCGCGGCACGCGGTGGCTGAGGCCGAACCGACCACCCGCCACACTGCTGATGGCGCGAATGCCATAGAGCTCGACGCGCAGCTTTCCGCGGTGGTCGAGCTCGACGCGCAGATGGTCGCCCCCTTGTAGCTCCACGCGCCACCAGTGATCGACGCCGCCACACACGCGGCCGTGTGACGCGCGGCGCGCGCGCGCCAGCCGAGATGGCCGGCGAATGCCGAGCGCCGACTCGCGACAGCTCGCGATCCTCGGCCCGCGGGCTACCAGCGCGGTCGGGCGCGGATCTGCGGCGCGCACCAGGCGCACGCGCAGCCGCGGCCTACGCCGCGCGAACGCGAACACCTCGCGTACGTCGACAACGCGCATGCGCAAGCAGCCGGCCGAAACTGGGCCCCAGATCAGCGACGGTGTGACCGGGCCGTGAATGCCGTAAGGGTGGCGCGGCTTGCCGAGGTGCTCGCCGACGGCGAGATCGAGGCGCACGAAGGGGTGGCCGCGATGGAATGCGGGTAACCGTCGATGGGGATCGTAGAAGACGCGGTCGCGCGGGTTGGGCCCGGTGCGGAAGCGCCCCACGGGCGTGCCGCGATCACGCGCGGCGCCGCGGCGGCCGAGGCCGACGGGGAAGCGGCGATCGACGCGCCGTCCGTGGCGCAGGTAGCTCAGCCGCAGCGTCGCGTCGCGCAGGGAGACGAAGACGTGCGGCAGCGCATCGGCGTCGATGGCCGCCGCCAGCGCGCCGGCAGAGGCGAGGAGCGACGCGCCGCACAGCGCGAGCAGCAGCCGGGGCTTGGTCGGCGCAGACACACCCTTGATACGCGCGCCGCGCAGATCAGGAGCCGCAGTCGAACTTGGCGTTGGCGTCGACGTAGTTGTTGAGGAACTCGGTGCCGGCGAAATCGGGCGAGCCGGCATCGGCCCACAGCAGCGTACAATTGAGGTGGCCACCGCCCTCGACGATCGCGACGTGACAGTAGCTGTTGTAGATCTCGTTGAGATCGCTGCGCAAATGCTGAAAGAAGCGGTACTTGTGGCCGCTCGCGAGGTCGATGTCGATGCGGTGCTTGGGCTTGGTCACACCAAACTCGATGTCGCGCTCGCCCGGGCCCTGATACTCCATCAGCACCACGTGCAAGCTGTCGCCATCGCTGGAAGAAGCCTCGACTTCGTACTCTTTGAGGCCAGGCTTGGGCGTGCACTTGATCGAGCCCAGGCTGATTGTTTTGCCCTGCTCGGGCCCGGCCAGCTGCACGAAAGAGCCGCTGATGGGACCAGGCCGGCCGCCGCCGCCGCCGCCGCAGGCCGGCAGTGCGGCGCAGCTCGCCACGGCGGTTAGGATAAGAAAGATCGGGCGCGTCATCGCGTCTACTCCATGAAGCTGATGGAACCTACCGCCACAGCGCCCCACGCGCAAAGGTCAGCTCGAAGCACCGAGCCTTCGGGCGCGCGGCTGCTGCGTTTCACGCTCATCTCGCTGCTCTTGCATGGGGTCTTGTTCGCGGCGCTGATGCTGACGGACATCGGGCTCTTGCGCACCAAGCTCGATCTGGTGTGGCTCGACATGGACAACAAGCTCGGCGCGCCGCAGCCGGCTCAGCTAGCCAAAGCCAAGACGCCCGAGCCGCCGGCGAGGAAGGCCGTCGTCTCCAAGCCGCCGCCCGAAAAGAAGCGCGCGCGCGCCAAAGCGGCCGCCAAGCCGCAGAGAAAGAAGGCTCGGCGGCATCGCGCCACGGCCAAGCGCAAGCGCCGCCGCTTCTCCACGCGCCGCGTAGCGCTGACGCGCATGACGCCCGGCGACGCCGCGTTGATGCTGCTGCTTCGCATGGACCGTATCCGCCGCTCGCCCTACGCGCGCTCGGTGCGGCGGCTGCTCTCGGTGTTCTACGACTTCAAGGCGCTGCTCTGGACCACAGACCTCGACGTGGTGAAGGACTTCAAGGCGCTGCTCATCGCGACCCCCAACCCCTATCGCGTCACGCGCACGTTTCTCGCCATCCGCCACGACTTGCCGCGCGCGCGCCTCGAGGCCGCCTTTCAGCGCTCGGTGTCAATCGACGGCGGCACCATGCACTGGAGCCGCTCGCCGCTCGAGACGGTCGGCACCATCCCTTCGCCGCCGCGTTTGCGCTCTGATCCGCGCCGCGTGTATCTGCGCCGCGGCCTCGCCATGCTCGCCGCCGCCGCGCAGCGCTCGCTTCTCGACAAGCGCGCCGACAAGCAGAAGGGACAAAAGACCGCCCTCTCGCGACTGCGCGACATCGACAACGCTGGCGGTGCGAGCGGTGACAGCGGCCTCAAGCCGGGCCTGCTGCTGCAGGCGATCAACCTTCCGCGCTTGATCCGCCTGCCGGGCGACATCCCGATGCCGAGCAACGTGCAGGTCACCGTACCCGCGCGTGCGCCTGCCGTCGTGCGCGGCGTGCTCACGTTCGCCTCGCCCGCGGATCCCCAGCGCTTCCTCGCCGCTGTGCGGCCGCGCATCACGCGCGCGCGCGGATCGCTGCTGCTGCGCGTGATGGGTATTGCCTCGATGCTCGATCGGCTCGTGCTCACGGCGCGCGGCGCGCAGGTCGAAGCGCGCATCAAGCTCGGACGCGAAGAGGTGATCCAGCTGCTCGACCTGTTCCGCAGCGCGATCCCGCAAGTCTACGTGCCGGGGATGAAGCCGCGCTTGGGGCTGCCGGGCAACGACAAGAAGAAGGCCAATCCTCGCGGCAGCGGCAGCGGCAGCGGCAACGGCAGCGCTGGCGGCAAGGGCAACGGCAGCGGGTAGCGCGTAGCGGTTGGCGCGATACGCGCTACGTGAGGCTCGCGACGATCGCGGCTGCCGCCTGCGCCGGATCGGTCGCATCGCGGATCGGCCGCCCGACGACGATGCGGTCAGCGCCTGCCGCCACCGCGGCCGAGGGCGTCATCACGCGCGCCTGATCGCCGGCATCGGTGCCCGCCGGACGGATCCCCGGCGTGATGATCTCGAGCCCGGCGCCGCAGGCCTCGCGTACGGCAGCCGCTTCGTGGCCGGAGCAGATCACGCCGCCGCAGCCGAGCTCGCGCGCCCGCCGCGCCCGCTCGACGAC
>JAGQIK010000042.1 GCA_020431405.1 Myxococcales bacterium
TGGCCAGCAACAACAGCCCCGCGGCGAGCAGCCGATCACCTCGCGTGGCAGCGCGCCGACCCATAGGGCGCAGCATGCGGGCGGAAAAAAAAGTGATCAACCGCGACGCCTCGCGCCACAGGCACACCGGCAGAAGTCGATCGCCTAGACCGAGGAGCTCGCGATGCGGCCGCGACCATCTCTGCACCTCCGCCTGATCCCCCTGCGCGCGTTCGCGCTGGCCCTGCTGCTCGCCGGCTGCAGCGGCCACATCGGCGATCCCCACGCGCCGCCATCTTCGCCGCAAGCGCCCGCCGTCCCGCCAGCTACCAGCGGCATCGACGGCGCCGACTTCGCTGCGCGCTGCAAGCTCGACGCGCCGCAGACGCCCGCCGCCGCGCCGCCGCAGCGGCTGACGACGCGCGAATACCTCGCCACCGTCGAGCAGCTGCTCGGCCGCAGCGTCGACGGTCTCGCCGCGCTGCTGCCCAAGGACCCGCTGCATCACGGCTACGACAACCAGAGCGCCAAGCTCTCGCTGACGGCCAGCAGCGCCGAGAGCTTCGTCGACGCCGCCGAGCACATCGCCAAGGCCGTCGCCGCCGACGCGGCGCTGCGCGCGCGGCTGTCTGGCTGCGATCTCGACGCCAGCGCCGCCGCGGCTCGCCAGAGCTGCTTGCAGAAACTCGTCATCGAGCTCGGTCGGCGCGCCTTTCGCCGCCCCCTCGCCGGCGCAGCCGACGCCGTGCCCGACGCCGAGAGCGAGGTCGGCAAGCTGCTGGCGATGGCGCGCGCCGTCGGCGATCGCGCCGCTGGCGCCAGCGACAATCCCTACGGCGCCCACGCCGACGTCGCCGCCGTGGTAGCCGCGATCTTCGCCTCGCCGCACTTTCTCGTGCGCGTCAGCGCCGGCCACGCGCTCGCCGACCGCCCCGGCGTACGCGCGCTCGACAGCTACGAGCTGGCGGCGCGCCTCTCATACCTCGTGTGGGGCAGCACGCCCGACGACGCGCTGCTCGCCGCAGCGGCCGCCGGCACGCTCGACAGCGAGGCCGGCCTCGCCGCCGAAGCCACGCGGCTGCTCGACGACGCGCGCGCCCAGACGCACCTTCACGACTTCTTTCACCAGTGGCTCGCGCTCGGCACCGTCTTCAAGGGCAACCTCGACACGTCGCGCTTCCCCGAGTACAGCCCCGCGCTGCAGAGCGCGATGTACGAGGAGATGCGGCGGCTCGTCGCCGATCACGCCTTCGCGCCGGGCGCCGATCTGATGGCGCTCTTCACCGCGCGCCGAAGCCACGTCAACGCGGCGCTCGCCGCGCTGTACGGCGTGGCCGCACCCGCCGCGAGCCCCGACGCCTTCGCGCCGGTGACCTTCGACGCGAGCTCGCTGCGCGCGGGGCTGCTCTCCACCGCCGGCGTGCTGGCGATGACCTCCAATCCCACCGAAGCCTCCGTCGTCAACCGCGGCCTCTTCGTGCGCGAGCGGCTGCTCTGTCAGGACGTGCCGCCGCCGCCGCCCAACGTGCCCGACATCGATCCGCGCCCCGACGAGAGCCCCGGCGCCGCGCAGGATCGCCACAGCAGCGACCCGCAGTGCAAGGGCTGCCACGCGCTGATCGATCCGATCGGCAACGGCCTCGAGGCCTACGACGCGCTCGGCAAGCTGCGCTCGGACGCCGCGCAGCACGACGCGCGCGCCCTCGCGCGCCACATCGCCGGCATCGACGACTCGAGCTTCTTCGGCGCGCCCGAGCTGGGCGCGATCCTGTCGCGCCGCGCCGAGGTGCGGCGCTGCATCGTCTCCAACGTCGTGCGCTGGGGGCTCGGTCGTGGCATCGACGGCGCCGCCAATGGCGATGTGTGCGCAGCGGCCACGATCGACGCACGTTTCGTGCAGAGTAAGCACAGTTTCCGAGAGCTGATCATCGCGCTGGTCAGCAGCGCGAGCTTTCGCGAAAAGCGCGTCGACGGAGTCGACGCCAGCTGCCAGTAGCCCAGCTCGACACTACGAGCTACGGAGAACACGATGAGCGACAAGCGCCGAGGGATCGACAGACGCACGCTGCTGCGCGGCGCCGTGGCAGGCGGCGCGATGCTGGCGCTACCGCCGCTGGCGGCGATGGTCGATCGCCGCGGCCGCTTCATCGGCACGGCACGCGCCGCGACGGGCGCCGGCGCGCAGCGGCTGATCGTCTTTCACATGCCCAACGGCGTCTTTCTGCCCGACTTCATCCCCACGGGTATCGACCGCGCCTGGACGCCGAGCGCGCTCTTGACGTCGCTTGCCGCCGTGCGCTCCGACATCAACATCGTCTCCGGCCTCTCCAACGAGCGCCTGCGAAGCGACGCCCACGAAAGCCCCAACGACGCCTTCCTCACCGGCAGCTGGGATCGCGCGAGCGGCGCGACGACCGGCCCCTCCATCGACACCGTGCTGGCGAGCAGCATCGGACAGAGCTCGCACATCCCGGCGCTGCGCATCTCGCTCAACAGCGGCGGCATCAACCGGCCGATGTGGTTCGGCGACGACGCGCGCGCCATCGAGCCCGTCTCGAGCCCGACCAAGCTCTACCAACAGATCACGGGGCAGATCACCGGCCAGATCGCGCCAGCCGCCGGCAACGGCGGCGGCGAGGCCTTCGCCAGCGGCTTTCGCCGCAGCGTGCTCGGCCAGGTCAAGGGCGACCTCGACCGGCTGCGCGCGCGCTGCGGCGTCGGCGACCGCCGCGTGCTCGACGAGTACACCGACGCCATCGCCACCATGGAGCGGCGCCTCTCCGAGCTCGCGCCGGTCAGCTGCCAGCCGCCGCCCGCCACCCTCGGCGCCAGGCTGGCCAACCTGCCCGACCAGCCGCCGATCTACCAGGGCATCTGGCCCAACACGCCCAACAGCCAAAACCTCGAAGAGCGCCTCGACGTGCTCGTCGACCTGGCGCTGCTCGCGCTGCGCTGCGATCTCACGCGCGTCGTCGTGATCAGCCTCGGCTCCTCCAACTCGCGCCAGACCTATCCGTTCCTCGGCCAGGGCAACACCGACGATCACTACTACTCGCACCTGCAGCAGCAGCCACAAGACCGCGCCAAGCAGCTCGAGTGGAACGCCGTCACGCAGTGGAAGCTCGGCCGCCTGGCGTCGCTGATCGAAAAGCTCAAGGCGCCGCTGGCCAGCGGCGGCAGCCTGCTCGACTCGACGCTGGTGGTCGGCGCCAGCGAGCTCGGCAACGGCGCCGGTCACAGCGCCGACATGCTGCCCGTGATCGTGGCGGGCAACGTCGGCCCGATGGCCAGCGCCAGCGGCCGCGATCGCCACCTCGCCGTGCCGTGCAGCCCCGATGCTGTGGTCTTCCGCCCGCCCGGCGTGCCCGGCGCCACCACCACCGTCAAAGACCACAACAGCCAGATCTGCGCCGCCGCCCAGAGCTACACGCCGCTCGCCAACCTGTGGCTGACCGCCCTCGCCGCCCTCGGCGTGAGCCGCTCCAGCTTCGGCGACGCCAGCGGCACGCTCTCGGGCCTCTGGGTCTAAGGCGAAAGAGCAACGTCGCAAGCCGCCTTGACTTCGCTGACTCTCCGCTAATATGCGGCCGTGGCCAACCGCCCCGAAACCCCCGATCCCAAGCTGGCGCTAAGGACGCTCGCCGTCGTGCGCGAGCTCTACGACGGGCGCTGGACCGCCTATCCGCTGGCCCAGCCCGAGATGGCCAGCCACGGCGGCCACGACGTCAACCTCGGCGAGCTGTCGCTCTTTCTCGAAGAGCACCTGCAGCGCGCCGATCCGGCGCTGCTGTCGCGCTATAGCTTCCCCGCCGAGACGGCGCTTCACCACATCGACGTCGATCTGCCGCGCGCCGACCTGCCACGGCGGCTGGCGGTCAAAGTGCCGCTGCGCCTCGCGGTGGTGGTCGTGCCGATCGGCCGCGACCGCTGGGTGCTCGTGCTGCCGCTCGGCTACACGTTTCACATCGACGCCAAAGAAGACCTCACCGAGGCCGTGCGCGCCGAGGTGCGGCGCGTGGTGCGCGCGCGCGAGCTGTCGCCGGCGCAGTGGCTGGCGCTCTTGCCGCCCGCCGAGACCACGCTCGAGCCGCTGGCGGTAGACATCGAGCTCGAGGCGCGCCTCGCCGCCGCCGGGCGCGCGTCCAACCTGCGCAAGAAGCTCGCCCAGAAGAAGGCGCGCGACGCGGCGAGCGAGGTGCTGCGCTCGGTAGGGCGCGCCGTGCACGAGCGCGACGAGATCTTCGCCGCGCCGGCGCTCACCGCCCGCGACGCCGAGCTCGCCGAGCTCGCCGCCCTGCTCACCGGCCGCGAGCGCCGCGCCGTGGCGCTTGTCGGCGATCGGCTCGCCGGCAAGACGGCGCTGCTTCACCAGTGGCTGCGCGACGAGCGCGCGGCGCGCGACAAAGCGCTGCGCGCGGCACACGCGCTAGCCGACGGCGAGGCACGCGAGAAGGCGCTCGCCGACATCGCGCCGCCACGACAGGTCTTCGCCACGTCGGCGGCGCAGCTGGTGGCCGGCATGAGCGGCCTCGGGCAGTGGCAAGAGCGCCTGCGCCGCGTCATCGAAGCGGCCGAGACCCTCGACGCGGTGCTCTACTTCGACGACCTCGGCGATCTGTTCGCCGACCGCGAGGGCAGCTACGTCGACATCCCTTCGGCCATGCGCCGCGTGCTCGACGAGGCCCGGCTGCGCCTCGTCGGCGAGATCACGCCCGAGCAGGTCGGCCTCTTCGAGCCGCGCTACGTCGGCTTTTTCGCCAACCTGATGCGCGTGCACGTGCGACCGCTCTCGCGCGAGCAGGCCACGCGCGCCGTCGAGCGCGCCATCGCGCACCAGCGCAAAAACGAGCGCGAGCGCCCGACGCTCGATCCGCGCGCGGTGCCAGCGCTCGTCGAGCTCGTCGATCGCTACGTGCCCTACCACGCCTATCCGGGCAAGGCGACGCGCCTGCTCGAAGAGACGCGCGCGGCCTACGAGCGCGAGCGCGATCCCGAAGGGGCCGAGGTGCTGCTCGAGGCGCGCCACGTCTACCAGACCTTCAGCCAGCGCAGCGGCATCCCGCTCTTCTTGCTGCGCGACGATCAGCCGCTGCAGAGCGACGACGTGCGCGCGACCTTCGAGCGGCAGCTGATCGGCCAGCGCGAGGCCGTCGCGCGCGTGGTCGAGACCATCGCGGTGATCAAGGCCAACCTGCAGCCGGGCGGCCGCCCGCTGGCGGTGTTTCTGTTCGTGGGCCCCACCGGCGTCGGCAAGACCGAGCTCGCCAAGTGTCTGGCGACCTATCTGTTCGGCTCGTCCGATCGGCTGCTGCGCTTCGACATGAGCGAGTATCAGGACCCGCTCGCCGCCGAGCGCCTGATCCGCGGCACGGACCGCGCCGAGGGCGTGCTGACGCGCAAGGTGCGCCAGCAGCCGTTCTGCGTGGTGCTGCTCGACGAGATCGAAAAGGCGCACTCGGCCGTCTTCGACCTCTTGCTCTCGGTGTTTGGCGAGGGGCGGCTCACCGACGCGCGCGGTCAGACGGCCTTCTTTCACAACGCGATCATCATCATGACGTCCAACCTCGGCGCGGCGCACCGCCACAGCACCATCGGCGTGGCGCCCGAGCGCGACGACGGCGCCCCCGCGCAGGACAAGCGCTACTACGAGCGCAAGGTCGCCGAGGCCTTCCGCCCCGAGCTCGTCGGGCGCATCGATCGCATCATCGCCTTTCACCCGCTCAGCGAAGCCGAGGTGATGCGCGTCGGCGAGCTTCACATCGCGCGCATCGCGCAGCGCCGCGGCCTCGGCGACATGTCGATCACGCTCTCGTGCGCCGACGAGGCCATCGCGCTGCTGGCGCGCCGCGGCTACTCGGCGCACTACGGCGCGCGCGCGCTGCGCCGCGAGCTCGAAGATCACCTCGTGGCACCCATCGCGCGCCTCTGCTCGGAGATCGGGGCCGAGGCGCGAGGCGCCACGCTCGAGGTCTCGCTCGCCACCGGCGATCTGCGCAAGCGCAACGAGACGCTGGCGCTCGCCGAGGAGCACGGCCTGCGCTTCGAGCTTCGCCGCGGCGTGGTCTCTTCGGCACGCGAGCTGCGCGGCATCGCCGATGTCGCCGCGCTGCGCCGCCAGGTCGATCGCTGGTTCGAGCTAGAGCGCGTCGAGGGCATCAAAGAGCAGATCGACATGTGCGTCAGCCAGATCGCGCAGGCCAGCAAGCGCCGCGGCCGCAAAAAGCGCGGCGCCCAGAGCACGGCGCGCCAGCGCGAAGACTCGCGCACGGCGCGCGAGATCGCCGAGCTGCAAGCGCGCCACCACCGCCTCTCGTCGGTCTACGAGCGCGCGCGCGCGGCGCGCGACGAGATGCTGCAGGTCGAAGAGCTGGCGATGACCGCGCTGTTCGAAGGCGAGGAGACGGCGAGCTTCACCTCCGAGGTGCGCCGCGCCTACGAGGCCTTTCGCCGCGAGCTGTTGATGCTGCTCACCGTCGAAGAGCCGGGGCGCGACCAGATCGCGCTGCTCTTGCAAGATCTCTCCGGCGAGGGCAACCGCGCGATGCCGCTGTGGCTTTCGGGCCTGCTCGACCAGCTGCCCGCGCGCGGCTGGTCGCTCGCCGCGCACATCGCAGACGATCCGCGCGGCCCGCAGGAGATCTACGACCGCAAGGCCTGGCCGCCCGTCGACAAGCGCCGCTTCGGCCCGCCCCGGCCACCCGAGGTGCTGCGCGAGCGCCTAGCGCAGCCCGGCGGCGTGCACGCCTGCGTGCTGCTCGTGCGCGGACCCTGGGCGGGCACGCTGCTGACCACCGAGGCGGGCCTCTTGCGCTTCGTCGGCTGCGCGCTGGAAGGCGACGCGCCGGCGAGCAGACCGCAGCACCTGTTCATCACGCGCCTCGGCATGCTGAGCGGGATCCCCTGGCACGACTGGGATGGCGAGCTGTTCAAGCTGCCCAAGCCGACCGACTTTCATCTGCTGGTCAAGCGCCCCGCCGTGCGCGAGATCGACGCCAACAAGGGCAGCGTCGAGCTCTCGTTCAAGCAGGCCACGCTCGAGCTGGCCTTCGCCGACTACTGGCAGAACATCGAGCAGCTCGCGCTCGAGCACCTGCTGATCTACGAGACGTCCGAGACGCTCGACCGCGACCTGCTCTTCACCGGCGCGCTCGGCCACGACGACGAAGACGACGACGAGGATAACTAGCGACGATGGAGATCAGCGTCCCGATCTACCAGCAGAAGCTCGGCGCCTCGCTCTACTGGACCACCGTCGGCCTCGGCGCCTACACCGAGGCGGTCAGCGGGCGCTCGCCGATCAAGCTGCAGCAGCAGCTCGTCGAGCGCCTCAAGAAGGTCTTCTCCGAGATCGATCCGCCGATGCTCGAGATCTTCGAGGCCGCGCGCGGCGTGCGGCTGGTGCGCCTGCGCCTCGACCTCGACCTGCGCGGCGAGCGCGGGCGCCGCAAGGTCACCGGCAAGTTCCCGCTGATCATCGAGCCGCGCTGGGCCAACGCCGAGCAGCGCCTCTTCGTCGCCTACCACCCCGACCGGCAAGACCCCCTCGAGTGGTTTCCCGTCGACAGCGAGCGCGTGCTCGCCGAGCAGGCGTCGCTCTACTTCTCGCGCACCTGGGCCGAGCTCGACGCCGACGACTTCGACCTGCTCGAAACCGACGGCAAGGACCGGCTGCGCTTCATCGCCTTCGACGGTCGACCGCGCTCGGTGCTCGAGAAGCTGCCCGAGCGCGAGAAGGGCATCTGGGACGACCTCTACGCCGATCCGCGCCGCGAGAAGGGCAAGCGCAAGCGCAAGCGCCGCAAGAAGCTCAAGGTGCTCGACGAGCTCGGCGTCGATCAGACCGCGCGCGTCGCCGAGGGCACCGTCGGCCAGGGCATGCCGCGCACGCCCTATCGCCAGCAGCTGCAGCTTCTGCTGGGCGGCTCGCGCCGCTCGCCGGTGCTGCTGGTGGGGCCGCCCGGCGTCGGCAAGACGACGATCCTGCAGCGCTTCATCGCCGATCAGCTCGAGGCCGACGACTTCGCCTCGCATCGCAACCTCGATCGCGTGACCCACGTCTGGTCAGTGGCCGGCAAGCGCCTCATCGCCGGCATGAGCTATCTCGGCGACTGGGAAAAGCGCGTCATCGACCTCTGCGACGACGCCTCGCAAGAGCGCGTGGTGTTGTGGATCGAGGACGTGCACGCTTGGGGCCGGCTCGGCCGCTCGCGCGACAGCGAGCGCAACCTCGCCGAGCTCTTGCGAGGGCCGCTGGCGCGCGGCGAGATGCTCGTCATCGGCGAGTGCACGCCCGAGCAGCTCTCGCGCCTCGAGGACGACGCGCCGTCGTTCGCCGCGCTGTTCACGCAGATACACGTCAGCGAGACCTCGGCCGCCGACACGCTGCGCATGATGATGCACGAGGCGCGCGCGCTCGAGCTGCGTCACGAGCTGAGCTTCTCGCCGTTTGTCTTTCGCACGCTGCTCGAGCTCGGCTCGTCGCTCTTTCCCGGCTCGGCGCTGCCCGGTAAGGCGCTCGACCTCTTGCGCGAGATGGCGCGCCACGCGCACGATCGGCTGCTCGATCCGGTAGAAGTTGCACACTTCGCGTCGATGGATCCGCAGGCCGCCACCGAGCTCGACCCCGGCCACGTGGTGCAGCTGCTCTCGCTCAAGACCGGGCTGCCGGAGCTTCTGCTCGAGCCCGACAGCACGCTGACGCGCGAGCGCGTCGAGCAGCAGCTCGGCCGCGCGGTGATCGGTCAGCCTGTGGCTGTACGCGCCGCGTCGGATCTGGTGATGCGCATCCGCGCTGGGCTGAGCGCTCCGGGCCGGCCCTACGCGGTGTATCTCATCACCGGCCCCACCGGCACCGGCAAGACCGAGCTCGCCAAAAGCCTCGCCGAGTATCTCTACGGCGACCGCGAGCGCCTGGTGCGCTTCGACATGGGCGAGCTTTCGGGCCCCGACGCTCCCGCGCGCCTGATCGGCGATCGCTTCTCGCCGCGCGGGCTGCTCACCGACGCCGTGCGGCTGCAGCCCTTCTCGGTGCTGCTGCTCGACGAGATCGAAAAGGCGCACCGCTCGGTGTTTCACCTGCTGCTGCAGCTCTTCGACGAGGGACGGCTCACCGACGCCGCCGGCGAGACGGCCGACTTCACGCACTCGGTGGTGCTGATGACGTCCAACCTCGGCGCGCGCGCCAAGGCGTCGCTCGGCTTCGGCGACGACGGCCAGCACGCCACCGCCGAGATCAAACGCGCCATCGAGTCGTTCTTCGCGCCCGAGCTGTTCAACCGCATCGATCGCGTGGTGCCCTTCACGCCGCTGTCCAAAGAGGCCGCGCGCGGTATCGCCGAAAAGGAGCTCGCCGCGTTGCTCGGCCGCTGGGGCCTGGCCGAACGCAACATCTTCGTCTACGTCGGCGAGGCCGCCATCGCGCGCGTGGTCTCGGACGGCTTCGACGCGACCTACGGCGCGCGCACCGTCAAGCGCTACCTCGAGCGGCACATCGGCGCCAAGCTGACGGCGGCGATCACCGAGTCGGCGCCGGCGGCGATGCGCATCCTGCGCGTCTTCGATCGCGGTGACGGAGAGCTCGGCCTGCACGACGAGGTGCTCGCCGAGGCCGACGCCGAGGTGGCCCCCTACGCCATCGCCGACCTGCTCGACAAGCCGCCGCTCGAGCTCAAGGCGATGCTGCCCGAGACCCTCGACGCCCTCGACGCGCTGCTCGGCGACGATCGCGTCGAGGCGCTCGGCCGCGATCTCTCGGCGATGGTCGAGGCGCACAACCGCGGCGAGGAAGGCGCCGCCGATCACGCCTACCGCCTCGAGGCGATGCGCGAGACGCTGCGCTCGCTGCGCCGGCGCGTGGGCTATCACAACGCGCGCAAGTCGCCCGACCGCGACCAGGTGCTGGCCTGTCTCGCCGAGGTCGAGTTCTACAAGCGCGCGCTAGCGCACATCGACGACCCCGAGCAGCACACGATCTTCCTCGTGCTCGGCGCGGTGGGCCTCGGGCGCGCCGACGCGCGGCGCTTCTCCGATGTCGATGTCTCGCTGATGAGCTCGATGGCGCGCGCGGCGGCCAACGACCGGCGCCGCGCCGAGCTCGAGGGCTTCGCCTTTCGCCTGCGCGACGACACCATCGGCGGCCGCTCGCGCCGGCCCGACGACGGCGTCGACCTCGCCGCCGAGCTCGAGCGCGCGGTGGCGCGCGGCGTGGACCTGGTGGTGCTGCGCCTCTCGGGCATCGCCGTGCGCGACTACTTCGCCGGCGAGCGCGGCTGTCACATCTGGCGCTCGCTGGCGCACGGCACCGAGGTGGTGCGCGTCGATCTGCTCTCGGCGCCCGACGGCAAGCGCGCGCGCGAGGTCGCCGAGGAGCACGTCGCCGCGGTGCGGGCCTTCAACGAGGCGCTCGAGCGCGGTGGTGATCTGCCGCACAACCCCGAGGGCCTGCTTCCCGCCGTGCGGCAGTTTCGCTTCACGCCGCCCGCCACGCGCGGCGCGCGCGCGCCGTGCGAGATCGAGGACTACCACCTCGCGCACGTCGAGACGGTGCGCATCGCCGATATCGCCGAAGCGCTGCCACGGCTGTGGACGCTGCGCATGAGCCGCACGCACAGCTAGCGCGAGCGCGACTAACGCCTGTCAGGGCCGCGTGTTGCACTTCTGCAACTGCAGATTTTTTTTCGATCGCGTTGAACGCTCGGTGCGCGGCCGGCACACATAGCACCCGACTTCTGATTCACCGCTTTGTTGTTGGACGAAGGAGGGCTGCGATGGTCTGCCGTTCGATCCGTACATCTGCGCTCGTATGTCTGTTGTGCGTTGCCCTGGCCGGCGTCGGCTGCGGCAACAATGACCCCAACGGCGCGCCGCGCGACGACGCCGGCGCCGTCGCGGATCAAGGGAGCGTAATCCTAGATACCGGCGCGCTGCCCGATATCACCGTCGACAGCTTTATCTCGGCGCGCCCCGACGGCACGACGTCTAGCGGCGATGGCGGAAAACCAGGCGACAGCGGCGTGCGCTCCGACGGCAATCCGCCGCCGCCGCCACCGCCGCCGCCGCGCGACGCGGGTATCCCCGGCGACAGCGGCAGCACCACGCCGCTGACGACGTGCAGCGACCTGATGACGTGTCTGGCCAACTGCACGCCCGGCGACACCATCTGCGAGACGAGCTGCATCGCGCGCGGCACGGCCAGCGCGCAGAGCGCCTACAACGCGCTGGGGACCTGCATCAACTCGGCCTTCGTCGGCACCTGCGCCACGCAGTGCGGCGGCCCCAACCCGGGCAGTGCTTGCGATAGCTGTCTACAGCAAAGCTGCAGCAGTCAGATCACCGCCTGCTTCGGCAGCGCGCCGCCGCCGCCGCCTCCGCCGCCGCCGCCGCCGCCGCCACCGAGCGACGGCGGTGTGCCCAGCGACAGCGGCACCACCACGCCGCTGACGACGTGCGCCGACCTGATGACGTGCCTGGCCAACTGCACGCCCGGCGACACGACCTGCGAGAACAGCTGCATCACGCGCGGCACGGCCAGCGCGCAGGCCGCCTACAACGCGGTGGCGACGTGCATCAACTCGGCCTTCGCCGGCACCTGCGCCACGCAGTGCGGCGGCGCCAACCCGGGCAGCGCCTGCGATAGCTGTCTACAGACCAGCTGCGCCAGCGAGATCAACAGCTGCATCGGCAGCACACCGCCACCGCCGCCGCCGCCACCACCCCCGCCGAGCGACGGCGGCGGCCCGCGCGATAGCGGCGGCCCCGGCTCGCTGACCTGCCAAGGCATCTACAACTGCTTCGGCGGCTGCAGCGGCGTGCAGAGCTGCATGCAGGGCTGCGTCACGCAGGGCACGGCCAGCGCGCAGGCCGAGTTCAACGCCCTCAACAGCTGCCTCGGCAACGCCGTCAGCGGAAGCTGCGCGAGCGTCTGCGCCAACATCCAGAGCAACGCCTGCCAGCAGTGCATGGCTACGGCGTGCATGACCGAGATCAACGGGTGTAACTAGCCACCCGCCACGCGCGCGAGCGGGCACGCGCACGTTTGATGCTACGGTATTGGCGATGGGGCGCGCGTGTTGGCTCGGGCTCGTGTTGGTGTCGTTGCCCGCGTACGCGCGCAGCGCGCACCGCGTCCCCGCCTCGGACCGCGGCGTGTTCAAGGCGCTCACCGCGCGCGTGCGACTGCACACGCCGAGCTGGCTCTCGCGCTACCCGCAGCTCGTGCTGCGCGGCGCCGCCGGCCAGCGCTTCCTCGCCGTCGACGGCACGCCCGTCGCCTACGCCCGCGCCAGCGAAAACGGCAGCGCCAGCGCCAGCGCCAGCAAGGGCGCCAAAGCCTACGCCATTCCCTTCGGTGACGCCGACCGCGACGGCATCCCCGACACGCTCGACATTCTGATCGGCGCCAAGAAGGCCGCGCTCAACGGCGCGCGCTACCAGGACGGCTACTTTCGCATCAAGTACCCGGGCGGCGACGTGCCGCGCACCCTCGGCGTCTGCACCGACGTCGTGATCCGCGCGCTGCGCAACGCCGGCTTCGATCTGCAGCGTCTCGTCGCGCGCGACGTGCGCCGCCGCCGCAGCGCCTACCGCCGCATCAAAAAGCCCGACCGCAACATCGATCACCGCCGCGTGAGCAACCTGCTGGTTTGGTTTCGCCGCCACTTCGCCGAGCTGCCCGTCTCGCCCGACGCGCCCGGCTCGTCGCCGCTGCTTCCCGGCGACGTGATCTTCTTCGACACCATGAACGACCCGGCGCCCGAGCACCTCGGCATCGTCAGCGATCGCGTCGGCCGCTCGGGCAAGCCGCTGATCATCAACAACTGGACCGTCGGCTATCACACCCAGGAGATGGATCTGCTGGCCAGCGTGCGCGCGACGCACCGCTTTCGCGTGCGTGCCCCGCGCGCGGCCGTCGGTGCGACCGTGCGCGCGCTGCTCGATCACTACGGCCTGCGCCTGCCATCGACAGCACGCCAGCTGATCGTCAGCAGCACGCCGCGCTGGGCCGAGAGCGCCACCACGCTGCGCCGCCTGCGCCGCGATCGCGCCGGACACCTATTGCCCGTCGGCCGCGCGCTCGCCGGTCACCTCGGGCGTGCCGGCCTCGGCCGCGGGCGCGGCCTGCACGACGCGCAGCGCGCCGCCACCACCAGCGCCGCCTTTCGCCGCGGCCCCGCCAAGCGCGAA
>JAGQIK010000365.1 GCA_020431405.1 Myxococcales bacterium
GGCCAGACGTACTGGTCCACCGTCGTGTCGGTGTAGTAGCTGCCCTGGTCGTAGTAGACCGTGCCGCCCTGGTCGTAATAGGGCCACGTGGTTTCTTGGCCCGTGCCGAGGTCGTAGCGGATCGGCGCTTCGCCCGCGCAGGAGGCGAAGATGGCGACGACCAAGGTTGCGGAGGCGAGAAGACTACGAGAGAACACGGCCCGCGTTTTCACAACAAACACACCTATTGCTGGAAGGTGACTGCTCTAGAGTCCACGTTAATCGAAACTCGGAGCGCGTTTCCAAGGCACGTCCGGCGGGCCTAGCGCCTATCTTCGCGCGATTCTCCAATTCTGTCATGGCAGTCGCACATATGCAACGGTGTGGGACGCGCCAGCAACACCGTGGTCTCTTGGTTGCACTGGATCCAGGGCAGCCGGGAGAACCACATTGCAGAACACGAGCACCAGGCGCGCGCTGCGTTGCGTCCTCGCTGCTGCTGCTGCGGCCGCCTTCGCGGCGGGCTGCGGCACACCAGAGACCACCCCTGCCCAAGGCGGCTGCCTCGGCGGCAAGTGCGACTCCGCCAGCCTCTCGTCGCGCTTCAAGGATCTGTTCAGCGACATGCGACAGGTCGACCTCGGCGACCTCGTTTCGGTCGCGGCAGGCCTGGCTACGCGCGAGATCAATGATCAGCTCGACGGGCTGCCCTACGCCGACATCAAGCTCGGCGAGACCGAGCTCTACGCCACGTCGCAGCGCGCGCAGAACGACCTCACGCTGCACGACATCGACCAGCTTAAAGCCGGGCTCGTCTCGCGCTACGGCGACGACGCCTTCATCACGCGCGTCAACGCGCTGCGCGCCGGCTACCTCGCGCAAAACCCTGACAAGCTGTTCGCCGAGTCGCGCTTCCGCATCGGCGGCACGCTCGCAGCCCGGCTGCCCTTCGAAGCGGGCGGTCTTGCCGGGCGCCTCGGCTTCAGCGGCGCCAAGGCCATCGAGGCCACGCTCATCGCGGCCTACGGCGGCGAACGCTCGGCCGTGACGCAGGGGCCGCTGCGCGCCATGAAGGCGCTGCGCGGCTTCATCCTGCCCGCCGAGATCGACGACATCAGCAAGATGGTCCCCGGCGAGTCGCTGACGCTCAGCTCGCCGGGGGTCGTCGGGCTCAACGTCGGCGTCGGCGTGCCGATCTATCTCGGCACCGTCGTCGACACGCTGACGCTGCATGCGGTGGTCAGCGCCGCGGCGCGCGCCACCATCGGCGGCCAGCTCGACATCCAGGTCATCCGCACCGAGGGCCAGACCGTCACCGTCGACGTGGGTGTCACCGGGCAGACCAGCAAGTCGGTGCGCCTCGCGGTGGACACCCGCTGGGGCGTCGAGGGCCTCGCCGACGCGTACCTCACGCTCGGCCCGCTCGACATCAACCTCGAGCAGATCGCCCAGGACGCGCTCGAGAAGCTGCTCAACCGCAAGCTCTCCACCGCCGGCGCTGCGTTCGAAAACAGCAGCGTCGAGCAGCGCCACACCGTGGCGCGCTTCGTCTTCGATCTCGCGCAGCGCGACAGCAAGCTCGACCAGGCGCTGATCCAGGCGCTGCGCGGCGACATCCGGCTGGCGCAGGCGCTGGCCAACCGCCAGGCGCCCGGCGTGACGCAGACGCTCGACCTCACGCGCGACGCGCGCTCGCACGCGCGCTACTTCGGCGTGCACTTCCTCGGCATGGAGTTCTATCGCCAGAAGCGCGACGTGCAGGGCGCAGTGGTGATCAACAACGGGCAGGGCCAGTCGCAGCAGCTGCTGTTCGACGAGCTGGAGAAGAAGTACGGCTTCTTCTTCACCCACAAGGGCTTCAAGCGGCGCGCGCTGGTCTCGATCCGCAGCGACCGCGGCCGCATCATCGACGCCGACTACAACCTGCGCCTGCAGGTGCGCGAAAAGGACGAGTGGGGCGCCCACGATCAGATCCTCGATCACGTCGACCCGCTGCTGGCGCGCGTGATCGGGCCCTACAATCTGATCCAGCGCATCGCGCCGATCACCGACGCCGCCCACCGCTATGTCGACAGCAAGTGCGGCGCCAAGCCGGTGCGCAGCGGCAGCCCGCACGCCAACAACACCTACCAGAGCCGCCTGCGCAGCTGGCAGAGCTGCATCTCGTCACTGAAGAACGATCCGACGGTGCTCGCCGCGCGCGAGTCGGCGCACCAGGAGCTCGACAACATCATCGCCACCGGGATCCCCGGCGGCTACGACGGCAAGTTCGACACGGCGAGCAAGATGGCGCGCGCGCTGCTCGAGCTGAAGCTCGCCGTGCAGACCGGCTACGAGTACCCGGCGCTGCTCACCGGCCCCGAGATGCACGTGCTGACCGACTTCCGCCTCTCGCGGCGCGCCATCGAAGGGCTGCTGACGGCGCGTGACGGCGTGCAGCGCTACGCCACGGCGCTGCGCAACGTGCTGTGGCTGCTGCACGTCGACCGCGCGCGTGACGCCGCTGACAAGCTGCGCCAGGTCAACAAGAAGCTGGACAAGCTCGATGGCGACGCGGCGCGCGTCACGGCGCAGGTGGCCTGGGCCGGTCGCGTGATGGGGCAGCTCGACTCGCTGGCGCGTCTGAGCTACCGCTCGCAGCGCGGCGAGTCGATCTCGCTGCGCGATCGCGCGCACCTGATCCTCGTCGGCGCCGACGGCCACGACGGTCTGGCCACCATCGCCGAGCGCAAGTCGCAGCTGACGGTGCAGATGTTCGACGCCATGCTCGACGCCGCCGGCGGCCTCGACGTGCCCAAACACGAGGCGGTCGCCTACAGCCTGCTCAACGCGGTCGAGTCGGGTCAGCTCGAGATGCTGATCAAGATGGACTTCGGCGAGAGCAAGTACACCGACCTTCCCGACGTGCGGCTCTACGCGCGCGGCGCGCAGTGCACGCTCATCGACGCGGGCGAGTTCAGCATCGATTCGCTGGTGACTAGCTTCTAGCGCGACACCACCCGTGCCCGTGCCCGCGGCGCGTGGATTGGGGCACAATGAAGCGTGCGCATCGTCCTGGTCCTCGCGCTCGTCCTCGCTCACGGCGCAGCAGACGCCGCGAGCTACTCGGTTGATGGCGCCTGGCTGCGCGGCCCCGATGGTGCGCAGCTGCTCTCGCTGCAGCCGACCTTCGATGTCGACTATCTCGCTGGCGGTCGGCGTACGCGGCGGCAGCTACGCTTTGCGCCGTGGCGCCGCATATCGCGCGCCGCGCGCTGGCAGCTCGTCACCTCGGCGCGCGTCGACGACGTGCACGCGGTGCTGACGCTGCGAGGCTCTCTGCGCTCGCCGGCGATCGACGTCGAGCTGCGCGTGAGCTACGGCCGCGCGCGGCGTGTCGGCTACGAGCGGCTGAGCTTCGCCTCGGGCGCGCTCGACCGCGCGCTGATGCTCGATCGGGCGCTGCGCCGCCGCCCGCTCGGCCGCAAGCCGAGCGTGGTGGGCAACCTCACGCCGCAACGCGTGTGGCTCGCACGCGGCACCGCGCGCGTGGCGCTCGTCGGCGGTCGCGGCGTGCAGTCGCTGCGCGCCTCGTTCGCCAGCGGGCGCGCCAGGCTGTGGCTCGAGCTCGATCACCAGCGCAATCACCCGCGCACGCGCTTTCGCTGCAAGCTGCGCCTGCCACCGCGCTACACGGCCCCCGGGCGCGACGACATGGATGTGCGCCGCGCCGGCGAGGTGCGCTGGATGCGCGCGCGCCTGATCGTCGGCTCGGCGCGCTTGCTCGAGCCGATGCGCTACCCGCGCGGCTATCGCGCCGCGCTCGTGCTCACCGACCACGCTGACCAGAGCCGCGCCACCACGTTCGAGGCGCTCGCCTTCGGTCGCACCGGCGCCGTCGCCGCTGGCGAGCTCGGAGCCAAGCACGCCGGGCTCGTCAACCGCGGCCTCGGCTACACCAAAACCGTCTTTGTCGAGCGCCGTGGGCCCTACGCCAAGCAGCTCGACAGCCCGCGCTATCGCGCGCTGCTCGCCAAGGTTGGACGGCGCGTGGAGATCGGGTTGCACAGCGTCACCGGACGCGCCGACGACACGGCCCGCGTGGAGGCGCTGCTCAAGCGCTTTCGCGCGCTCGGCTACAAGGGGCGCACCTGGATCGATCACCAACCCGACACCAACTGCGAAGCGGTCGCCACCGCCGGCTGGAATCGTCGCGGGCGCTTCTACTGCCTCGCGGCGCTGGCCAAGCACGGCTTTCGCTACCTGTGGGGCACCATCGACCACATCCTGCCGCGCGCCAGCCTCAACATCTTGCACCCGGACGCGCCGGGGCGGCGGCGCCCGGTGCTGTGGCAGCACGGGCTCGTCCGCGTCGACGGTGCGCCGCCGTTCTGGCTCTTCGCCTCGACCAATATCTACTGGCGCCGCGCGCGCGTGCTGGCGCGTACGACCCCGCGCGCCATCGACGCGCTGGTGCGCGAGCGCGGATTGCTCGTCGCGCACGTCTATCTCGACACGCACCGCACGCGCGGGCGGCTGCGCAACCTGCATCTCGTCGACCGCCTCGCGCGCGGCCGCTACCGGCTCGGCCCGCGCGTCGACGCGCTGTTCGCACGCCTCGCGCGGCGCCAGGCGCGCGGCGACGTGCTGGTCGCCGGGGTCGAGCGCGTGCTCGGTCACCTGGCGGCGATGCAGGCGCTCGCATTGCGCCACGAAGCGAAGGCGCTGCGGCTCGATGGACGCGCGCTCTCGCAGCCACTCTCGGCGCTGACGCTGCGCCTGCCGCACGGCGCCGCCGGCGCGCGCCTCGAGGGCCAAACGCGCGCGCTGCCATCACGCCTTCACGGCGGCCGCCGCGAGATCTGGCTCGACGTGCCCAAAGGCCGCGTCCTGCGCCTGCAGGTGCTCGACGCGAAAGGTCAGCCGCTCGCGCTGCTCCCACCCGGCGGCATCGCCTTGCGCTGAGAGCGTACTGGCGCTCGCGCACGGCCCTGCGTACGGTAGAAGGGCATGCACGCGCTGAAGATCGTCCCGATGACGACCCTGCACCTCGACGGCTGCGCTGCCATCGTCGACAGCACGCCTCTCTTTCAACGCTACAACTACACCGGCGAGATGGTTCGCGCCCAGCTAACCGCGGCGCTCGGCGATCCGCGCGCGCACCTCTTGGTGCACCACGGCGGCGGTGGCGACGCCGAGCGCGTCAACGCCTTCGCCTGGTTCGTCGCGCGCGGCGCGTTTGATCACAGCGGCTACCTGCGCCTCATCGCCGTCGCCGAGCAGGCGCGCGGCCGCGGTATCGGCGCGGCGATGATCGAGCTTCTAGAGACGCAGTACGTCGGTCGCGGTGGGCTCGCGCTGCTCGTCTCCAAGGGCAACGTCGACGCGCAGCGCTTCTACGAGCGGCTTGGCTACCACAAGGTGGGCCAGCTGCCGAGCTACGTCGCCGAGGGCCTCGACGAGCTGATCTACTTCAAGAACAA
>JAGQIK010000366.1 GCA_020431405.1 Myxococcales bacterium
CGCGCTTCCCGACGCCGACGCGGCCCCTCGCGCGGCGCCGATCAAACGCGCCAGCGCGCCGGCGCCACGACGCGCCAAGATCGCGCGCCCCCGCGCACGCGAGCCGAGCGCCGCCGAACGTCAGCTGCTCGAGATGGCACGCACCGCGCTGTCTCGCGGCCGAGCCGACGACGCCCTGCGCCAGCTCGGCGCGCATCGCCGCCGCTTTCGTCGCAGCCAGCTGCGCGAAGAGCGCGAGGCGCTGACCGTGATGGCGCTGGCAGCGGCCGGCCGCCGCGATCAAGCGCGCGCCCGCGCCGAGCGCTTTCGCCGGCGCTACCCGCGCAGCTTGCTGCTGCCGAGCGTCGAGGCCGCCACGAAGCCGCGTCCTGCGGCCCCCTGACGCTCCGCGCTGCCACCGACAATGGGTCGTGTGAGATTTCGTGACGGATCGGGACGCGCCTTCCAAACGGCGTGGTAGGAGGTGAGAGATGCGACCCATCAACATCGCGCTGGCAGCGGCGCTGCTCGTGGTTGGCTGTGACAACTCCGCGTTCGTCGGCACCGGCAGCGACGGCGGCGCGGCGGATACGACCGGCACGGGCCCATCGGGCGTCTCGTCGGCGACGTTTCTTTCCCAGCTGAGCACGGCCGAAGTGGTGTCGGTCTGCGACTGGGTCGAGAGCCTGTATACCCGCGCGTCACCAGGCCAAAGCTGCTCGCCCATCGGCTGTATGTCGCCGCCCGATCCAAAGTGCATCCGGCGCATCGCGCCGATCGTCGCCTTGCGCAGCCGCAGCAGCTGTATCGATCAGCTGCGTCAGCTCGAGTCGACGATGCAGTGTCAGATCAAGGTCAGCGCCGCCGAGCGCTGCGCCCAGGCGGTGAGCCTGCTGCCCAGCTGCTCGACGCCGCCCGAGGTGCCCGAGTGCTCGGTGGACGCGATGTGCACGGGCGATGTCTTCGGCTACCAGCAGTTCACGGCGACCACCCGCGCGGCGGCTGCCATCGGCGCCAACGCCGGCTCGCAAACGCTCGAGGCCTACCAGCTGTCGCTCAGCGACGCCCCGCCCGCCGAGGCGTGCCACATCGCGCAGGACATCAACGCCACGCTGCCGAGCAGCGGCCAACAGATCGTCGTCAACCTGATCGAGCTCGACAGCTATCCGCAGGTGTTCTGCCCCGAGGGCAGCTACGTCGTGCGCACCGACTGTCCGCCGACACACGACTTCAACCGCACGGGCTTCGCCTACGGCCCCGAGCGCTGCGCGTACTATCGCCGCTTCGAGGCGGGCAAGCTGGTCGGCACCGCGCTGGCGACCGGCGGCGTGATCACCGTCTCGAGCAGTGGATCGACGTGTCGCTACGCCGTGCAGCTGCAGTTCGAAAAAGGCGGCCGCTACGACGACACGTTCGAGCTTCCGCTCAGCGAAAACGCCTGCACGCCAGCGCTCTAGTCAACGTGCGAGCTGGCGCATGAGGTTCGAGATGCGGCGGCTGGCTTCGCGGCGGCGGTCGGCGAGCACCAGGCGCAGGATGTCGCGCGAGGCCTTGCGCATGCGCGCGCGCTCGGCGGCGCTGAGGTGCGCGCGGCCGATCATGGCGTCGAGGCGCGCGAGCTTGCGGCGCAGAAACGAGGTGGTGGGCTTGAACGAGGCCACCATCTTGGCCAGGGCGGTGAGCTCGGCCGAGGCGTCCGCGCCAGCGTCGATCTTGCGCTGCACGGCGCGGCGGCGGCGATCGTAGCGCGGATCGTCGCCTGGCGAGAGGCCGGCGGCGGCGGCGCGCTTGATAA
>JAGQIK010000367.1 GCA_020431405.1 Myxococcales bacterium
CTATCGAACGCCGCACGAGGTCTTCTTCGACCGTCAGCTCAGCCTTTTGGCTGGACCCATGTCGCACTTGGGACTAGAAACCAGCTAGCCATTTAGATATCCGCTAGCTTATTGCGAAACACTGCCTACGTCAACCACAAAAGGCATGCAAAGACGTCCGAACACGCTGCGAAGTCCCCCGACGCTGCGAACCCTGCAACTCGGCCCGCAGCGCCAAGACGACAGTCCATCAGCGCCGCGCCCGCCAACGCCTGCACACGCACAACGCCCCGAGGCGTCTCGCCACGGCCCGCCAAAGGCACGCCCGCGGCACCTCCCACGGCGGCCAATCGCGCCAAACGCCTGCAGGCCACCAGCCTTCCATCCCGTCTTAGCCGGCCTGCCTCCCACGCTCGCGCACCCCGATCGCGCGAGGCGGCCCTCCACGCCCAGGCCCCGGCGTTCAGTGCTTTGGAACGCTACACGCGGCGGCGGTGGCGGCGGCGCCGCCGGGCGAGGAGCAGGAGCAGCGCGAGCGGAACGGCAAGGGGCCGGGCATCGGCACCCGGGCCGGCGGCGGAGCATCCACCGTAGATCTTGTACACGCCGCTCTCGCTGTTGGTCTCGGGCTGCTCGGGCGCTGCGTTGACGCCGCCGGGGGCCGCCGGCGGTTGCTCGCCGCCGCTGCTGGGAGGCGAGGGCTTCGCGCCGGGCTTGCTCGGATCGCCCGCGGTGGGCGGCGGCGGCGCTTCTTCGGGGGGCGGCGTCTTCTCGGGCGGCGCGGGTGGCGGCGTGGGCGGCTCGACGGTGATGCTGATGCTGGACTCGGCCTGGTTGTTGGCCGCGTCGTACGCGACGACCTTGATCGTCAGCGGCTGTCCGACGGCGAGCTTGCTCAGCTCGAGCTGGTAGTTGGGGCCCGCGTTGTTGAGGGTGGTGTGCAGCGCGGCGTCGACGAAGACCTCGACGCGGTCGACGCCGACGTTGTCGGTGGCTTGCGCGCGCAGCACCACCGCGCTGCTGGCGCTCAGCGGGCCGGGTGCTGGCGTGAGGATCTTGACCTCGGGCGCGACGAGGTCGGGACCGATGCCGTCGACGAAGAGGTCGGCGCCCGCTTTGGATCGGATCCAGGGCAGGTAGCGGTCGACGCGCATGTCGTGGCCGCGCGTGCCGCACTTGGCTTGCCAGGGCTGCGAGGAGACGTAGGAGTGGATGCCGGTCTGCATGTCCTGACCGAAGACGTTGGCGAACGTCGGTCCGCCCGAGTCGCCGAAGCACAGGTTGGGCAGTCCGCCGATGGATCCCTCGTAGACGAGCTCGGAGGGCTCGAGCTTGGAGATGGTGCGAAAGCCGATGCGCTTGGTTCCGCCGTCGGCGACGTCGGCGCTGGTGCGGCCAAAGCCGACGAGCGTGACCTGCGCGCCCGGCAGCGGCGCGCCGCTCCACAGCGACATCGGCATCACGCTGGGCGCCTTGGCGAGGATCACCACGGCGACGTCATCGGTGATCGTCGAGGCACCCGAGATGTAGCCAGGGTGCGGATGTTTGACCGCGACGTCGTAGCGCTGGCCATCGACTTCGAAGTACATCGCCGTGTTGTTGACGCAGTGAGCGGCCGTCACGACCGTGCGCGCGCCGACCAGCGTGGCCGTGCACACCGTGTTCTGCGTGAAGAGCTCGCCGACGGCGGGATGTCCGCTGTGCGGCGCGCCGTTGACGAGCGCTGCTGCGTGCGTGTCGACGGACTTGTCGCGGAAGGCCTCTCCGCGACCAGCTGGTTCGTCGGGCCCGCCGCAGGCGACGGCGAGCTGGAGCGCGAAGGCGAGGGCGACGACGACCTTTCCATGCTGCATTCGGTACGGTCCTTTCCCGGCGGTTGAAGGCACGTCGTCGGTACGCGGCGGGCGCGCGGGCGGATCGGAAAAAGTTAATTGAAACAAAAGGTTGCAACGGATCGCTGTGGTCGTTTGTCACCGGCGGTGCTGGTCACGCCGTGAACACTCGCGCGCTAGATGCGCGAGATGATGGAGGCTAGCGCTGGGGTTTCTCGACCCGACGAAGCGGGCGAGTGCAGTAGCCACTCGGCGTATAGTGCGCCTCGGAGGGCTATCTAAAATGAGCACCATCGTCGGAGACGCGCTGCCCAACATCCCCTGGCACGACCGGCCCGCGGGCAGCAGCGACGTGCTGTGGCGCTACGAGCACAACCCGATCATCGGCTGGAATCCCACCGCGCGCACGGCGCGCGTGTTCAACAGCGCGGTGATCCCCTTCGGCGACGGCTTTGCCGGCGTCTTTCGCGCTGATCACAAGAACGGCCGCCCCAAGTTGCACGTGGGCTTCAGCGACGACGCGCTCGCCTGGCGTCTCGAGGACGAGGACATCGCGTGGGTCGACGAAGCGGGAGGGCCGGCGCCGACGAGCTACGCCTACGATCCGCGCGTCGTGAAGCTCGATGACGCGTACTACATCATCTGGTGCGACGACTTCCCGGGCCCGTCGATCGGCCTCGGCCGCACCACCGACTTTCGCCGCTTCGTGCGGCTCGAGCACCCGTTGATGCCGTTCAATCGCAACGGCGTGCTCTTTCCGCGCAAGATCGGCGAGCACTACGTGCTGTTGAGCCGGCCCAGCGACAGTGGGCACACGCCGTTCGGCGACATCGTGCTCAGCCACAGCCCAGACCTGACCTTCTGGGGCAAGCACCGGCTGGTGATGCGAAGCGGCGGCGAGGGCTGGTGGGAAGGCGTCAAGATCGGCGCCGGGCCGATCCCCATCGAGACCACCGAAGGCTGGCTGCTCTTCTACCACGGTGTCTCGGGGCCCTGTAACGGCTTCGTCTACAGCATCGGCGCGGCGCTGCTCGATCGCGACAACCCCACGCGCGTGATCTACCGAACGCCAAACTACCTGCTCACGCCGGAGAAGCCGTACGAGACGGTGGGCTTCGTGCCCAACGTGACCTTCCCCTGCGCCACGCTGCAAGACGCGGCCACGGGGCGCATCGCCATCTATTACGGTGCGGCAGACACCTACACGGCCGTCGCCTTCTGTCAGGTGGACGAGTTGCTCGATCACTTGCGCGCGTAACGCGCAATACGCGTCGGCCGCGGCGCAAACTCGGGTAGAATCCCGGCGTGGCTTTCGTTGTCGACGTTTTGCTGGTGGGGGCCGAGCGCGACGTCACGGTCGAACGGCTCGAGCCCGAGCTGCGCCGAATCCTCGGCGAGCTGCCCGACAATCTGTGGCGCTCGCTACAGTCGGGACCGGTCTGTCTGAAGTCGAAGCTTCAGCGTCACGAGGCCGATCGCATCGCGGCCGCGATCCAAGAAGCAGGCGGCATGGTGCGCCTGCAGATGGTGCCGCTGGTGCCTGCCGGCAGCACGCCGCGCAAGCGCGCCACCACCGAAGATGTCGAGGCCAACGTCGAGGTCGCCGAGGGCCTCGTCAACCGGCTCGACAAGCTCTCCGAGCGGCTGACCGGCTACGCGGGACGCAGCCTGCCGCCCGCCGAGCTCGAGGCCGTGCGCGAGGCGCTCACCGCCGCGCAGGAGCGAGCCGACGAGTTTCCCGACAACGACCGGCGCTACCGCGAGCTGCGCGGTCGCTTCAACGATCTTTGCTACACGCTGGCGTCGTATCTGCCCGCGGCGGAGCGCCCCAAGTTCGCCAAGGCGACCAAGGCCGCCAGCAAGAAAGCCGGTGGCGGCCGCGGCGCGAGCAGGCGCACGATCGTGTTCCTGGTCATCATCGTGCTGCTCGTCGGTGCGCGCGTTGCGCTCTTCTTTGTCGGCAGCGACCACGACAAGCGGCTCGAGCCGCCCAAGCACCTCAAGGTCAAAGGCACAGGCCCCGGCGTCGCGACCGCGGTGGCGCCGCAGTCGGCGGCGGTGACCAAGGCGCTCAACGCGGGCAACCCGGTCGTCGCTCACGTACGCTTGATGCTGCAGCAGGATGGGTCGCTGCTGGCGCGCGCCGTGGCGCTCGATCCAAAGGGCAGCAATCCCAAGGTCAGCTATACCTGGTACGAGGATGGAAAGAAGGTCGTCGAGGAGATGAGCGGCGTGCGCATCGCGAGCGATGTGAAACGCGGCTCGACGTACGTGGTCGAGGTCATCGCGAGCGCAGGTGGGCGTGCGTCCACGCCGCTGCGTTCCGGACCGCTGCAAGTGCCGATGGGGAAGTAGATGTCGTCGATAGGAAGAGAGTTGGCTGACAAGCTCGCCGCGCTGCTGCGCGAGCGGCGCAAGCGGCGCAAAGGCGCGGGCGGCTTCACGCTGATCGAGCTGATGATGGTCGTGGCGATCATCGGGTTGCTCGCCAGCGTCGCCGTGCCGTCGTTCGTCAAATACATCCGCCGCGCGCGCACCGTCGAAGCCTACGAGACGCTCTACCGCGTCTCCGAAGGCGCGATCGTCTACCACACGACCTACAACCGGCTGCCGACCGCGGCGAGCTGGGTTCCGTCGCTGAGCCACGCGGCGGCGTGCTCCACGTACCAGGGCGCTTTTCCACCATCGAGCTTCGTCGGCGAGTTCGACAACCCGACCTGGAAGGTGCTGCTCTACCAGGAGAGCGAGGCCGTGCGCTATCGCGTCAACTGGGTGGTCAACCTCAACAGCGCCGCGGCCGTCGAAGGCTTCGCGCACGCCACGGGTGATCTCGACTGCGACGGACAGTTGTCGTGGTTTCGCCTGTGGGTCTTCCGCAGCGGGCCCGGCGACGACCTCGAAAAGCGCGGCCCCTACCTCTGGCAGGGCGACTACCTCGAGTAAGGCGCTCGCCTGGCCGAAGCGCTCGGCCGAATTCCCTCAGCTAGCTGCAGGCGCCGAACCGTTTTGTGGTGACAGCTGCGCGCCCGCCTGTTAAATGACCCGTGGTCATTAGCCCGGGAGGGGCCACGAGATGGGCAGATCGCTGCTGCTGAGTTGGATGCTGCTGCTCGTCGCGGCCACGTCGGGCTGCAGCCACGACGAGCCGACGCCGGCCGCCGACGCGCCGCTCGTCGCCGCCGACAGCGCGCCATCGCCCGCAGCGGATACGCGCGCCTCCGCTGCGGACGTCGCCATCGCCGATGCGGGCGTCGACGCGCCGTCAGCGTCGCCGACGCTCGAGGTGCAGTTTCTCGGTGTCGGCGGCTTTCTGCTGCGCGTAGGCAGCGACGCCGTGATGACGGCGCCGATGTACAGCAACCCCTCGTTCACCTCGGTGCTGTTCGGAACGGTCAGATCCGACCGCGCCCTGATCGACAAGCACCTCAGCGACGCCGCGGTGCGCGACGTGCGCGCGATCCTCGTCGGGCACGCGCACTACGATCATCTGCTCGACGTCCCGCACGTGCTCGACAAGGCGCAGGGCGCGCGTCTCTACGGCAACAGCACCATGAAGCGCTTGCTCGCGGGGCTCGCGCCCGATCGCGCGCCCAGCTGCCCGCCGCTCGCACAAGGGGCGAGCTGGCCGACGGTGGCGCGCGATCGCGTCATCGCGCTCGATGCCCCGACGGCCGATCGCGTCGACTACCGGCCGAGCGGCAACAAGCCCAACGTCTGCACGGGCGGCGGCGGTGGCGACGGCAGCTGGGTCGCCGTACCAAACAGCCGCGTGCGCGTCCGCGCGCTGTCGTCGATGCACCCGCCGCAGTTTCTCGCGGTGCACTTCGGCGAGGGCTGCGCGAGCGAGGATCTCTGCGAGCCGCCAAGCAAGGCCGGCGATTGGAAGGAGGGCGCGACGCTCGCGTTCCTGATCGACTTTCTCGACCCAAGCGGCAAGCCGCGCTTTCGCATCTACTACCAAGACGCGCCGACCAACGCACCGCTGGGCCACGTGCCCGCCGCCGTGCTCGCTGAAAAGCGCGTCGACGTCGCGCTGCTCTGCGTGGGCAACACCGATCAGGTCAAGGACCACCCCGCCGCGATCCTCGCCAACCTCGACGCGCGCTACGTGATCGGCGGCCACTGGGAGGACTTCTTCAGAAAGCCCGACGAGCCCGTGGCGCCGATCGCCTTTCACGACCCCGCCGCGTTCGACACGCGCGCTGGCGCGTCGCTGAGCAAGGCGCTCGAAAAGCCCGCGTTGGTGCAGGGCAGCAAGGACGCCACCAGACACTGGGTGCCGCAGCCAGGCACGCGCTTTCGCTTCGAGCGCGAGTAGCGAGCGGCTCGTAGCGAGTAGTGCCTAGGGCGCTCTAGCGCCCGCGCAGATAGCGCCAAAGCCGCGTGAAGAACCCGGGGCGCGTGGCGCCGAGCGCCTTTTCTCGCTCGCGTTCGAGCGCCTTCTTGTAGTCGAGCGCGCCCTTGGCTGCCTCGAGACGCTGCTCGTCGAAGCCGCCGGGTACGTCGCCGTCGCGCGCGAGGTAGCGCGCCAGCTCGGCCTGTCGATCGGCGAGCGCTTCGCGCGCGCCGTCGTTCTCGCTGCGGTTCTTCTTGCTAGCCATCGGCCGCGGCGGCGCGCGAGCCCACGGTCTGCGCGGCGCGGATCGCGTCGAGCTCGGCCTCGAGCGCTTCGTCGGGGGGAAAGTCGTCGTCGCGTTCGAGCAGCACCGCGATGTGGTGGCCGCGCTCGGCGAGGTATCGAACCAGCTCGAGCGAGTCTTCGCGCAGCGCGTGCTTGTGCGTGTCGTGATAGAGGCCGTCGCGCTCGGTGCCGCCGCCGACGTGGGCATACGCGACCTTGTCGAGAGGCAGCGCGTCGAGCTGCGCTTTGGCGTCGAAGCTGTGGTTGAGCGCGTTGGCTTGCACGTTGGAGATGTCGAGCAGCAGCTGGCAGCCCGTCTCGGCGACGAGCGTGCCGAGCAGCTCGGCGTCGTCGAGCTCGTCTTCGGGCCACGTAAAAAGCGTGGCGATGTTCTCGAGCGCGATGGGGACGGGTAGGGCGGCCTGCGCTTGCCGCACGTTCTCGATCAACACCTCGAGCATCTCGTGGGTGCGAGGGATCGGCGTCAGGTGGCCAACCTCCACGCCCTTGGCGCGCACGTAGGCGATGTGCTCGCTGACCAGTGGGGCCTCGAGCGCTTCGGCGAGGCGCGCCAGGCGATCGACATGGCGCATGTCGACACGCTCGGCGCCGCCGAGGGAAAGACTGATGCCGTGCGGGATCACCGGAACGCCGCGCTCGACGAGCAGGCGCAGCTCCGCCGGTACCGAGCCACGCCAGTAGACGTACTCGGCCACGACTTCGGTGAACGTCGCGGGCGTGACGGTCAGGCGCCGCGCGCACAAGTCCGCCAGCTCGGGTCGCCAGGCAAGCCCGACGCCACGCAACGTGACCGGTGCATTCATCTCCTGCTCACTGCACGCAAGAATAGCGCGCCGCGAAGCAGGCGGCATCGATCGCTATGAGCTCGACCGCGTTAGCGGTCGAATCGATTTGATGCCTGGGGACGGGGGCTGCGAGCAGCCCCCGTGTCCGGAGAACAGAGCCGATCAGGCGCGAAGCGCTTCGACCAGATCCTCGCCGAACTGCGGCGTGAACTGCTCGTACACGCCCAGCGCGACCTCGCGGATCTCGTCGCGAGCCTCTTCGCTCATCTCGACGACCTCGACGCCCTTGTAGGGGCAGAGCGCCTTGATCTTCTTCTCCTCGTCGAGCGCCTTCTGACGCTCGATGCGGCCCGCCGCGCGGCCGGCGTCCGCGATGGCCGCCTGCTGCTTGTCGGTGAGGCTGCGGAAGAAGCGCTCGTTGATCACCATCATGGTGGTGAACATGCTGTGGAACGTCTCGTTGACGGTGTCGCAGTACTTCTCGAGGCCCGTCGAGAGGAAGCGGACGTAGGTCAGCTCGGCCGCGTCGATCTTGTTCTGCTCGGTCCAGGGACCGATGTTCTCGAGCGGACCGGGGACCGCCGTCGCGCCGAGGCGCTCGAACAGCGCGCCCGGAACGGGGTTGCCCGAGGTGCGGATGCGCAGACCTTCGAAGTCCGCCGCGCTGCGGATCGCGTGGCCCTTCGACGGGATGATGCGATAGCCGCCGCTGTACGCGAAGCACAGGCCGCGCACGCCGCTGGGGATCATGTCGCTCATGTACTGCTCCGCGATCTTGCTCTCGAACACGCGGTCTGCGTGGTCGTAGTCGCGGAACAAGAACGGCAGCTCGATCGCCCACAGCTTGTTGTGCAACGAGCCGAGCGCCGACACGTAGGTGTGGGCCATCTCGATCTCGCCCTTGGCGAGACACTCGCAAAGCTCGGTGCGAGTAACGACCTCGCCACCGCGGCCAGCGATGAACTCTTGCGTGTTGTAGAGCTCGATCTCGATGCTGCCGTCGGTCGCTTCACGAACAGCCTCGGCGAACTCGCGCGAAGCGTCCTCGAACACGACGGGGGGATCATGTGCCAGCACCCAACGGATGGTGTGCTCGGCGGTGCGGCTAGCGGTGCGGCCGCGCGCAGTGATTCGTTTGAGGGTATCGCTCACAGAGTGCGTCATCGGTCAGCCTCTCTCCCTTTTTTTTTCCGCGGCCATGGTAGCATGGCTTTGTCGAACCGTGAGCCCCGAAAGGACACCTGTCATATGCAGCGCACTCTCGTCCGAGATCTCCGCTCCCACGGCCTCCGTGCTACCGCGCAAAAGCGACTCGCCGAGATCGAAATCGGCGCGACCAAATACAGCTTCCGCGCCCTGCTGGCGCTCGAAGCTGACGAGCTCGCCTCGCTGCTCGCCACGGCCGTGCGCGACAAGCAGCACCAGGCGGCAGCTTTCACGTACGAGGCGCTGGCGCAGGTCGGCGGCGATCCCGCGCGCGCCTGGACGGCCGTCTCGCACGCCCTGTCGCACGAAGACGAGAGCGACGCGCTCGCCGCGCTGCACGTGATCCTACGCAGCGTCGACGATCCCTGGTGGCTGACGAACATCCCGCAGACGCGGCGCTGCCTCTATCTGCTGGGTCGCCACTTCGTCGGCCGCGCGGCACAAGCGCAGGGCAACAGCCAGACGGCGCTCGAGCAGAATCGATCGCTGGCGCTTTCGTTTCTCGGACGCGCGCGCGAGATGCGCGCCACGCGCGACGGCGTCGACGCGCTCGCGCTCGCGGCAGCGTACGAGTCGGCGCTCTACGCGCGCTTTACGAGCGCGGACGTTCCGAACGAGTAGTAGCAGCAGGCCACAGGCTCAGGGCCTTGAGCCTGTGGCCTACTTGGTGGGTGTCTCGAGCGGCGTCGCGGCACCCTTC
>JAGQIK010000368.1 GCA_020431405.1 Myxococcales bacterium
CATGATCCTGCACCAACACTTCGTCGCGCTGCAGGAGCGCTCGGAGGAGCTGACGCACAAGAGCATCGCCGCGGAGGCTGCCAATCGCGCCAAGAGCGAGTTTCTGGCCAACATGAGTCACGAGATCCGCACGCCGATGAACGGTGTGATCGGCATGGCCGACGTCGCGCTTGCCAGCGACCTCGACCCCGAGCAGCGCCGCGCGCTGGAGACGATCCGCAGCTCCGCCGGCGGGCTGCTCACCGTGATCAACGACATCCTCGATTTTTCGCGTATCGAGGCCGGCAAGCTCGAGATCGATCCGCACTACTTCCGGCTCGCTGACTGCGTCGACGAGATGCTCGAGCTGTTGCGCGCGCGCAGCGAGAAGAAGGGCGTCGTGCTGAAGCGCGAGCTCGCCGACGACCTGCCAACCTACGTCAGCGGCGACTCGCACCGACTGCGGCAGGTGCTGACCAACCTCACCGGCAACGCGATCAAGTTCACCGAGGCCGGCGAGGTCGTCGTGCGCGTGTCGCGCGGCGAGCAGCAGCATCGCGTGCGCTTCGACGTGACCGACAGCGGGCCGGGCATCGCCGAGGCCGACCAGGCGCGCATCTTCGAGCCCTTCGAGCAGGTCGACGGATCGACGACGCGCGACTTCGGCGGCAGCGGCCTCGGCCTCAGCATCAGCCGGCGGCTGGTCGAGCTGATGGGCGGCAAGATGTGGCTCGAGAGCGGGCGCGAGGCGGGCTCGACGTTTTCGTTCGAGCTGCCGCTGCCCGAGGTCGACGGGCGCGTGGCGAAGGCGGTGGCGAGCTCCGAGCACGCGCTGCGCGAGCGTGGTCGCGAGCGCGGTCGCGAGCCCGCGCGCGGGCTGCGCGTGCTGCTCGCCGAGGACAACGTGGTCAACCGCGTCGTGGCGACCAAGCTGCTCGAGGCGCGCGGCTTTCAGGTCTCGTGCGCGGTCAACGGACGCGAGGCGATCGAAAAAGTGCAGCAGTCGCCCGACAGCTTCGACTGCGTGCTGATGGACGTGCAGATGCCGGAGATGGACGGCCTCGCGGCGACAGCTGCGCTGCGCGAGAGCGAGGCAGGCGCCAACCTGCCGATCGTCGCGCTCACCGCGCACGCCATGACAGGCGACGCCGAGCGCTGCATCGAGGCCGGCATGGACAGCTACTGCAGCAAGCCGATCGAGCCCGACCTGCTCTTCGAAGCCATCGACGCGGCCCGCCGCGCGCGCCAGACGTGACGTCCAGCACAGCGCTTTCGCTGCGGCTCACACCCACTGTATTCGCATCGCCACAGACCCGAGCGAGTGGTGTCCAAAAACGGGCACAGAACGCCGCTCGCGCCGGATCTGCGGTTGGAACGCGCCTTGCGAACGCCTCTGCCACGCGAGCGGAGGAACCATGGCGAACGACACGAGACGGGTGGCGCTGTTGCTGTCGCTGCTGACTATCGGCTGCGGGGGAACCGAAGGTATCGGTCAAAGCGAGAGCAAGCTCAGCGGGCCGTTCGTGCAGGCCAACTGGTATGGCCGCGCCGTCACCTGCGGCATCGACACGCCCCACTGCGCCATCGACGACGGCACGCCCGCCACGCCCGTGCCGCTGCTGGCGTCAGCCACCATCGATCGCGATAACGCATCGGTCTCGATCCGCGCCACGCTGCCGCTAGTGCAGCGCAGCGGCGAGCTTTCGCTCGTCGTCGAGCGCGGCCCGCAGCTCGCGCTGGGCAAGTGGTCCTACAAGGAGCACGACGAGCACCTGCGCTTCAAGGCCGAGCGTGTCGACGGCGTGATCAAGCTGCCCGAGTCGCATTGCAACTGTCAGGACATTCGCTTCGCGCTGAGCTTCGTCGACGACCGCGGCAACGTGCGCCAGCTGCGCAGCGGCGTCGCCGGCGACGGATCGCGCTGCGCGCCCACGGGTCCGGTGGACCGCTACGCTTCCAGCAGCCCGCTGGTGGTCGAGATCATCCGCTGCGACGCCGACGGCAACGGCAACGGCAGCAGCGGCGGCAACACGGGCGGCGTTGCGCTGCCCGACAGCACGACGCGCCACGACGCAGGCGGGGGCGCAGGCGGCGGCGGCAGTGGCAACGGCAGCGGCAGCGGCAAGGGCAGCGGCGGGACCAGCGGCGGCAGCTACGGCGGCGGCAGCAGCTGGGGCGGCGGCGGCAGCAGCGGCGGCTGCGACGTCGACACCAGCGGCTGCGACAGCAGCGACTGCAACAGCGACGGCTGCGACAGCGACGGCTGCGACAGCAGCGGGGGAGGCTGCGACAGCAGCGGCTGCGACGGCGACTTCGGCGGGGGAGGCTGCGACGCTGACTTCGGCGGCGGCTGCGGCGGATCGGACTGCAGCATCGCGCCGCGGCGAGTGCGCCTCAAGCTGCCCAGCACGCTAGGTGTGCTGCTGCCGCTGCTGCTGTTGGGGCACTTCGTTGGCCGTCGTCGGCGCCGCCGCCGCAGACGCCGCCGCCGGTAGACCTTGCGCAGTATGCATAGTGCGCATAGGCTGTGCTCCAGATGTCGGCGTCCAAGCGAGAGGCCAGAGGGGTTCGCGTCGTGGCGCTGTGCTTGGCATTGGCTTGCGCGGCAGGCTGCGATGATCGACGGATCGGAACGACGGTCCAGATCCCGGGCGTGGACGCGCGCGTGTCTGTCGATGACCCCGCTGCGAGCCGAGCGCGCTTCGAAACGTCGCCCGTGGCCGACTGCAGCCCCTACCAGAACGTCGATTTTCGGCAGCATCCGAGCTGCGTGCGCCTCTTCTCGGAGCTGGCCGCATGCTGCGCACATCTGAGCGCGGTCAAGACCTACCTGTTTCACATCACCCTGCACGCGTGCGGAGACTGGCGCGTCTGGCGCGAGATCGCGCCGAGCGACGGCACGCCGCGGCCGGCCGAGGACGCGCACGAGCAGACCTGCCGCGAGCTGCTCAGCGCGAGCGAGCTCAAGCGACAGTGTGACTATCTGCGCGGGCAGCCGATGTGCACGCCGGGCGAGCTGTTCGCATGCGGAAGCACCGAGAGCAGCGGTTGCTATCGCACCTACTTCTGCAGCGTGCGGCGCCTGCTCGAGTGCAAGAAGGCCGATGCGAGCGGCAAGCACGCGTGTGTCTGTACGACGGACAAGGGCTCGACCACCTTCGAGAGCAGCACCATCTGCGACTACGGCGAGCTTCCAGCGCTGGCCTTTCTCGCCAACGACGCGTGCGGCTGGAGGCTCTCGATGCGCTATCGGGCGCCGCGCGAAGGCGAGCGCTAGCGAGCTACAGCAGCAGCAGCGCGACGCTGGCGAGCGCCCACAGCACGACGACGACGACGATGGCGCCGATCCAGTGCGGCCGTGCGCGACCCTTCTTTCGGCCTTCCATGATCGCGCCCCGCAGGAAGATCCAACCCACCCCGCCGATGATCGGGGCGCCGAACAGCGCGGCGTACAGCCCGCCTGACGTGCCGCGCTTGAAGACGGCGCCGGGCGGGTAGGCGGGGTCGTAGTAGATCGTGATCGTGGGGTGCTTGGCGACGAAGTGTTTGGCCCAGGCGTGGGCGTCGGCGTTGCGCTTCACCGAGTGCCACCAGGTTTGGCCCACCGAGTAGCGGTGCGAGCGATAGGTGTGTCCGTCGACCTCGAAGCGGTAGTCGATCTCGACGTGGTAGCGCACGCTGCGCCGTTTGCGCTTGCTCGAGGAGGAGGTGTGCTTGGTGACGCGGTAGCGCTCGACCGTCGCGCGTCGCGAGGGCCAGGCGAGGCTCTCGCGGCCCTCGTGGATTTGCACCGCCATCGCGACCATCACCAGCGGCGCGGCG
>JAGQIK010000369.1 GCA_020431405.1 Myxococcales bacterium
CTCGACGAGACGCGTCGCTCGGTGCGCGACCTGCGCGTGGCGCCGCTCGAGCACGGGCGGCTCGCGCCGGCGCTCGAGCGGCTCGGCCGGCAGGCACAGCTGACACACGGCATCGCGGTCGAGGTCAACGTCGCCGCCGGCCAGCGCCCGCTCCCGCGCCGCGTCGCCGACGCGCTCTACCGTATGGCGCAGGAGACGCTGAGCAACGCCGGGCGCCACGCCGAGGCCAAGCGCGTGCAGCTGACGCTGATCGCCGCCGCCGACAGCGTGCGGTTGCGCGTCGAGGACGACGGCTGCGGCTTCGAGGCGGCGAGCACCGAGCGGGCGACGGCCTTCGGGCTGCTCGGCATCGAAGAGCGCGTGCAGCAGCTCGGCGGCGCGCTCGAGATCAGCAGCGAGCCCGGCGCGGGCACGCGCGTCGAGATCGAGATCCCGCTGCGCCATGCTGAGGCCACCCGTTGACGGTGCGCCTGTTGATCGTCGACGACCACCCGATCGTCGTCGACGGGCTCGAGGCCGTGCTTTCGACGCAGGAAGACTTCGTCGTGGTGGGCAGCGCGAACGACGCCGACAGCGCCGTGGCGCGCGTGCGCGAGCTTTGCCCCGACGTGGTGCTGCTCGATCTCGAGATCCCCGGAGGCTCGGGGGTGCAGGTGCTCGAGCGGCTGCGCGACGAAGGGCTCGCCGCTCGGGCGATCATCTTCACCGCCTTCGACGACGACGCGCGCCTGGTCGCCGCCGTCGAGGCCGGCGCGCGCGGCTACCTGCTCAAGGGCGTGGCGCGCGAGCGGCTCTTCGAGGCGATCCGCACGGTCCACGCCGGGCAGTCGCTGCTGCCGCCGGAGCTGATCTCGAAGCTGATGCAGGGGCTCGCCAGCAAGGCGCGCGGCGCGCCGCTTCAAGGCGAGCACCTCACCGCGCGCGAGCTGCAGGTGCTGCGCCTCTTGGCCAGCGGCCTGTCCAACCCCGCCATCGGCGAGCAGCTGTCGATCAGCACGCGTACGGTAAAGTTTCACGTGACCGCGATCCTGGCCAAGTTGGCCGCCAAGAGCCGCGCCGAGGCGGCGCGCATCGCCGCCGAGCGAGGCCTGCTCGGCGCCAGCACACCGACGAGCAGACGATGAGTGAACACAGCGAACACGCAGGATTGATCCTCAGACAGCTGCAGCGCGACGACTTCGAGGCAGTCTCCGCGCTGCAGCGCAGTTGTTTTCCGCCCACGCTGCCGATGTGGTCGCGCGAGCACTTCGAAAGCCAGCTCGAGACCTTTCCCGAAGGACAGATCTGCATCGAGATCGACGGTCGCGTCGTCGCCAGCTCCGCCAGCTTGATCCTCGAGTACAGCGACTACAGCGAGCTTCACGACTGGCTCTCGGTGTGCAACGGCGGCGACATCAAGAACCACGATCCCGAAGGCGACACGCTCTACGGCATCGAGCTGATGGTGCATCCCGAGTTTCGCGGCATGCGCCTGTCGCGGCGCATGTACAACTACCGCAAAGAGCTCTGCCGCGAACGCAACCTGGCGCGCATCGTCATCGGCGGGCGCATCCCCGGCTACGCCGCGCTCGCCGATCAGATGTCGGCGCCCGAGTACGCCGAGGCGGTGATCGAAAAGCGCATCGTCGATCCGGTGATGACGACGCAGATCGCCAACGGCTTCGTGCTCAAGTCGCTGATCCCGGACTATCAGCCATCGGACGAAGACTCGGCCGGCTACGCCACGCTGCTCGAGTGGTCCAACCTGCACTACGCACGTCCGCACGGCCGGCGCCGCAAGCCGCGCGTGGTGCAGAGCGTGCGCGTCTGCGCCGTGCAGTACCTGATGCGCCGTATCCGCACCTTCGACGACTTCGCCCAGCAGGTGGAGTTCTTCATCGAGACGGCCTCGGACTACCAAGCCGACTTCGTCGTTTTCCCCGAGCTGTTCACGCTGCAGCTGCTGTCGCTGCTCGACGCGGCGCGCCCTGGCGCGGCGGCGCGCGAGCTCGCTGGCTTCACGCCGCAGTACCTCGAGCTGATGCGCGACCTGGCGATGCGCTATCACATCAACGTCGTCGGCGGCTCGCAGTTCATCGTCGAAGGCGAAGACGACGGCCTCTACAACTACGCCTACCTCTTTCGGCGCGACGGCACGACGGCGCGCCAGGTCAAGATTCACGTCACGCCGAGCGAGGCCGAGTGGTGGGGCGTGCGCGGCGGCTCCGAGCTCGCGCTGCTCGACAGCGACTGCGGGCCGGTGGGGATCCAGGTCTGCTACGACATCCAGTTCCCCGAGCTCACGCGCAAGCTCGTCGCCGACGGCGCGCGTATCATCTTCGTGCCCTACAACACCGCCAGCCGCCTCGGCCACGTGCGCGTCAGCACCTGCGCGCGTGCGCGCTGCATCGAAAACCACATCTACGTCGTCACCTCGGGCTGCGTCGGCAACCTGCCGATGGTCGACAACGCCGACGTGCACTACGCGCAGTCGGGCATCTACACGCCGTCGGACATCGGCTTCGCGCGCGACGGCATCGCCGCGCTCACCGAAGCCGGCGCCGAAACCATCGCGCTGCAAGACCTCGACGTCGAGCAGCTGCGCCGCCACCGCCTCGCCGGCACCGTGCGCAACTGGAACGACCGGCGCACCGACCTCTACGACGTCCTCTGGAAGGGGTCACTCTCCGACGCCTAACCCACCGAGATCGCAGGCCGCATAGGCCACAATGACAAAACCGCCCTGTACCGCGGTACAGGGCAAAATCACTGCCCGCTCGCCCGAAGCCGCGCGGCCGCTCGCTCACTAGCCTCTAAGAGCACTGACTCAGGAGGCACCCGAGATGAGCGATAGCAAACAAACGATCCTGATCACCGGCGCGTCGCGCGGCCTCGGCCTGGCGCTGGCGCGCGAGCTTGCGCGCCGCGGCGCGCGCCTCGTCATCACCGCGCGCGGCGCCGAAGCGCTCGAAGCGGCACGCCGCGAGCTCGCCGAGCACACCGAGGTCATCGCGCTGGCGGGTGACGTCGCCGCCGCCGCGCATCGTCGCGCGCTCGTCGCGGCTGTCGAGCGGGTAGGGCGGCTCGACGTGCTGATCAACAACGCCAGCGTGCTCGGCCCCTCGCCGCAACCGGCGCTGGTCGACTATCCCGCCGACGTGCTCGCGCAGGTCTACGCGGTCAACGTGGTCGCGCCGCTCGCGCTCGCCGGCGCGCTGGCGCCGCTTCTCGGCGAGCGCGGCCGCGTGCTCAACCTCAGCAGCGACGCCGCGGTCGAGGCCTACGCAGGCTGGGGCGGCTACGGCGCGAGCAAGGCAGCGCTCGATCACGCCAGCGCCGTGCTCGCCGCCGAGCGGCCAGGCTGGCGCGTCTACGCCGTCGACCCCGGCGACATGCGCACGCAGATGCACCAGGAGGCCTTCCCCGGCGAGGACATCAGCGATCGCCCCGCCGCCGAGACGAGCGTGCCCGGCCTGCTGCTGCTGATCGATGGCGAATACGCCAGCGGTCGCTACAAGGCGCGCGAGCTCGCCGCCGAGGCGCGCGCGCGAGGTGTGGCGTGAACCGGCCGATGCGCACGATGCACGCGCAGGCGCCCGGCGCCGCGCTCGACTGCGATCTGCCTGCCGAGCTCGCCGCGCGCGAGCCGCCCGAGGCGCGCGGGCTGCGCCGCGACGAGGTGCGGCTGATGGTCTCGCACCTCGGCGACGACCGCGTCGAGCACGGGCGCTTCGACGAGCTGCCGCGTTTTCTGCGCCCCGGCGATCTGTTGGTGGTCAATCGCTCGGCGACCATCGAGGCCTCGCTGCCAGCGCGCCGCGTCTCGGACGGCGCCGCGCTGCGGCTGCACCTCTCGACGCGCGACGAGCACGGCCGCTGGACGGTCGAGCTGCGCCGCCTCTGCGCCGGCGTCGTCCCGCCCGCCGACGGACCGCACGAGCCGCTGTTCGACGCCCAGCCCGGCACCGCCGTCACGCTGCCCGCCAACTTCACCGCGACGCTCGAGCGCCCGGTCTCGCAGCGCCCCGACGGCGGCGTGCGCCTGTGGCACGCCCGCTTCTCGCCCGCGCTGCAGGGCGAGGCGCTGCTTCGCTACCTCGCGCGGCACGGCGCGCCGATCCGCTATAGCTACGTGCGGCGCGCCTGGCCTTTGACCTACTACCGCACGCTGTTCGCCGATTCGCCGGGCAGCGCCGAGATGCCCTCGGCTTCGCGCCCCTTCTCGGCGACCGTGCTCGACGGCATCGCGCGCCGCGGCGTCGAGATCGCGCGCGTGCTCCTGCACACCGGCGTCTCGAGCTTCGAGCAAGGCGAGCGCCCGCAGCCCGAATACTTCGAGGTGCCTGCCGGTGCCGCGCGCGCCGTGCAGCGCGCTCGCGACGAAGGCCGGCGCGTGATCGCGATCGGCACCACCGCGGTGCGAGCCATCGAGAGCGCCGTCGGCGACGACGGTCGCCTGCGTGCCGCGAGCGGCATGACCGAGCTGATCGTTACGCCCGAGCGCGGCCTGCGCGCCGTCGACGGCCTCGTCACCGGCCTTCACGAGCCGCGCGCCAGCCACCTCGATCTGCTCGAAGCGGTGGCCGGCCGCGCGCACCTCGCCAAGGCCTACGCCGAGGCTGTCGAACGACGCTATCTGTGGCACGAGTTCGGCGACACGCACCTGCTGCTGCCGCCGCGTTAGCCCGCTAGCCGCCCTTGTACGTCAGCACGGTCAACAGCGTGCGCCGAATGCTGGTGAGCTTGCGTTGTGCGCGCATGACCTTGTTGATGTCGCGGTAGACGCTCGGCGCTTCGTCGACCAGACGCCGCGCCATGTGCGGCTCGAACAGGACGTCGCCGAGCTCGCGGCGCAGACGCTGCACCGAGATGCTGCCGCGCGCCGCGCCGCGCGAGAGCACACGCCCGGCGCCGTGCGAGCTCGAGCACAGCGCAGCCTCGCTGCCGCGCCCTTCGACGTGATGTGTACACGTTCCCATCGATCCCGGGATGATGCCGCGCAGACCGGCGCTCGCGTCGAGCGCGCCCTTGCGGTGAATCCACACGGTCTCGCCGTCGAGCTTCAGCGAGCGCACGTGGTTGTGGTTGCAGTCGAGCAGCGTGTCGTCGTCGAGCCCGCTGCCGCCGAGCACCTCGCTCACCGCGCGCGCCGCCGCGTGCAACATGTGCTGCCGCGACGCGCTGGCGTAGCGAGCCGCCCACCGTTGGTCAGACAGGTAGGCCTGACCGCGCTCGTCGCGCGCGTCGAGCCAAGGCAGCACCGATGTCTCGCAGGCGGCGCGCAGGTGGTGTGCGCGGATCGCCTGTCCCATCGCCCGCGAGCCGCTGTGCACGCAGAGCCACAGCCGGCCGTCGGCTTCGTCGCGCTGCAGCTCGAGGAAGTGATTGCCTCGGCCGAGCGTGCCGAGCTGTACGCGCCCCTCGCGTCGCGCTAACCGTCGCAGCCCTTCGTCGCTGAGCGCGCTCTCGCCGCCGAGCGCCTCGGGCAGCTCGACGGCCTGACCGTGCTTGTGTATCGGCACCAGCTCGCGCAGTCGGGCGAACAGTCGCTGCGCCTGCGCGACGCTCGGTTGCTCGAGCCGCACGTCCAGTGCCGCAGCCGCCATCCCGCAGCCGATGTCGCCGCCGACGGCGTGCGGATAGATCGCATCGCGCGTCGCGATGGCTACGCCGTTGACGACGTCGGGCGCCAGATGCACGTCGGGCATTACGGCGATCTGGACAACGTCATGGCTCTCGGCGAGCGCGCCCACGCGCCGTCTGATCTCGGCATCGGCCGAGTCGGCCAGCCACCAGCCGACGCGCTTGTTTGGCCTAGCCATGTCGCACCTCCATGGGTGCGATCTCGTAGACGAGGTCGGGTACCCGACGCCGGTCGAGAGCCGCCGCCAGCAAGCGCCGCAGCCTCGGTGCACGCAACCTGACGAGCTCGAGCAGCTCGAGCGCCTCGTCGGCGCTGCTGTCGGGCGGCGCGACCACGATGACCTTGAGCCGGCTGGCATCGGGCCACGGGTCGACGCGAACGACGTCGAGCTGCGCGACCTCGTCGGGCTCGGCCGCGAGCGTCAGCGACAGCGCTCGAGCCGCCTCGCGGCACAGCTGCCGGTCTTTACGCAGATACGTGTTGTCTTTGTTGTTGCTTTGCTTTTCACGACGCGCGAGCCGGCGCATGTCCACGCCATCGTCCTCGCGCAACTCACCGCACAGACCCCGCGGGGTCCGCAGCCTCTTCGTCATGTGTTCGAATCCTGGCCGTCAGGCAGACGGCATCGCTCCACGCGCGCGACGCACGCGCGCGCTGCACTTAGCGCTCTAGCTTCGGCCCCCGGTGTGGCGCGCTAGCGGGCGCGGCGACCGATGGCCATGCGAGTGCTGGGAGCAATGGTCTGCACGACGAGCCTCCAGGCATGCGGCGGGAAAGGAAGGCTACGTGATAGCAGCGACGCCGCGCTGCGCAAGGGCGCTAGCGCGCGCGGCGCTCGACGAGGCTGCTGCGCATTCGCAGCGAGGCCTTGCCGACGCGCGGTCCGAGCGGACGCTTCTCGCCAAAGCCGCGGCAAGCGCGCGTCGCCGCGTAGTGGTCGTTGTACATGTTGACCGCGTCGAGCGCGGCCGGTCTCGACTTGGCGATCAGGTTGGCGCCGACGATGGCGACGATGCCGCCCAGCACCGCGCTGCCGATGGCCACCGCTGCGCCCGGCCAGAGCAGCTTCTCGCGGTCGGCGAACATCATGCCCACGCCCGCGCCAGCGCCGCCGATCATCACGGTGAAGCCCGACCAGGTGGCGATCTGACCACCGACGTAGCTGCTGTGCGCCGCCGAAGCCCGCTCGCGCGCCATCGGCACGCAGCTCACCGCCTCGTCGAGGCCGCTGAAGCTGCGGCCCTCGGCCACGACACGTCCGCCCTTGGTCGCCTGCAGCGCGCCGTTGACGCGCCACACGATCTCGGAAGCACGGGCGTTGCGGCGTGTGAACTGCGACTGCGCGCCGCAGGCCGACACGCTCGCCGCCAACAGGAGCAGCGCTGCGCTGCGTGCCGCGGCCTTCATCGCGACACCGTGCGCGTCGTCGCCGCAGCGGCGCAGCTCGCGGCGTCGTTGTGGCGGTTGATGCCGTCGACCAGCTTGGCGATGCCAAGGTCCATGCGCTTCTGCGCGATGACAGCGATGGGGATGATCGCCGGCGCGCCCACGCCGAGCGCAGCCAACGTGGCGCTGACGCGCGCCAGCCGCTCACCCGAAGCCCACAGCTCGGCGCCGCGCGCCGTGTCGGCGGCCGCGCGACGGCTGCAGCGAAGCAGGCGCGCCGGTTTGTCCTCGAGCTTGATCGTCTCGCCGTCCTTGTAGACCGCGAGCTTGTTGACTTGCATTACCAGCCGCGCGGTGCCGTCGCGCCGCGGCGTGTAGCGCGTGCCGTGCAGGCAGCCAGCGCCGGTGAGGCCGACGAGCAGCGCGGCGCTGGCGAGCAGAGGGGATCGTCTCAATCTCATGGCAGGCTCCTGTGTCTCGGAGCCCGAAGGTGCACACGCTGTGCCGCCGGCGATGTGCTCAGTTTTCGCGCAGATCAGCGCGCAACGCGCCACGCCCGCCTCAGAGACAGTCCCATGGGCAGCGTCACCTGCCGATGCCGTCGACGAGCGCGCCCACCAGCTGATCGCTCAGCTCGCGCTGCTTGCGCTTGGGGATATCGAGCCGGCCCGTGGCGAGCAGCGCGGCGAGGCCGTGGGTGGTGGCCCACAGCGCCAGCGCCAGGTCGCGCGGCGTCGCCTCGGCATCGAGAAGCCCCGCGTGCTGCCAGCGCTCGACCATCGTGCGCAGCGTGCCGAACGCCGTCGTCTCGGCGGCGGCGTCGAGCTGCGCGATGCTGTTGGGGCGCGCGCCCGAAAATGTTACCTGGTAGAGCGCCGGCTTGTTCAGCGCCAGCCGCACCACGCTGAAGGCCACGTCGAGCAGCGCTCGACGCGCGTCGCTGGCGTCTTCGCGCTCGGCGCGCTCGGCGGCGCGCAGCATGGCGTCGCGCACCGCGTCGAGCCCCTCGAGCGCGAGCGCCTCGAGCAGCGCGTCCTTGTCGTCAAAGTGGCGATAGGGCGCGGTGTGGCTCACGCCGGCGCGGCGCGCGGCCTCCTTGAGCGTCCAGCCATCGAGGCCGCGCTCGTCGATAAGCCCCAGCGCCTCGCTCATCAAAGTGCGGCGAAGGTCACCGTGGTGGTAGGCGCGTTTCTTCGTCACCACCACGGCATCGTACCAGCTACTTCGTGCACGAGTCGGGTGCGTCCTTGCGCAGCGGCCGGGCACGCAGGTTGGTCATCGCGTCGGCGAACAGCTCCACCTCCTCGCAGGCCACGCGCTCGCTGGCCGTCTTGTCGTCGCGCCGCCCCCACAGCTCCACGCGATAACGTCCGCTGGCGATCGCGATGTTGGCCGCCGCGTAGCGTCCGTCGGCGTTGGTGTCGACCCGCGCGGCATCGGGCGCCGTGCCCGCGTCGTTGAAGTAGACCACGCGCGCGCTGCCGGCCGCGTCGACGCGCGCGCCCGCCGCGTCGTAGAGGCGAAGCTCGGCGCCCGAGACGGCGCGTCCCTGACAGTCCACCAGCCGTCCGGCGAGCACGGCGCTGCCCGCCACGCGCGTCGTCTTGGACGCGGCGACAAACCCGTCGAGCACTGGCACGAGGATCACGTTGAACCACTCGCTGTCGCCCTGCTGCGGCGGCGCGACGTTGTGCTCGAGCGTCGTGATGATCGGTGGGCCCGCCGAGCTGGCGGCCACCACGCGGTAGCTGAACCAGGCCTTGTCTTTGACGGTGAAGCGAAACGTGCCGCTGGCGCTGTCGAGCGTCGCCTTCTGGCAGCTGCCGCTGCTGCAGTCGGTGTCGGCGCCGATCTGATTGTCCGAAAATACGTGCACCTCGGCGGCGGTGACCGTCACCGGTTTGCCCTGAGCGTCGCGCTGCCCAAACGAGATCACGGGCAGCTGCAGCGTCACGTCGTTGCCCGCGGCGCTCGGTCGCGTGCGCTGTCCGATGCAGGTCAAGTCGGCCGGCTCGCGCCCAGATGTCCCCTCGACGGTGAGGGTCGACCCTCTCGTCGCGCTGTCGGCGCTGCCGCCTCCGTCGGCCGCGACATGGCCGTCTGGGCTCGTCGTCGGATCGTCGTCCATCGGGCAGGCGCCGAGGGCGACCGCGGCTAGCGCGAACGCTGTCGCTACAAACGTGCGTCTCATGTTGTCCTCCAAGCTGATAAGAAATGTTGGCGTCGGTAACAATGTTACAAGTTGTAACATAAGATCGCGCGCAGTCAACGGGCTGCTAGCCCTCAGCACTACGTCACGAGCTCGTCGCGGTGGAGGCGCGCGCCGAGGCGACAACGCTCTGCGGAAACCCGAGCCGCTCCAGCGTGGCGATGGCGTTGCCCACCGCGACGCGCCCGCGCCGCAGGCCGAAGGGCTCGCCACCCGTCTCGAAGCACGCCAGCGTGAAGCACGCGCCGCCGAGGCGCTCGAGCACTTCGTTGTCGTGCGTCGCGGCGATCACCAGTCCGCGCGCGACGAGATGGTGCAGCACCGCCACGACGATGGCGACACGCTCGACAGAGTTTGTCCCCCGAAACAGCTCGTCGACGACGATCAGCGCGCGAGGCCCACGCTGCTCGGCGCGCCGCAGCAGGCTCAGGGCCACGTGCGCCTCGCTGAGGAAGAAGCTGCGGCCGGCCTGCACGTCGTCGGCGATGCTGATCGAGGTCATCACGCGCAGCCACGGTGCGCGATACCGGTCGGCGAACACCGCGTCGATGGCCTGCGCGAGCACGACGTTGAGCGCCACCGCGCGCAGGTAGGTCGACTTGCCCGTGGCGTTGCCGCCGCTGATCAGCAGCCCCGCACCGAAGCGCCGCGAGCTGTAGTCGTTGGCGACGCAGCCCTCGACCAGCGGGTGACGCGCGCCATCGATACGCAGCGCCGCATCGGGGCGTGCGTCCAGATTCGGTCTGCTGAGCGCGACGTGCTCAGCCAGCGCCGCGCGCGCGAGCGCCATGTCGATGGCGCCCACGTGGCGCAGCAGCGCGCGCACGTCGCGAGAGCAGCGCGCCAGCTCATCGATCGCACGGCAGCAGGCGATGGCGCGCGTGAGGGTCACCGCGTGGACGAAATCGACGACACCGAGTGGGTCTTGCGCGGCGAGGGTCGCCAGACGGCGCTGAAGCTGCGCGGTGGCGCGCAGGTGCTGCTCGATCGCCGCGCCGCGCTTGTCGTCGACAACCTCCGCGAGGCGCTCGGCGGCACGCAGCGTCGTGGCGAGATAGGCCAGCGCCGCGCTCACGTCGAGGGCCTCGCGCTCGAAGCGCAGGTGCACCAGCGAGTTGATCGCCACCAACGTGATCGCGCCGAGGCCGAAAGCCGGCGCTACTGTGAAAGCGAGGGCGCCAAGCAGCAACAACAGCGCACGCGCCGCGCGCCAGAGCTTGGTGGACAGCGGCAGCGCGAGGCGTACCGGACGCCACACCAGCGGCGCCAGACTGTAGCCGCAGGGATGCGAAAGCGGCGCGAGCGCGGCTTGCACGGCGCGCCGTCGCGTCGCATCGGCGCGCAGCGAGTCGACCATCTGCCGCCTGCTCGTCAGACCGGCCGGCGACAGGTGCGGGCGCCGAAGCGCCTCGTACAAGCACTGCGCGCCGAGCGGCGTGCTGCTGCGGTCGATGGCGCCGTACACCGCGTCGAGATCGAGGTCGGCGAAAGTCTGCGCGTCGAGCTCGAAGCGCTTACCCTCGTGCTCGTCGATCGCCGAACAGCGCCAGAGGCGATCGACGCGCTCGATCGGTCTTGGCTGCGTCGGCAGTAGCCCAGCCTGCCAGTGAGCCTCGAGGCGGCGGTCACGCGCCCGAGACAGGGCCAAGCGTATGAGCCAGGCGGCGACGACGAGGAGCAGGCAGGCGAGCGGGACGAGCGGGACGAGCCATGGCGCGTGCATGGCGGCGGCTGTTAGCGATTTGTGTGCCGGCGCCAAGCTGCTGCGATCACGCGTTGCGGCCGCGGCTGCGCGGCGTGTATCGCCGGCGGCGATGGCGTCAGGCGCACATCACGAAGTCGTCGAGCTCGCGGCGCCCGATGCCGGCGAGGTGCTCGCGGATCAACCTCCGCGCGCCGACCACGGGCACCGCGGCGAGCACGAAGCTCTCCGCAAGCCCAACGTCCGACAGTGCCTCGGGCGAATGCACGGGCCGTCCGCGGCGCGTGCGACCGATCTTGTTGGGATCGATGTCGATGAACGCTTCGATCTCGACGCCGTGCGCCTCGAGCGCGCGCCCGAGCAGCCGTCCCGCGCGCCCCGCACCCCAGATCACGAGCGGTCGCGCGAACCCCGCGCCGCCGCGCGCCAGCGTCGCGCGCGCCAGATACTCCGCTTTGCAGCGCAGAAACGCCTCCGGGCGATAGCGCCCGTCTTCGCGCGTGAGCCGCGACGCGCTGTCGCGCCAGCGCAGCAGCATCTCGTCGACTTTGCAGAAGCGATAGCCCGCGGCGGCCAGCCGCAGCCACAGGTCGTAGTCCTCGGGGCCGTCGAAGTCGCGATAGCCGCCGACCCGTTCGAAGGCCGCGCGCCGCATCAGCACCGATGGATGCGCGAGCGGGCTCTCCACCAACAGCTCGCGCGCGATGTCCTCCTCGCTGCGCACCGAGTCGAGCCACGCCAGATAGCGTCGCCAGCCATCGCCCAGCGGCTCGCCGAGTGACGCCACGCGACACGACACCACGGCCAACGCTTCGCCGCCCGCGCGTATCGCCGCCACCTGTCGCTCGAGCCGCCGCGGCAGGGACTCGTCGTCGGCGTCCATGCGCGCCAACAGCGGCGCCCGCGCCTCGCTCCCCGCACGATTCAGCGCCGCCACCAGCCCCAGCGCCGGCTGCTCGATCACCCGCACGCGCCGATCCCCAGCGGCCGCCTCGCACACCCGCGCCACGCTCCCATCGCGCGAGCCGTCGTCGACGACGACCAGCTCGAGGTCACCGAGCGTCTGCCCGAGCACGCTGCGCACCGCCAGCTCGACGGTGTCTGCCGCATCGCGTACCGGCATCAACACGCTGACAGCAGGCGTCACGTGCGCTCCCGAGGCCCGAGGCCTCAGATCTCCTTGTACACCTTCGCCAAGCTCTCGCCGTACACATCGAGCTGCCAGCTGCAGAAGTAGCCAAACGGCGTCTGCGCCACCTGGTAGCCGGTGCTCTGCAGCCGCTCGTCCATCTCCTGCATGAAGGCGCGCGCGAACTCGGCGTCAGCGGTGTCGGCGCCGAGGTGCGTGAAGCTGTGCAGCACCACTGTCTCGAGCTTTCGCTTGTTGGCCAGCCACTTGACGTGCTTGAGCATGTGGCGAAAGACGCGCGCGCGGTCTTCCTCGTCGCGGCGCTCGAGGTGGATGAAGGCGACGAGCGCGTCGTCGCGCGCCTCGTCGACGTCCTGGTCGGGCACGTCCTCGAGCGTCTTGAGAAACGACTTCCAGGCAAATCGCCGCGCTTGAAAGCAGAGCAGTCGCATCGCGCGAGTCTAACCGAAGTGGCTATCTCCCCGGCGGAGAGGTCTTCCGCGGCGATCGCGGCGGCCGCGTAGAGCGCTTCGTGCGATAGCCCTCGGGGTAGCTCACACGCACGAGCCGCGCGCGCGCGTGGAACACCTCGGGCTTCATGCAGCTCGAGCCGAACATCATCGACAGCGCGCAGCTGATGCTCGGCCGCGGTATGCGCGTGCCGACGAACACGCTGAAGCGATAGCAGGCGCGGCTGGTCGGCAGGTCCTTGGGCATGCTGCGCGTGGCGATGGCGCGCTCGACGGCTCGCCGCGCCATGCGGTCGAGGGCACGCAGGCGCGAGCTCTCGAGCGACACGACGCGCGGGGCGCGGCCGGCGCGCGCCACGATGCAGACGGTGGCGGCGTATTCGGTGGCGGCGCGATCGATGGCCGCGTCGATGATCTTGTTGCCCTCGATCATGCGCAGCGGCTTGATGCGGCCGTTGGGCGAAAACCAGCCGCGGCCGCCCGGCACGGGGCTGCCCATCTTGTTGAACGCCGCCGCCGCGGCGAGATACGAGCGCAGCGCCTCCCTACCGCGATGTCGCAGCCGCTTGGGCACGATCGACACGCTGGGCCGATAGCCGTACTGCGCGTGGCGCAGCACGTCGTAGAGCGCCGGGTGCACGCGCCCGGCCCTGACGTTGTTGCCCGCGCGATCGCGCTCGAGCCAGCGCTTGATGCGGCGGGTCACGCGCGTTCGAGAACGCGCCTTGGCCACGCGCGCAGCCGCTGCTCTGGCCGCACGCGCGTCGGGCCCCTGCACCAACAGTCGGCCGGGTGGCGGTGAGCTCGTCTCGGCAGAAGGCGCAGGATCGAGCGCGTTGGCCCGCGCCGCGAGATCGAGCCCTCGCATGCTCAGGGAAAAGGGCTCCCGCGCGCGCGGGCGCTGCAGCGGCTGCGGTGGCGTTTCGCGCACGGCCGCTGGCCGTCGCTCGGCCGTGCCACGGTCGCGCGCCGTTTGCGCGTTGGGCGCAGACGGCAGCGCACGCGCCGCGGCCGACGGCTCCCGCTCGCGCAGCCGCGGCCGCGTGCGCGGCGGCGCGGCGACACGCGGCCGCACGGGCAGCAGCACGGCTTCGACATCGACGATGGCGCGCTGTGCTAGCTCGCCACGCGCCACCAGCTGCAGCGACAGCATCGCGAGCGCGACGTGTGCGGCCAGCGAGAGCAGCAGCGCGGGCGTTGCTCTACGCACGACAGGGCCTCCAGGACGTCTGACCTACCCGTCTCTGGATCGGTTGTCTGTCTGCAGCCGCGCGCTGACCACTAGGCGTGGCGCTTGCTGGCCACGTAGCAGGCGAACGGTATCGTCAGCCTGAGCTCGCCCGACTTCGCCGCCTCGTCGTCCAGTCGCGCCGCCAGCCGCTCGAAGACCGCGTCCACCGCGTCGCTCGCCACCACCCCGCGCCAGCCCGGCAGGAACGCGAGGCGGATGAAGTGGTGCGAAAACAGCGCAGCCGCGCTCGCGAAGCGCATCGTGAAGCTGTGCTCGTCGACCCCCTCGATCGCGAAACCGGCCTCGCCCAGCGCCGCCTCGGTGGTCGCGCGTGGCTTGCGCATCGTCGCGATCTGCCGCTGCATCGCTTCGATCTCGCGCGCGCGGCCGAGCTCGGCGAGCACAGCGCCGAAGGCGGCGTAGAGCTCGTGCATGGTGTCGGGCAGGTTCATCGTGGCGACCAGCGTCGACGGCGTGGCGGCGACGCGGAAGCACTCGGCGAGCGCGCGTCTCTGGTCGCTGACGTTGTTGAGTCCGTTGTTGGAGACGATCAGGTCGAAGCAGCCATCGCCGAAGGGCAGCCGCTCCGAGCGCCCCTCGAGCAGGTGCGCACCGCTCGCGCCGTAGCAGCGCGCCTTGTCACGACAACGCGACAGCGCCGCGCGCCACGGATCGACGCCGATGACGCGCGACGAAGGGCCGAGCCGCTGCGCGAGCTCGAGCAGCGGAAAGCCGGTGCCGCAGCCGATGTCGAGCACCGTCATCGGCGCGCTGATCGGCACCTTGTCGAGGAGCACGAGCCCGAATGGCGCCGACCACAGCGGCAGCTCGTCGTAGCTCGCGACGAGATCGGGATCCATCAGATCGAAGGCGATGCCGGTCCTAGCTAACGCGCGGCGACGTTGGTGCCGGGGGCGTGCCGCAGCTTGGCGACATGCGTGCGAACGGCGGCGATGTAGCCTTTGACCGCGTTGCGCAGGCCTTCACTCATCAGGCCACTCGGCGCGAAGACCTTGGGCACGGCGAGCATCTGGTAGGTCAGCAGCGTGCGCTGCTTGCCGAAGGGCTGAATCCACGCCACGCCTTCGTACTTCTTGAGCGTGCCGTCGATCTGGCGCCACTGGATGACGTAGGTCTCGCCGCGCTTGCCCTTGCGGACGGAGAGCTTGCAGCGCGTCTCCTTGACCGGCCAAGGGAACATCGCCTTAAGCTCGTAGTGCTTGTCGTCGAGCTTGCGCGCGGCGGTGATGCGCGGGACGAACTTGTCGTAGCGCGCGAAGTCGGCAAGCAGCTGGTAGACGGTGCTGGCGGGGGCGTTGACGATGCCCATGGCGCGTCCGGGGTAGATACCGGAGCCGGGAATCGAGACCGCGATGATCTTGCCGGCCTTGATCTTGGCGGCGAAGTCTTCCGCGTGGGCAGGGAGGCTGATCGCGGCGAGGGCCGCGAGGGCGGAAACGGTGGCGAGAGCTCTGCGGGTCATCTGCGGTCCTCCTATCGGGCCGGTTCTTACGAAGCGCCCGATGATCTTTTCCCGCCGAACTCCTTATCAGGATCTATGCCCAGCCCACGTTGTGGCTATCACACTGAAATCATATCGGTCCGCTTGTTCAGCCAACCCGCGCGAACAGCGGCGCGGCGCACACCCTGTGTCGATCCAGCAACAGTGGCGTCTGATGCCTGACATGCCGCGGGCGAACTTTTTTCCCGAGTTATCACAGCCGCTTGAGTACTTTTTGGGCGCCTCGAGGAGATTTTCTAACAGTTCGTAGGGGCCTGTGAGTATGGGACCCCGAAGTCAGCACTCAAGGCATCTGTAAGGAGATTGTTCGATGAGCAGCAAGCACACGCGACCTGACCGCGCCGAGGAGCAAGAGCTTCTGGCGCGCGTGCTCGACGGCGACAAGAAAGCGTGGACCCTCTTCTGCTCGCGCTACGAGAACCTCATCGTAGGCTGCGTGCTGCGCGTCCTGCGCCGCTACAACGCCAGCTACACCTCCGCCGACCTGGCTGACCTCGTCTCCGAGGTGTGGGTCGTGCTGCTCAAGGACGATCGCCGCAAGCTGCGCCTCTACGAGCCGACCCGCGGCTATCGCGTCAGCAGCTGGATCGGCCTCATCGCCACCAACTGCACCATCGATCAGCTGCGCATGCGGCAGGCCGAGCACAGCTACCTCGACGACATCAGCGGCGCCGATCGCTTCCTCGTCACCAGCGAGCGCCCCGACGCACGCCTCGAGATGGAAGAGACCGCCGACCTCGCGCGCCAGGCGCTGGCGCAGCTGACCGAGGACGAGCAGCGCTTCGTCGTCTCTTGCTACCGCGACGAGCGCGCGCCGGCAGAGCTCGCCGAAGAGCTCGGTGTCACGGTCAACACCGTCTACAGCCGCAAGTTCAAGGTGCGCCAGAAGCTGGTGCGCATCGTCGAGAACATGGGTATCGGCGCCGCCTACGCCGCAGCCGCCTAGGCCGTAGTATCTTCGCGCGGCCGATGCAGGCCGATCGCTCCCCTCCCCAACGCACCATCAACGTCGCCGTCGCCGTCGCCGCGAGCGTCGCTGCCGCGGCGCTGCAGCTGAGCGCCTGCGGCCACGACTTCGCCGTCGGTCGCTGCGATCGCGGCTACACGCCGCCGCCGGCGTCGCCCAGCGCTCGCCCGCGCGCTCGCCA
>JAGQIK010000370.1 GCA_020431405.1 Myxococcales bacterium
CCCCAGCAGCGCAGCGTGCCGTCGGCGAGCACGGCGCAGGTGTGGTTGTAGCCGCTGCCGATGTCGACGACGCCGCTGCTCAGCCCGGTGACGGTGCGCGGCACGCTGCTGTTGGGGACGGCTTGCGGGTCGAGCCCGAGCTGCCCGAGGCTGTTGTCGCCCCAACACATCGCCGCGCCGCCGACGACGGCGCAGCTGTGGTTGGTGCCAGCGGTCACCGCGGTAACACCGCCGGTGAGCGTGAGGACATCGCGCGGCTCGTTGGCGGCCACCGTGTTGGCGGTGCCGAGCTTGCCCTTCGTGTTGTCACCCCAGCACTTGAGCGCTCCGCTGACGATCGCGCACGTGTGCGTCGCGCCGGCAGCGATGGCCGTCGCGCCGCTGGCGAGGTTCTTGACCGCCACCGCGGCGAACGAGGAGGTGTTGTCGCCGCTGCCGAGCTGCCCAGCGCTGTTGGCGCCCCAACACTTGACGCCGCCAGCCGCGGTGATCGCGCAGCTATGGCGCAGGCCCGCCGCCAGCAGCTGGCCGGAAACGTTCGAAGCGGCCGCGTCCCCTGCGGCCGTGTCGGCCAGGGCCGTGTCGGCCAGGGCTGTGTCGGCCGCCGCGGCATCATCGGCGTCCGCCGACGCGCCATCCATCGCCGCGCTGTCGGGCGCGGCCCCGTCGCGCTGCGTATCTGCAGCGGCAGCGTCCGCCGTGTCGACCGATCCGTCCGCGGACGGCAGATCCGCGCCGCCCGTGTCGCGCGTCACGTCGCCCGCGCTCGTGTCCGCCGTCGTGCCCCCCGAGTCACCACAACCGCCGATCGTGACCACGACCGCCAGCGCCATGCACAATCTGATCATCCGTCTGTCTCCCCGTGAACGTTGGTCGAACGAGCTCCTCTCAGTGTCCGCGTCACGAGGTGCGAGCTCAATTTCAGCCAATCGCAACGGAGGGCGAGGCCGCGGATTTGCGGACCGCGGAGCGGGTGCTAGGCGTCGAGCCCTAGCTCGCGTCGCAGGCCCGAAAAATCGAAGCGCGTCTGCGGCGGCTCGTGCGCTTCGAGGTTTTCGAACTGCTTGAGCAGCAGGTCGACGCGCTGGCGACCTGCCTTGCTGCGCGCAGCTTGGCGCGCCGTCTGACCGTCGAGCGCGGGCAGTGGCTCGTCGGGCCAGCTCGCGTAGATCTTGGCCTTCATCTCGAGCACCACCCGCTCGGCAAGCTCGGCGGGAACGTCGCCGTGCGCGTTCGGCGCGGCAGGGGACGCCGCGCCGTCGATCAGGTCGCCGAACATCGCCATCGGATCGGAGTGTTCGCGAGCACGGTGCCGAAGCGCGTCGCCGCAGCTTTGCTCCAGAAGCGCGCGCAGCGCGTCGGCGCGCTCGACGGAGTTCGTCTCGAGCATCAGCCTGCCCGACTTGAACGTGGCGCGGCCGATGAGCGTTACCTGCTCGTCGCGCCCGCGCCGGGTGAACAGATAGTCTTGGTCGGCGTCCCCCGGCTGCGGCGATTCGACGCCGTCGAGCCGGACGAGCGCTGCCTTGACCTGCACCGCGCGCGCGGGCTCGACGTCGAAGTGATCGACCGTGATCAACATCTCGTGGCCGTCGGTGTTCTGAAGGCGCGGAGGAGGTTGTTGGCTGCGCTGCAGGTCGAGCTCGTCGACAGTCTCTTCCCAGCGCGCGATGATGTAGCGGCCGACCTTCTCGTCGCGCAGACGCTCGGCCGGCACGGCGCGCTTGCGCCGCAGGTGGCCACGAATGCGCCGCAGGACCTCGGCGGCGGGCGCAGGCGCGAGGCTGCGCGGATGAATACCACATAGCAGGGCAGCGCCTTGGTAGTCGACGACGCGCCCGAGTATCGCATCTCGCTTCCGCAGTGACCTCGAGGCGGCGACCTCGCGCACGGTCCGCTCCTGCTCGGTCAACAGATCCCGCAGCGCGAGGCTGCGCCCTGGCTCGACGTCGATGACCTCCCACACCGAAAGCCACGCCGACTGCTGCGCTTCGAGCCATTTGCGCTCGGTGCTGGAGAGCTTTCGCCGCTGCGCTTCGAGGTAGCGCTGCGCGATCGACTGGCCCTCGACGGTGAAATGGTGCAGCGACCAAGGCACGAAGAGGTCGGCCGCGCGCTCGTGGTCGTAGAAGTCGTCGCAGCAGCGCATCCAGACCTCGCCAAAGGACTGCAGGGCAAAGGCCATCATGGCATCCGATAGACGCCGGTCGACGTCGTGGATGGCGGCCGGCCTGTCGCGCGCGTCGTGGCCGCTCGCGTGCTGCTCGACGACGAGCGGAGGCGATCCGGCGGCCCCCGCTTGGTAGGGCATGCACAATCGCACGGCGAGACCGTCCAACGCGTACGACTCGCACAGGGTAGCGATCTCGCCGGAGCGCAGCTGCTCGCTGTGCTCGACGAAGAACCTCGTCAGCGCCCGCGCGCAAGCCGTCACGATGGCGACATCGCGGGCCTGCAGCGGTCGCGGCACGCCGTCGACATCACGGTGCGTGACCAGCGGGTAGCCGGCCGGCCCCGCGACCGACCAGCCGTGCGCCGCGATCTCCTTGCGCATGCTGGCGGGCACGTCGGCTCCGCGCTCGTAGTCGAGCGACAGCACGGTAGTTCCGAGATCGATGGCGCCGCGCAAGGGGCCCGAGTCGTGCCGTTGCTCGAAGCGCTCGAAGAATCGTTCGAAGGCCACCAGCGACGGGAAGATCACCACACCGACGCTCTCGCCCAGCGCGCCGATGAGCGAAACGCACGCACCTTCGACCCCGAGCGCTGGTACGTCGAGTCGGAGCAGCTCGTCGCTGCCAGCGCGGCTCCAGGGTGCGAGCCTGTAGAGCAGGTCGGCGGCGACAAAGAGCTCGGCCATCGCCTCGGGCGCGACACGCCCCGCCTCGAGGTAGCTCGGGGGCGCGTGGCTCTTCGGGTCATCAGCCTCGGCGAACGCCGCGAGCACCGCGTGCAGCTCGGGCGTCGGCGCCACGACGACCTCGAGCTCGGGCAGCGCCACGTGCAGCTCCGCGGCGAGCCGAGCGTCCGCGACCCGAACGCGGGCGGGCGTGCGCGGCGGGCCGATCGCCGGCGAACGCATCGCCGCACGAAGCGTCTCGGCGAACGGGATCGGCGCCTCGGATGGATCGGCGAGCGCGTGCCAGACGATCACGTCGGCGGGAAGCTCGAGCCACAGCGTCAGCTGTGGGCGAAAGGGGTCACCTTCGCTCACGAAGAACGGGCTGAGCAGCTGACCACCAACCCACTCCGTCGCGCTGCGCGTTGGCCGCTTCGAGCGCTTCTTGCGCTTGGTCTTCTTCTGCTTCGAGCGCTTCGCCAAACGATATCCTCGCCTTTTCAGCTAAGCGTACTGCAGATCCGCTCGTCTACGCCGCTCTGATAGCCTGCTCGCTATGCGCAAGACCACTGCACCTCGCCTCGCGGCGCCGCTGCTGCTGCTGCTGCTGATAGGTAGCGGTGCCTGCAGCAGCTCGCGGGCCACAGCGCCCGCGCCGAGCAGGCCCGCGGCGCTCGACAGGACCACGCAGCTGACGCAGGGGCCACGCGAGATCAGCGCGCGCAACGGCGCGGTCACGCTGCGGGCGCACCTCACCGGCGGCGGCCCCGGCGCGCAGGTGTTGTTCGTGCTGCATGGCGGTCCCGGCATCTCGCACCACTACACGCGCGCGCTCGACAAGCTCGCCAGTGACAAGCTCGCCGTGCTGACCTTCGACCAACGCGGCGTCGGCGCCTCGACCAAAGTGCCGCCCGCCCAGCTCACGCTCGACGGCTACCTCGGCGACATCGAGGCGCTACGGCGCGCCATCGGCGCCGAGAAGATCGCGCTGCTCGGCCACTCGTGGGGCGGCCTGCTCGGCTTCATCTACGCCGGGCGCTTCCCGCAGCGCGTTCGCGCGCTCGTGCTTGTCGACGCGATCCCGCCGCGGACCATCGACTGGGCGCGCGGCTCGGTGATGCTGTCGAATCGCGTGCGGCGCCTTCGGCGCGCCGGGCTGCTCGGGCCGCGCAAGGACGCGGTGGGCACTGACTGCGCGCCGGCGCTGCTGTCGATCCTACCCGCCTACTACTACGATCCCAAACACCCCGCTGCGCGCTCGCTCGCCGGCTCGAGCTGCCACGAAGGCGTGCGCGGCGCCACGTTCGCCGCGCTCGGCATGTACGACTTTCGCCACCTCGGCAAACGCATCGAGGCCAAGACGATCGTCGTTCAGGGCTGGGACGATCCGTTCGGTCGCAACAACTGGATCGAGATCGCCAAGCTGATGCGCCCCACGGCGCTCGTCTCGGCCAAGGCCTTCCGTCGCTGCGGCCATGTGCCTTGGGAAGAGTGCCCAGACGTGTTCTATCGCTTCGTCCGCGCGTTTCTCGACACGCAGGCGCACGCGCACGCGCGCTAGCGGCTTAGCGCGAGTAGGCTACCGGCCCGATCACGTCGAGCAGCTTGCCGTCGGCGCCGATCAGCGCGATGGGCGCGCGGCTGGTGAACAGCTGGCGGCCGAGCGACACGTCGACGTAGACGACCTCGAGGCCGCCGCCGCCGCTCGGCAGGCGCGTGATCTGGCGCCGGTCGGCGTCGATCGCGTAGCGCTTGCCGTCGACGGTGACGACCTCGTCGGCCTCGGCGAAGCTGCGCGCTTGAAAGCCGAGCTCGCGCGCCGCCGTCTGCAGAAATAGACACAGCGTCAACAGCTCGGCCTCGTCACGCTCGCGCGCGGCCGTCTCGCCGCTGTTCCAGAAGTAGCGCAAGCGCTCGAACGACTCGAACGACTCGCCGCATTCCTGGCGCAGCACGCGCTCGGCAGCTTCCGGGTTGAAGCGCGCCTGGCCGACGGCGCCGAGGGCGGCCACCGCCAGGTCGCTCGACGAGCGGCTGGCCAGCGACGTGAAGGTACGCGAGAGGCGCTCGAAGGTGTGGCTCTGCGCCTTCCACGACATCCGTCGCCCGGCGACGCGCAGCTCGCGCACCGGCGAGGTGGTCAGCTCCACCGAGCGGATCCGCTCGCCGACCTCGACGTCGCGGTCGAGCACGAGCACGCCTTCGGGCGGGTGCGCGTTGCCGTAGATGTTCTGGTAGAGGTAGCGACGGCTGCCCTCGGGCGATGGCGCCGAGATCTGGATCAACGAGCCGCTCAGCGTCAGGGCGACGGCGCCGCGGCGCGCGGCGGTGGACAGCCGCGGGCGCTCGCGAAAGCCCGCCTCCTCGGTGATCGCGTCGAAGGCCTGCAGCTGCGCCAGGTACTCTTCGGCCTTGATCTCGAGCACCGGGTAGAACGCGGGCTCTTCGGGCACGCCGAGGATCGCGGCGAGGTGCTTGCGCGTGGCGGGATCGAGCTGGTGGTAGTGCCACAGCGGGTCGCGATCGCCGGGCCGCGGCGCGACGCCGAACTCGCCGAGGGTCTCGTCGAGCGCCTCCTGGTGGCGCGCCAAGATGTCGAGCAGGTGGCTGCGGCGGTCGTCCGCCAGCTCGCGGCTCGACAGCGCGTAGACGACGGCGTCGAGGTTTTCGCGCGCGTGATGCAGCTTGCGCAAAAGCTCGTGAGTACGCGGTGTTTCGGGCATTCGCCGCCGCATCGACTCGAGCTGCAGCGGCCTTCGAAGCACCCAGCCGATGTCGCCCGGATCCGCGCTAGCTTCGAGCGCCGCCCGGTCTGTCGCTGCGCGATCGGCAGCAACGAGCACGTCGTCCGCGCTGCCATCGGCCACATCGTCAGACGAGCCGGCAGCGTCGTTGGTCGCTATGGGCAGTAGCGGACCGACCGACTTGTGCTCTTGGGACACCGCCAAAAGTATACTCGATGACTCGGGAAAACTTCGGTGGTTTTCCGAAGCGTAATTCGAGACAATGACCCCCGCGTGGCCCTGCAGGGCCAAGAAACTACTCATCTTCTGATGGCCGCCCGTCGCCCCAAGAAAGTCGAAGAGCTCTTTCGCCAAGGCAGGCGCAAGGGGTTCGTGACCCTCGACGAGATCGTCTATTCCTCGCCGGTCACCCAGACCACCGAGGAGATGGATGACCTGCTGACCGAGCTCGCCTCGGACGGCATCGACGTGATCGGTCTCGAGACGGGCGAGGATCGTCCCGTCGCCGAGGCCATGCCGCGCGGCGAGCGCACCCCCAAGGCGCAGCCCGTCGGCGAGACGGCCGATCCGGTCACGATCTACATGCGGCAGCTCAAGTCGGTGCCGCTGCTCAGCAAACGCGCCGAGGTGGACGCCGCCAAGCGCCTCGAGGCGGCGCGCCTCGAGATGCTGCGCGCCGCGCTCGGCACCGGGATCGCCATCGACGATCTCGTACAGGCCAGCCGCCGCGTCAAAGCCGGCGGCAAGAACACCGTCTTCGACGCCATCGAGGACGAAGGCGAGTCGGACGAGGAGGAGTCACCCGACGACGCCGAAGGTGACGACGACGCGCCGCCCGGCGAGAAGCGCGACAACTCCGAGAAGGCCAAGCAGCGCTTCCTCGAGGTGGTCACCGAGCTGCAGAAGCTCGACCACGAAAACCGCGAGATCGTCCGCACGCTCGAGTCGAAGAAGACCAAGTCGGAGGAGCAGCGCGCCGAGCTGCGCGAGCGCCGCGCCGCCAACCTGCAGACGATGCTCGACATGCTGAGCAAGATCGACTTCCGCGAGGAAGCGGTCAATCGGCTGGTGGCGCGCGTCAAGGACGTCGCCGCGCGCATCGCCGCCGCCGAGGCCGAGGTACGGCTCGTCGAGTCCGAATGCGGCATGAAGGCCGACGAGCTGCGCAAGCTGATCCGCCAGCGCCGTCGCACCAGCGACTCCTCGTCGCTGCAGAGCATCACCACGGTGGAGTTTCGCCTGCCGCTCGACGACGGCAGCGCGCCGCTCGAGCTCGAGATCAGCGACGACGCCCTCGCCGAGAGCATCCGGCTGGTCAAGAACGCCGAGCGCCGCGTGCGCAACATCGAGCGCAAGCTCGACACCAAGGCGCCGGTGCTCGAGAAGGCGAACCGGCAGATCCTCAAGGCCGAGGCTCAGGGTCAGCGCGCCAAGGACGAGCTGGTGCTCGCCAACCAGCGGCTGGTCGTGCACATCGCCGCCAAGTACGTCAATCGCGGCCTGCCGTTCCTCGAGCTGGTGCAAGAGGGCAACCTCGGCCTGATGCGCGCGGTGGAGAAGTTCGACTATCGCCGCGGCTACAAGTTCTCGACCTACGGGACGTGGTGGATCCGCCACGCCATCTCGCGCGCCATCGCCAATCAGACGCGTACCATTCGCCTGCCGGTGCACGTGCGCGAGGCGATCCGCAAGCTCGTGCGCGAGAGCCGCCGCCACGTGCTCGAGGTCGGACGCGAGCCGACCACCGAAGAGCTGGCGCAGCGCCTCGATCTGACCACCGAGCGCGTGGTGGAGATCATGGAGGCGTCGCGCAAGACGCTGCGCTGGGAGCTGCCGGTGGGCGAGGACGGCGAGACCGAGCTCGGAACGCTCGTCGCCGACAAAGAAGCGCCTGACCCCTTCGAGGAGGTCAGCAACAAGGGGCAGTGGGAGCAGATCATCAAGGCGATGACGACGCTGCGCGACCGCGAGCAAGACGTGCTGGCGCGCCGCTTCGGCCTCAACGGAAAGCTGGCGCAGACCCTCGAAGAGGTGGGCAAAGACCTCGGCATCACGCGCGAGCGCGTGCGCCAGATCCAAGCACGCGCCGTGCGCAAGCTGCAGGTCGCCGTGCGCGCCGAGAGCCGCGCTCGCCCACCGCAGGGCAGCCGCTAGAGCGCTAGCCGCAGGTGCCGGTGCGCATCGCACGCCGCGCCGTCGCGTTTTTCCGCGAAGACCGGCTCTTCGCCGCGCTGTTCGGCGCGCTGCTGCTGCTCTACACGCTGCCGCTGGCGATCCCGCGCGTGCTGCCGCTGCAGGACTACGCCGCGCACCCGCGTATCGTGTCGGTGTGGCGCGCGCTCGACGCGCCCGACGCCAAGCTGATGCGAAGCGGCTACGAGCGCCGTTCGGCGCTGGTGCCCTACGCGAGCTTCTACTTCACCATGCGCGCGCTCGGCAGCGTGATGTCGCTCGAGGCGGCGCAGCGGGTGATCCTCGTCGTCTACGGCTGGGCGTTGCCGCTCGGGCTGTTGTACCTGTTGCTCGCGTTCGGCCGCGACCGGCGCTACGCGCTGCTGGCCTTCCCGCTGATCTACAACACGCCGTTCATCTACGGCTTGCTGCCGCAGGTGCTGAGCTATCCGATGGTGCTGTTCGCGCTGGGCCTCTACAAGCGCTCGCTCGACGCGCCGAGCGTCGCGCGCGACGTCGGCCTCGCCGTGCTCGCCAGCGTGCTCTACCTGACGCACCTGGTCGGCTTCACCGCGTTTGGCCTCGCCGCCGCCGTGATGTGGGCCGGGCACGTGCGCTCGCTGCGCGATGGATTGCGCCACGGTCTGTTCGCGCTGCCGTCGCTCGGGCTGCTCTTCATCTGGTCGACCTCGCGCATCGCGTCGGGCGAGCTCGAGGTGCGCTTCGCGCCGCCGGCCGAGAAGCTGGCGCAGCTGTCGCCGATCCTCAACGACGTGCTGCTCGGCATGGTCGACGAGCTGGCGCTGCTCGGCCTCGCCGCGACGCTGCTCTGCGCGCTGGTCATCGGCTCGCGCGAGCGGCCACCGCGCGCCGACTGGACACTCGCCGGCGGCGCCATGGCGGTGCTCGTCGGCTATTTTGCGCTGCCCGCTGACGTGCTCAAGCCCAACCTCAACCTCGGCACCAGCGGCCGGCTGCTCTGCGTCGCGGTGCTGCTTTTGTGTGGCCTGCCGCGCGCGCGCCTGCGCGGCCGCGCGGCGCTGGTGCTAGCGCCGGCGCTGCTCACCAGCGTCGTGCTCGGCGCGACGCTGACCTCGACCTTCACGACCTTCGGCGAGCAAGCCGGCCGCATCGACGAGGTGCTGGCCAAGCTGCCAGCGCAGCGCCGCGTGCTGCCGCTGATCTACGACGCACACGACGGCGTGCACCGCGGCGAGCCGCTGATGCACATCGTCAAGCTCTATCAGGTGCGTAAAGGCGGCTACCTGCCGCAAGCGCCGGTCACCGACGTGGCGCCGTTCAGGCTGCGCGGCGGCGTCGCCACACCGCAGCCCGTCTGGCGACTGCCCAAGACGTTCCACTACCTGCTGCACGGCGCGTTCTATCACTACTTCTTCGTGATCTACGGCGCCGGCGAGAAGGTGCTCGACGCCCCCGTAGGCGCCACGCCAGCGCAGGCCAAGCTGGTGGCCAAGGCCGGCCGCTTCGCGCTCTACAAGAACATCGGGCCGCTGCGGCCGGTGGACTAGGCGCTCGCGGCCGCTACTCGGCGGCGAGCACGCGCAGGCCGGCGCCCGGGTAGGCGTCTACTGCGACCTGCACGCTGCCATTGGTGCGTCCGAACTTGAGCACCCTCGTGGCGTTGGTGCTGCCGTGCTGGTAGTAGATGCCGCTCGAGTCGGCGGCCCAAAGTAGGCCGAGCCCCGAGCGCACGCCACCGGCGGGGCCGAGACCGACGGGCGCGCTCGTCCCGGCCGTGCCGACGACAAACATGCGCCGCGTGCCGAAGGCGCGACGACCATCGCTTCAGTCGAAGCCGGCGCATCGCGCTGCCAGGTGGGTAGCGGAGTTTTGGGGGGCGGAGCGCTGCTAGCGGCGACGGCGGCGGCGGCGCGTGACGAGCGCGAGGCCGAGCAGCGCGAGCCACAGCGGCAGCGCGTTGGCG
>JAGQIK010000043.1 GCA_020431405.1 Myxococcales bacterium
CTCGCGTGCGCGCGGCACATCTCGCCACGCTGACCGTCGTCGGCGGCACCTGCGCCAGCCGCTGCGCCGCGGCGCCCGCGCGCGCGGCGCTATCTCTGGCGAGGCGGCTCGGCGGCTGGGCGCTCGACATCTGCGACCCCGTCAGCGTCTCTCAGCGCATCGGTGTCGCCAGCTTGGCCAGCGCCTTCGCGCCGATCTGGGGCTACCTGTTGAGCTTTCCGCGACTGCCCATCCCGGCCTCGCTGGCCGTGCGCCACGACGGCCAAGACCTCGCGCGAAGCCGCGTCGACGGATTCGACTATCGCCGCAGCAACAACAGCCTCGCGCTGACCGTGGCACGCCGCCACGGTGACCGCTTTCACGCCGCCTACAGCTACTGGACGAACGGCGAGCTCGCCGCGGACGGCGGCTCCGCGGCCAGACAATAGCCACTCGCACGCCGAGCGGCGTACGGACCGTCGAACACCACCTACAGCCCAGCGCCCAAGGAGGCCGCGGTGTCTCGAGCCATTCGTCTTATCACCTACACGTTCATCGTCTCGCTGGCGCTCGCCGGCTGCACGGACACCACCGGCAACTTCAGCGACGGTCTCGGCTTCGACGCCGGTGACGGCGGCGGCACCAACCGCTGCACAGACCCCACCGCCGACACCGACGGTGACGGCATCCTCGACGGCGAAGAAGGCTGCACGCACGGCCGCGACAGCGACAACGACGGCACGCCCGACTTCCAAGACTTCGACTCCGACAACGACGGCATCCCCGACTCGGTCGAGAAGGGCGAAAAGGACGCCAACGGCAAGTGCGCGTCCACCGGCGGCCCGTGGCCCTGCGACACCGACAAGGACGGCTACCCCGACTACATCGACGTCGACAGCGACGGCGACGGCATCGACGACGGCGACGAGGACACCAACGGCGACGGCGTGCTGGGCTGCTGCATCACCGAGTGCGGCAAGCCACTCGGCAGTCAGGGCAAAGACTGCATCCTCACGCAAGACGGCTGCGGCTCGGGCCAGAAGTGCGAGAACGGCAAGTGCACGCCCGCGATCGGCTTTTCCTGCTCCAACGGCGAGACCGATCCGCGCAAGAAGGACACCTTTGGCGACGGCAAGCTCGACAGCGAGCGCGGCACGTTCATCTGCCGCGACGCCACCGAGGACAAGCCGCAAGGCCGCAAGGCGATCCAGACGCAGCTCAACCAGACGGGCGACTGGAAGGTCGCGCTCGAAAAGACCGCCAAGTACGGCGATCTCAAGCTGACCAACCCGGCGCCCAAAGAGGCGGCCGCCGTCGTCAACGAAGAGGATCCCAAAAACGAGGTCGCCGGCTTCGTGATCTCGGTCGACACCAGCGAGCCCGACGTCCAGAAGTCGCTCGACGTGATCATCCAGGCGATCCAGGCCAAGGTGCCCGGCGGCGGCGGCACCGTCACCGTGCGCGCCTCGGGCGCCGGCGCCAAGACCCACGACAAGTACGACTCGGTGCGCGGCACGATCCTCGACATCGAGGTCAGCACGCCGTCGAACATCTCCACCGTGCGCAACGAGCTGGTCGGCACGATCATGAACAAGCCGATGGCGCAGCTCGGCAACCTGCCCGCGCCCTTCGGCTCGAGCCACAGCAACTTCATCGTGCGCTTCGTCACCGTGCGCCGCTTCGCCTTCAAGAAGAAGCAGACCGGCGGCCTCGAGCTCGACGCCAACGGCAACCCCATCGACGACGGCGATCAGACCAAGTGGCGCCTGCTGGTGATGGGCGCCGTCGCCGGCCGCGACAACTACCAAGACCCGGCGCGGCCCACCGGCTTCATCGTCGACGATCTGTCCAACGGCACAGCGCTGGCCACGTCCGCTGACACGGTCGACAACGAGTGCGACGTCGGCACGATCACGAGCCTGCCCGTGGCCGACATCGTGTGGGTCATCGACGAGTCGGGCTCGATGAGCGACAACCGCCAGGACATCGTCAACAACGCCAACAACTTCTTCTCGCGCGCGCTCGCCTCGGGCCTCGACTTCCGCATGGGCGTGACCAACGTCGTCACGCCGAGCAGCACCACCTACGCCTACGCCGTCGGCAAGTTCTGCTCGAAGATCTCCACCAGCAGCACCGACGACGGCGGCGTCGATCGCTTCCTGCTCTCCACCGAGCAGGCCACCTTCAGCTCGTGCATCAACAACCCGCCCGGCTACGAGGGCGGCGCCGAGTACCCGCTGGTCAACGCCGAAGAGGCGATGAAGAAGCACCTGCCGCGCGCCTCCGGCGACGCGAGCAAGTTCCGTCCCGAGGCGAGCATCGCCTTCATCGTCGCCACCGACGAGATCGCCAACTCGCTCAACACCGTGCTCAGCGCCGATCGCCGCAACTGCCAGATCGACGCCACCAAGCAGGGGCAGGTCGCCTCGGCGGTGCAGAAGTACATCGACCTGTTCTCCGGCAAGACCGATCCGCAGGCGGTGGCGACATTCCATCTCATCGGCGGCGTCTGCAACAACTCCTGCAGCGCCGACATCAACCACGGCATGCGTCTGGTAGCGCAGGCCCTCGGCGGTCAGGTCGGCGACGTCTGCCAGAAGGACCTCGGCAACACGCTGCAGGTCATCATCGACAGCATCATCGGCGCCGCGTCGCCGGTGGTGCTCGAGTACGTGCCGATCAGCGCCTCGCTGGCCGTCGCGCTCGACGGCATCCAGATCAACCGCAGCCGCACCAACGGCTTCGACTACCGCGGCGCCAACAACTCCATCGCCTTGATCAACGTGCAGTTCGAAAAGGGCAGCGAGCTGATCGCCAGCTACAAGCGCTGGGAGCGCCAGATCGCCATCAAGTAGCGGCGCGCACCGGCACTCGGCGACCCGTAGCGCCGAAGCAACGCATCTTTCCCTACATCGTCCTTGTCTCGACGCGCCGCCTCTGTTAAACGCCCGCCGCGCGTTTTCTTAGCCAATGCCCAGCGTGGTGACGTATGGGCCGATGTATGCAGACCCAAAACCTTGGCGCTGATAGGTGAAAACAAAATGATTACGTACGCGAAGCGCTCGCTCCTGCCGCTCGCCGTCGCCGCGCTGTTGCTCGGCGCGTGCACCGACACGGGCGATTTCACGGGCACCGACGGCGACGCAGGCGGCTTCACCGAGGCCGGCACCAAGTGCGATCCCACCGAAGACACCGACGGCGACGGCATCCTCAACGGCGAGGAAGGCTGCACGGCCCAGCGCGATAGCGACAACGACGGCACGCCCGACTGGCAAGACTTCGACTCCGACAACGACGGTATCCCCGACGAGGTCGAAGCGGGCGCCAAGGATGCCAATGGCAAGTGCGCGAAGACCGGCGGCCCCTGGCCTTGCGACACCGACAAGGACGGCTACCCCGACTACGTCGACGTCGACAGCGACGGCGACGGCATCGACGACGGCGACGAGGACGCCAACGGCGACGGCAAGCTCGGCTGCTGTCTGACCAAGTGCGGCCAGCCCGAAGGCAAGCAGGCCGCCGACTGCATCCTCACCAAGGACGGCTGCGGTCCCGGCCAGAAGTGTGAAAACGGCAACTGCACGCCCGCCGTCGGCTTCTCCTGCTCGAACGGCGAGACCGACCCCCTCAAGAAGGACACCTTCGGCGACGGCAAGCTCGACAGCGAGCGCGGCACGTTCATCTGCCGCGACGCCACCGAGGACAAGCCGCAGGGCCGTAAGTCGATCCAGACCCAGCAGAACCAGCAGGGCGACTGGCACGTGGCCGTCGAGAAGAGCGCCAAGTACGGCGACCTCAAGCTGACCAACCCGGGGCCCAAAGAGGCCGCGGCGGCGATCAACGAGGAAGATCCCAAGAACGAGGTCGCGGGATTCGTGATCTCGATGGACACCACCGAGCCCGACGTCCAGAAGTCGCTCGACGCGATCATCCAGGCGCTGCAGGGCAAGGTCCCGGGCGGCAGCGGCACGATCACCGTGCGCGCCTCGGGCGCCAAGGCCAAGACGCACGACGGCTACGCCTCGGTGCGCGGCACGATCCTCGACCTCGAGGTCAGCACGCCGTCGAACATCTCCACCGTGCGCAACGAGCTGATCGGCACGGTGATGAACAAGCCGATGGCGCAGCTCGGCAACCTGCCGTCGCCGTTCGGCTCGAGCCACAGCAACTTCATCATCCGCTTCGTCACGGTGCGCCGCTTCGCGTTCAAGAAGGACTCCACCGGCAAGAAGGAGCTCGACGCCAACGGCGATCCCATCGACGACGGCAACAAGGGCGCCTGGCGTCTGATCGTGATGGGCGCCGTCGCCGGTCGCGACAACTACCAAGACCCCGCGCGTCCGACGGGCTTCATCGTCGACGACCTCTCCAACGGCACGGCGCTCGCCACGCACAAGGACACGGTCGACAACGAGTGCGACGTCGGCACCATCACCAGCCTGCCCGTGGCCGACATCGTGTGGGTCATCGACGAGTCGGGCTCGATGAGCGACAACCGCCAGGACATCGTCAACAACGCCAACAACTTCTTCTCGCGCGCGCTCGCTTCGGGCCTCGACTTCCGCATGGCCGTCACCAACGTGGTCGCGCCGTCGGGCTCCAACCAGTCGGCCATCGGCCATTTCTGCTCGAAGATCTCGACCAACACATCCGATGACGGCGGCACCGATCGCTTCCTGCTCGCCACCGAGCAGGCGACGTTCAGCTCCTGCATCAACAACCCGCCCGGCTACGAGGGCGGCAGCGAGTACATGCTGACCAACGCCGAAGAGGCGATGAAGAAGCACCTGCCGCGCGCCGTCGGCGACCAGTCCAAGTTCCGCGTGGGCGCCAGCATCGCGTACATCATCGCCACCGACGAGGCCGACCAGAGCCTCAAGAGCGGCATCCTGACGTACACCGATTACGCGTCGACCAACTGCAACCTCGACGCCGCCAAGCAGGGCCAGGTCACCTCGGCGATCCAGAAGTACATCGACCTCTTCTCGGGCAAGACCGACCCCGAGGCGGTGGCCACCGTCCACCTCATCGGCGGCGTCTGCAACAACTCCTGCGGCGCCGAGATGCCGCACGGCCAGCGTCTGGTGGCCCAGGCGCTGAGCGGTCAGATCGGCGACGTCTGCCAGAAGGACCTCGGCAACACGCTGCAGGTCATCATCGACAGCATCATTGGCGCCGCGTCGCCGGTGGTGCTCGAGTACGTGCCGATCAGCGCCTCGCTGGCCGTGGCGCTCGACGGTATCCAGATCAACCGCAGCCGCACCAACGGCTTCGACTACCGCGGCGCCAACAACTCCATCGCGCTGATCAACGTGCAGTTCGAGAAGGGCAGCGAGCTCATCGCCAGCTACAAGCGCTGGGCCGAGCAGGCCATCATCGAATAGGCGCGTCGAGTAGCAGCGCCCCGCCCGCAGCCACGTGCCTCTCGTGCGCGTGGCTGCGCGCCCCCGCCAAGGCATTGATTGCCCGCCGGTTTTCGGCATAATCAGCACCATGGCCCGCCCCCGCCTGCCGCGCTTGCGCACGGCGATAGTCTCTTGCGCGCTCTGCGCGACGGCGGCGGTGCTGGGAGCCTGCGTCACCGAGGTCGATCTGTTTGGCGACGCCAGCGCGCCCGACGCGGCGCCGGGCGAGGGCGCGCCGTCGCGCTGCCCCGTGCCCGAGCACGCCGACAGCGACGACGACGGCATCGATAACCTCGCGGAAGGCTGCGACGTTCTGCGCGACAGCGACGGCGACGGTCGGCCCGACTACCTCGACACCGACAGCGACAACGACGGCATCCCCGACGCCATCGAGCGCGGACCGCAAAACGCCGAGGGGCTCTGCGGCCTAGCCCAGGCGCGCTCCAAGGCGTGGCCCTGCGACACTGACGGAGACGGCTTCCCCGACTACGTCGACATCGACTCCGACGGCGACAAGGTCGACGATCGCCTCGAGGATCTCGATGGCGACGGCCAGCTCGGCTGCTGCCTGACCACCTGCGGCGAGCCGCTCGGCAAGCAGGCGAGCCGCTGCGTGCTGCAGTCCAACGGCTGCGGCGACGGCCAGAGCTGCGTCGAGGGCAAGTGCACGCCGAGCGTGGCGCTGGCCTGCGCCGCAGGCGAGACCGATCCGCGCGTGGTCGACACCTTCGGGCGCGGCACGCCCGACAGCTCCGGCGTGGCGTCGATCTGCCGCGACGCCACGCTGACCAATCCTAACGGGCGCGTGGCCGTGCGCGTGCACGCCAGCAGCCGCGGTGACTACAAGCTCGCCATCGCCACCGGCACCTTCAACGAGCTCTCGCTCGGCCAGCAGCAGCCGCGCGAGTCGGCGGCGCTGCTCGACGTGCAGGACACCGCCTCGTCGCTGGCGGCGTTTGTCATCACCCGCAACAGCGAAGAGCCGTCCGTGCGGCAGCTCGCCGACGAGGTGAGAAGCTCGCTCAGCGCCACGCTCGCGGCGTCCGGTGCCAGTGTGACCGTCGCCGAGCCGGGGACGCTGGCGCGAATGCACGACGGCAGCGAAGCGGTGCGCGACATCTCGCTCACCATCGAGCTCGCAGGGCTCGACCAGCAGCTCTCCGACGTGCGCGCGCGTGCAGTGGCCGCGATGTTGGCGCGCACGCCCGAACAGCTCGGCACGCTGCCGCAGGCCTTCGGCTCGCGCGCGCGCCGCTTCGTGCTGCGCATGACCGTCATGCGCCGCCTCGACAGCGGCAGCAGCGACGACGGCACGCACTCGGAAGGCTCGCGCCTGCTCGTCATCGGCGCGCTGGTCGACGCCGCGCGCGCGCAGACGGCGCCCGAGGCGCAGTGGATCGACGACCTGGTGGGCGGCACCCAGCTCGCCGGCGCCAACGCCGAGCTGGTCAGCGAGTGCGAGACCCTGCGCGTCGATCACGGCCCGCGCGCCGACGTGCTGTGGGTCGTCGATGGCTCGGCGTCGATGGCGCTGCGCCGCGCGGCGCTCGCCGCTGGGGCCAAGACGATCTTCAGCTACGCGACCGCGCAGGGGCTCGACTTCCGAATGGCGGTCACGGGCAGCGCCTACGTCAAGACTACCGAGCGCGGTCGACTGTGCTCGCGCGCCCCCGGCGGGTCAGGCGACGGCGATGATCGCTTCCTCGACGCCAGCGAGCACGCACGCTTCGCCGAGTGCGTGCTGCATCCGCCGGGCTCGCTGAGCTCGCCGACGGACGAGCACACGCTGCTCAGCAGCGAGGCGGCGCTGCTCGGCCACCTACCGCGCGCCGACGGCAACACGCGCCGCTTCCGCCGCCACACGGCCATCGCCGTCGTCGCGGTTAGCGACGAGGTGCCGGGCTCGCTCGCGTCGCTTCTGCCGATGTCCAGCCGCGCCACGTGTGATCTCGATGGCCCCACGCTGGCGCTGGTCGACGACGGCGTGCAGCGCTTGCTGTCGCTGCTGTCCGGCGCCATCGACCCCTCCGTGCGCGCTAGCTTCCACGCCGTCTCGGGCGGCTGCGGCCAGAGCTGCGCGGCCGACGCGGCCCACGGGCTGCGCGAGATCGCGCGCGCGCGCGCCGGCCAGCTCTTCGACGTGTGCGAGCTGCACAAGAGCGAGACGCTGCAGGCCCTCGTCGACGACATCGTCGCCGCGGCGTCGCCGGTGGTGCTCGCGCACGAGCCGGTCACCGCGTCGCTGGCGGTCTCGCTCGACGGTCGTCCGCTGCAGCGCCGCGCGCGCAACGGCTTTGGCTACCGCGCCGCGGACCGGCGCGTGGCGATGCGCGATCTGCGCATCGCCGCCGGCGACGAGATCGTCGTCGCCTATCGTCGCTGGCGCACGACGCCCTAATACCCGGACGCCCTGACGCCCTACTAGTCTTTGACTGGCAGCACGTGGACGGCTTTGACGACGAGGGTCACTTCGTCGCCGGGCTTGAGGCCGAGCGCGTCCAGCGACTCGCTGGTCAGCACCGACGCCATCGTGCCCGGCTGCGTGATGTCGAACTTGACGAGCGACATCACCTCGCCGCGCGTGATGGAGCTGACCTTGCCGACTACGGAGTTGCGTGCACCGTGTTTCATCGCGCTTCGCTCCTTCGAGAGGTGAGAGGGCGCGACTTTACATCACATCGGTGGGCGCTTGTCAGCGCCCGGCAGGCGCGCTGACCGTCACGACCGTTCGGCCGTCGTCCGCGTTGCGGACCGTTAGGCAGCGGCGCGCCGCGTCTTGGACGGCGCGCGCCGAAGCGCAGCTGCGCTCGGCGTGACGCACCAGCGACTCGTCGACGCTGCGCGAGGCGAGCAGGCCGCTGGCTCTGCGCCGCAGCACGCGCACGCGATCGATCTGCGTCTCGATGCACTTGCCGAGCGCGTCGTCACCCGTGACGCGAGCGTCCTCGAGCGCCGAGACGAGCTGCAGCTCCACACGCGCGGCACGCCCCGCGCTGTGCGCGACAAAAGAAGACGACGTGTGTTGCGGCGCTGGCCGCATCGGGCACGCGGGAGGCGGCGGGATATGTACCCGCAGCGAGCGGCGCGGCGGCGGCAGCGGGCCCGCCAACGCGGTTCTGGGCCCCTGCGTTGGAGCGCAGGCGCCGAGGGTGAGCAGGGCGACGGAGGCGGCGAGCGCACGTAGTGCGTACGCGCCCCATAGGGAGCGTCGTTTGGTCATCACGATGGCTTCCTCGATGTATCCGGCAACTATTTCGCCGCGGAGGAGGCTCCGCGGTCAGCGATTCGGGCCGGCAAGCACTACGGTGCCGCCGCCCTCGCGAGCGTTCAGCCGGTTCGTTTCGTTAGCGCGAGCGCGGGTCGCCGGCCGGCGTGCGCGCCGTCACGGCCTCGAGGTGGTCGACGAAGGCCTCGTCGAGCCCGGCGGCGAGGCGGCTCTCGCGGTCGAAGCTCGCGCCGCGCGCGCGCCCTGGGCCAAGGCTGCCCGCCACGTTGTCGAGGTATGTCTGCCAGCTGTCGCTGTTGTCGTCACGCAGGCGCTGCAGCCAGCGCCAGCCGAAACGCACGTGGCGAATCTCGTCGGCGTGCACGGTCTCGAGCACCTGCGCGGTCTGCTCGTCGCCGGCCGCGCGCGCCGCGGCACAAAGCTCGCGCGCGAAGTCGAGGTTGGCGTTCTCGAAGGTCAGGCCCATGGTGCACATGAACGCCAGCGGCGAGTGGATGTGCTCGGCCTGGCGCCAGAAGTGCGCGGTGACCGGGTAGTCGCCGAGCGCGACGCCCAGCGCGGCCAGACGCTCGAGGTAGAGCGTGGTGTGGCGCTGCTCCTCGACGAGGATCGCCATCAGCCCACGCAACAGCTCGTCGGGCGCGTCGGGGAAGGCGAGCGCTGCCCACGCAAAAAGCTCGACCGCCTGCAGCTCGTGGTTGGCCAGCGCGTGCAGGATGCGCGCGCGCTGATGCGGGTCGGACATACCGCTCGCTGGTGGGACCCGCACGTCGCGGCCGGGCACCGGCGCGAGCTGTGCGGGTCGACCAGGCGCCGCGATGCGCTCGGGGCGCGGCCGCTCTGCCGGTAGCTGCAGCGGGGCGGACGGAGGTGTGAGCTTGTCGTCGAGTCGCGTCGAAATCACGACACGCCGGGCGTATCGGTACAAGTTCACGCTCGCACGATAGCAGCAATGGTGGTTTGATCTGGGGTCAAAGGAGGAGCGAGATGTACGAGGAGAATCGCATCGGGCCACGCGTTCCGGCCACCGGTCGTGCGCTCGAGAACGCGCCCGCTGCAGCGGATGCGCCAGCAGATACCGATACCGATACCGACGACGAAGAACAGGACGAGCTGTCAGCCTCGAGCTCCGAGTCGCTCGACGACGACGCCATGCTCGATGGCGACTTCGACGAAGGTTATGACCACGACGAAGACGACGACGACGACGACGACGAGGAAGAAGAAGAAGAAGAGGTCGCCTACGTCGACGAGGAGCGCATCGGCCTGATCGATGCCTTCACCGACGATGACGACGACGACGACGACGACGACGACGACGAGTACTACGACGAAGAGGAAGAGGAAGAGTACGACGAGGACGAGGACGGCTACGCCGCCGACGACGACGAGGACGAGGAAGAGGACGAGGACGACTGGTAGCCGCGGCGCGCGGCTTGGTCAGAACTTTCTGGCCGCAGGCGCGTCATAGGGTCCATGCATGTCACGCTGGTCCTGACCCACCGCTGCAATCTCGCCTGCGACTACTGCTACGCCGGCGAGCACTACAAACGAGAGATGGATGACGACACGCTCCAGCGTGCCGTCGCGCTGCTTGTTGCCGACGCCGGCGCGAGCCCGGGCAGGGCGCGTCTGGGGTTCTTCGGCGGCGAGCCGCTGCTCGCCGAACCGCTTATGCGTCGGGCAGTTAGCCTGGCTCGCGAGACCGTGGCGCCTTACGGCGTAGAGCTCGACATCAGCTGCACCACCAACGGCTCGCTGGTCGGACCCCAGCAGGCGGCCTGGCTGGTGGAAAACGGCGTGCGCGTGACCGTCTCCATCGACGGCGTGCGCGAGGCCCACGAGGTGCAGCGGCCCTGCGCCGGCGGCCGCTCGAGCTACGATCAGTGCCTCGAGGGGCTGCTCAACCTGCTCGCCGCGGGCGGCAAGCCCGCCGCGATGATGGTCGTGACGCCCAAGACAGCGGCCTTTCTGTTCCGTTCGGTGAGCTGGCTGTGGGACCTCGGCGTCAACAGCGTACATGCCAACGTGGACGTGACGGCGAGCTGGAGCGCAGAGGCGCGCGAGGAGCTGGGCCGCGAGCTCGTCGCCGTCGGCCGCGAGCAGCTGGCGCGCAACCTGCGCGGCTGGCCGGTCTCGTTCGATCCCTTCGAGGTCTCGCTGCCCGACCACAAAGATGCCGATGACAGCGACCCGTCGGCGCCGCGCGCCACGCGCGTCGTCGTCGCCACCTCGGGCTGGCTCTACAGTTGCGCGCCGATGGTCGGCGAGGACCGCGACGACGGGCCCGAGGCGAAGCTGCGCATCGGGCATGTCAGCGACGCCCCCGAGACGATCGCCGCCGCGCGCCCGCGCGAGGGCAGCAGCTGCGGGCAGGGGGGCGCCTGCGCCTGCGCGGCGTACCTCGAGACCGGCGACCCCACACGCGGCGGCCCCGTCGGCTTGTGGTGGGGCGCCGTCTGTCGCCGCATCGGCTTCGCCATCGCCGCTGCGCTCGACGACCAGGGCGTGGCGCGCCCGGGCGACGAGCAGCCGCGCAAGCGCCGCCGCAGCCGCCGAGGGCTCGTCGGGCTGGTGGCCGGCGTCTCGACCCTTCTCGTCGGCGGTGGCCTGTACCTGCAGCAGCTGCTGGCACCCAAGGCGAGCTGCCCCAACGTCAAGCCGACGAGACCCGCTGTGCGCGGCGTGACGCTCGGCGGCGTGGGGCGCCCCGATCCAGAGCCGCCGCCGGCGCCGGGCAAGATGCTGATGCGGCCCAAGCCGCAGAAAACGCCGGCGGCGCCCAAGGTAGCGCCCGACAAGCCCCCCAAGACCAAGCCCAAGCGGCAGCCCGCGCGCGACATGATCGACGGCAAGATGGGCTAGCGCCCTTAGATGCTATCGTAGCGGCGTGAACGCCGAGCAGATCCTCGAGCGGTTGATCGCGCACCCCACCGTCAGCCACCGCCCCAATGGCGCGCTGATCGACGACATCTGCGAGCTGCTCGACGCCCCCGGCGTGCTTATCGAGCGCCATGACGAGCTCGACGATCGCGCCAACGTGCTCGTCCGCATCGGCCCCGAGCCCGACGGCACGCGCGGCGGCCTGCTGCTCAGCGGCCACCTCGACGTGGTCCCCGCCGACGAGCCGGGCTGGTACAGCGATCCCTTCAAGCTCACGCGCCGCGATCTCGACGGTCACCTCGTCGCCCGCGGCGCAGCAGACATGAAAGGGTTTGTCGCGCTGGTCGTCGCCCTCGCGCGCGCGCTGCGCTCGCGCACGCTGCGCCAGCCGCTGATGCTGCTGTTCACGCGCGACGAAGAGACGGGCACGCGCGGGGCACGCGCCTTCGCCGAGAGCTACAGCGGTGAAGCGCTGCCGCGCGCGGCGATCATCGGCGAGCCCACCGGCCTCGAGGTAGTCCGCGCGCACAAGGGCCACCTCGGTCTCGAGCTCGACATCGCCGGCCGCAGCGCGCACAGCGGCTACCCGCACCTCGGCGTCAACGCGATCGAGATCGCCGGGCGCGCCATCGGCGCGCTGTCGCAGCTGACGCGCGAGCTGGCCAGCGAACGCCCACAGCACGCGATGCTCTTTCCCGAGGTGCCCTACGTGCCGCTCAACATCGGCACCATCCACGGCGGCGCCGCCACCAACGTCGTGCCCGATCGCTGCGTGCTCGCGCTCGGTCTGCGTCCGCTGCCTGGCGTCAGCGCCGACGCGCTCGAAGCGCGCGTGCGCGACGTGCTCGCCGCCGCGCTGCCGGCCGACGCGTACCGGCTGACACGCACCAGCGACAGCCCGCCGCTGCTCTCACCCGAAGACGCGTCGATCCACCGCTGCCTCGTCGAGGTGATGCAGCAGCGCGGCGAGCGCGCTGTCAGCTACGCCACCGACGCCGGCTGGCTGCAGTCGCTCGGCGTGCAGTGTGTGATCTGGGGCCCCGGCCGCATCGAGGTCGCGCATCGACCCAACGAGGCGCTCGATCCCGAGCAGCTGCGATGCTGCGGCGAGCTGCTGCTGCCCATCGTCGAGCGCTTTTGCGAGGTGCGATGAGAGCCGCCGCGTCGCTCGCGCTGATCGCCGCGCTCGCGCTCGCGCTCGTGCTCGCGGCGTGCAAGCGGAGCGCGGAACCGGCGAGCGGCTCGGGCTCCGCTAGCGCCGCTGGCACCGCCAGCACCGCTAGCAGCGCCAAGCCCGGCGCTAACCGCTCGGCGAAGCTCTGCACCGACCTGCAGCGACAGGCCGAGCACCTGCTCGCCTCGGGCGGCCACTGCACCCGCGACGAGGACTGCGTCTGCGTCGGCCGCAACGTGCTCGGCTGCGGCGGCGCCACCGACGCGCGCACCGCGCGCCGCCTGTCCACGCTGCGCAAGCTCCATGGCCTGTCGGGCTGCGCGTCGTCGAGCCCGCGCTGCGGTCAACCGCGCTGCGGCTCCGCACGCTGCAGGGCCAAGCGCTGCGTCTCGGCCGCGAGCGGCTGAAGCTGAAAGCTCTCTCGCTCAGACGTTGAGCGTGTAGGTCACGTACGTCAAAAAGCCGATGATCTGCGCCGCCAGCAGCAGCCGAGCGCGACGGACGGCGGACCGCACTGTCTTTTCGTCGATGGTGGGCTCTGGCTTTGGCTTCATCTCGCGCATCCTCGGACTCCCGCTAGACGACGCAGCGAACCAAAGCAATGCACGTACCAGCCGATCGCTGTCGCAAGGTTGCGAAAGCTGGTGTCGGTGCTCGACGGAGCGTCAGAGGATCGGCGCCTACAGCAGCCACGGCTGTCGGCCACGGCCCGCTTGGCACCCTACTTGGTGGCGAGCTTGTCGATGTCGACCACCACGGGCTTGCCTTTGCTCAGGTCGAGCTCGACCAGGCGCGACTTCTTCTTGCGCGGGTTGACGAGCTTGACCTGCTGCTTGTACGCGAGCAGTCCCACGCTGCGCGCGCTGCCCGAGCCGTGTGCCACCTGCCAGCCCTTCTGCTTGACCGAGACCTTGGTGAAGCGCAGCTTGCGCGCCATCACGTCGCCGCGCCGGACGCGCAGCTTGATGCGCGTGTCCACGCGCAGCGGCCAACGGCTGAACAGCCGCACGACGTGCACACCCGGCGCGACCATACGATCGATGGGCAGGTCGAGCTCGACGTCGCCGAGCTGCGCTTTGAGCGGCACGTTGGCGACCAAGCGCAGCCGCCCGCCGTGCACCAGCTTGACCTTGCGGCTCAGGTGCGCGCCCGGCGTGGCGTTCCAGCGCATGGACCAGGGCACCAGATTGCCGCGGCGCAGCTGCAGCAGATAGGTCTGGCCGCTGGGCAGCGCGTGGCCGCCGAGAGGCGTGCGCTTGCCGGTGTCGACGTTGTTGATGAACAGCCGCGCGCCGGACGGTGTCGAGCGCAGGCTGACGCGTGCGAAGCCACCATCGACGGCCAGCGGGCTGTGCACGGCGAGCACTTGCCCCGGCTCGACGCGCACGGTCTGCGTGCTGTCGGCGTGCCCATGAAGGTGCAGCGTGAGCCGATAGTCGCGCGCCGGAGCCAGGCCCGGCAGCAGCGCGGGTGTGGTCTTGCCCGTGCTGCGCCCGTCGAGCTTGATCGCCGCGCCCGTCGGCGTGCTGCTGACCTGCAGGCTGCCGCTCTTGGCGCGCAGCTCGAGCGCCACGGACTGCGACTGGTTGGCCTTGACGGTCACCACCTCGCGCGCGCTCTCGTAGCCGGCGAGGCGTGCGGCGATGGAGTAGGCGCGCTCTGCGGCGAGCCCTTTGATCTTGAGGCTCGGTGAGGCTTTCCCGCGTCGCGCGCCGCTGACGTAGACGACCGCACCAGGCGGCGTGGTCGTGATCACCAGATCGCCGACCGCCGGTGCGCGCACGTAGGGTAGGGCGACAAAGATCGCCGCCGCCATCAGCAGCAGCACGGACGCCACCACCAGCGCGAGGGTCAGCCGCGGCGATGTCGCGCCGCCGCCGCCTGCGCTGGCACCGGCCCCCGACGCGATCAGCCGCCGCGGCGCGCGCGCGCTGCTCGCGACGTCGGCTCGCGAATCCGGCCGCTCCTCGTGAAAACCGAGATGCGTCAGCTGCTGGCGCGGCTTGCGCAGATCGATGCTGCAGATAACCTCGGTCGCAGCGCCCGGCAATACGCTGAAGATCAGCTCCGAGACGTGGTTGGCGACGATGTAGAGGCCCAGCCCCGCGCCCGACGCCTTGCGCTCGATCTGCGAGCCCTCGGCGGTCGCGCAGCGCTCGAGGTAGTCGAGCACTGTCTTGCGGTCGAGCGATCCGAAGCCGTCGCGCATTGCGAGCAAGAAGCGGCTGCCGTCACAGGCGTACTGCAGCAGCACCGGACGCTCGACCTGCATCGAGAGCCGGTCTTTGGGATCGACCTCGCTGAAGACGCGCCCGCCCGCGGCGTCCACCGGCGCGTTGTAGAGCGCGTTCATCAGCAGCTCGTCGAGCACCGAGTCGATGGCCTCGCGATACTTGGCCCGCAGCCCGAGGGCCGAGGCGAAGCGACCCACCGCCGAGAGCGCCTGCATACGGTCGTCGTAGCTCGCGACAGCCTCCGAGTAGATGCGTACGCCCCACGGCACGACCTTGCCGAGGCCGAAGACGTCACCCCACAAGAGCTTCGCCGAGACCGAGCTGAGCGTTGGCAGCGACAGGTCCTCGCTGACCAGCACCGAGCGCGTGGCCGGCACGCGCAGCTGGTGAACCATCGTTAGCAGATCGGGTTTGTCGACGAGCACGATCGCGCGCGCCTCGTCGAGCGTCTGCAGTCGGCCGACCAGCTGGGAGACATCATCGCCGGTCTCGGCGACCACCAGATCGCACGCCTCGAGCTGATCGAGGTTGGCGATCACCTCAGTGTCACATCCTGTCGCGCCCACCGCGCCGCGCAAGCGAGGCGCGCCGGCCTTGGGCGCGTAGATCAACGCGCGCGGGATCAGCATCCCAGCTCCTGGCTGCACATGGGGCGATTATCGCTGAGCTTTTGTCTGGCGGCAAATCCGCGAAGACGCCACTAGGGCACGTCGAAGCTGTACTTAGCGGCGCAACGCGTTTTGACGCGCCGGCGCGCCGCCGCCGGTACGTGCCCCAGCGCGTCCTGCACGCCTGCCAGGTCGCGATGCTTGCACATCGCCAGCGCCTGCACTTCGAACGCGCGCCAGCGATGGCCCGAGGGCAGCACCCGTGCGAGCTGGCGCGCGCGATCCCACGCATCGAGCTCGCTGCGCCCGATGAGCGCGCGCGCCTCGGCCAGCTTTGCCCGCAGCTCCGCCGAAAGCGCCCCCACGCGAGCTTTGCTCGGCGCCTTGGTCTTGGCCTGAGTCTTCGCCCCGAGCTTGGACTTGGTCTTCGCCCCGAGCTCGGACTTGGTCTTGGTCGGGGTGTCGGTCTCGGACTTGGTCTTGGTCTTGGTCTTGGTCTCGCTCTCGGTCTTAGCCTTGGTCTCAGTCTTCGTCTTCGTCTCGCGGCCGGTGTCGCTCGCGACCTCCGCCCGACCGTCCTGCGACGCCTGACTGCCCGAGCCCCCACGCATCCCGCGCACGACCATCACCCCAGCCACCGCCAGCGCGGCCGCTGTCACGATGGCCAGCAGCGCCGGCAGCCGCCCGCGCCGCGCCGGCCCTGCTGTCGGCTGCGCCGTCGGCGCCGCGGGCGTCTGCGGGGCGCTCGCCTGCTGAGCCACCGTCTCGGCCGTCCCCACGTCGTCCGTTCGTGGCGGGGGCCCCGTCTGACCAACCCGCGGCGGCAGGGTCGGCTGCGGTGAATCGCCCGCCAACGTCGCCATCGCCGCCATCTCGCGCACCGACGGCCCCAGCACCCGCGGCGTCGCGTACACCGACATCCCCATCGCGCGCGCCAGGTCGTTGGCAAAGTCGTTGACGGTCTCGTAGCGCGCGCCCGGCTCCTTGGCCATCGCGCGCTCGACGACCTGCACCAGCGCGGCCGGCAGATCCGGCCGCAGGCTGCCCAGCGCGGGCGGCGCCTCGTGCACGACCTTGTAGAGCAGCTGCAGCGGGCGCGTCTCGTCGCGAAAGGGCGGACCGCCGGTGAGCATCTCGTAGGTGATGACCGCCAGCGCGTATTGGTCGGCGCGCGCGTCGACGTCACCGCTGTGGCCATCGGCCTGCTCGGGCGCCATGTAATGCGGCGTGCCGAACACGGCGTGCTCGCGCGTCAGCGCTGTCGCCGCGGTGTGCATCTTGGAGATACCGAAGTCGAGCAGCTTGATGTGCCACTCGCCGGTGCCGTCATCGCAGAGATAGACGTTCTCGGGCTTGAGATCGCGGTGGACGATGCCCTCGCGATGCGCCGCGCTGAGCCCCGAGGCCACCTGCCGCGCTACGTCCACCGCACGGGCGACCGGCATCGGCCGCCCGTCGAGCGCCTCGCGCAGCGACATCCCGGTGAGCAACTCGAGCACCAGGTACGGCACGCCGTCGTCGAGCTCGCCCCAGTCCAGCGCGCGAATAATGTGCGGATGGGCCAGCTTGGAGGCCACCTCGGCCTCGCGCCGAAAGCGCAGCAGCGACTCTGGCGGCTGCTGCCCGGCGTGCTTGAGCACCTTGACGGCAACATGCTGCGGCAGCCTGAGGTGCTTGGCGCGCCAGACCTCGCCCATGCCGCCAACGCCGATGCGTCGCTCGAGCTCGTAGCGGCCGTCGATGACCCGACCAGGCTCTAGTTGCATGTCGTCGGCGCCTTGTGCTGCCTAGTGCCCACCTGCTGCCATTGCTACCACGACCGCGCGTCATACGGTACGTTTGCAGAGATGACGCGCCTCGCGATTCTCGCAATTGTAGGCATGCTTAGCGGCGCCGTGGGCCTCCCGTCGCGCGCCGAGGCCAAGCGCAAGCGGCGCCGGCCGCAGCCCAAGCGATTCGACATCAGCAAGCACGTGGACTACTTGCGCGTTTACAGCGACGGCAAGGGCCACTTCTTCGTCGTGCCGGACTTCGTGCGCGCCCCGCACAGACACCGCACCAGCGTGGTCTTCTACGGCAACGGCAAGGTGTTCTACCGGCAGCGCGTGCCGGGCGGATCGCGCAACGGACCGAAGTTCACCTACACCATCTTCGATCCGCGCGCGCGCTATCCGATCAATTCCTACTTCTCGGCCAACGATCACGAAGGCTTCTTTCAGTGCAGCAAGCGCCGCACGAAGGTCAAGGAGCTGCTCGGCGCCCGGCGTACGCGCGTGCTCAAGCGCGCCAAGTTCTACGACGTGTACTGGCGCCGCAGCGTCCACGCGCTGCTGCGCGACGACGACGGCGTCTACTACTACGTCGACAAGCTGTGGGTGCCCTTTCGTATCCGCGGCAACCCACACGGCAGCGACGACCGCGGCTTCGAGGTCTACTCGGGGCTGCGCGGCAAGCTCAAGCGGCTGCGCATGAAGAACATCGTCAACGATTCTGCCGGCCAGATCTTCATCACGACCAAGGGCAAGCTGAAGCTGATCGTCGGCGACAAGCCCGCATGGTACTCGCGCGGCAAGAAGACGCAGCTGACCAGCATCGAGGTCAAGCGTTCGACGCTCGCGCGCGTGCAGATCTACATGCAGCTCGGCGTCTATCGCGGCGAGCGGCTCGAAAAGCCCTGCGACGACCTGTAGACCTGCAGACCCGTAGCGGCCTGCTCAAGCCTCGAAGCCAGCCGCGCGGATCGCCTGGCGCACTTGCGCCTCGCTCAGCCCGCCGTCCACCACCGCGCGCTTGCGCTCGAAGTCGACCTGCGCCGCCTCGACGCCCTCCAGCCGCGCGAGTGACTTCTGCAGTCGGTTGGCGCAGCCGCCGCAGGTCATGCCCTCGACAACGAGCTCGATGTGCCGCGGCTCGAGGCTCGGGCCTCGCCGCATGCCGCGCGCCAGCCGCCGCTGTGCCACGCGGCGCGCGAGACTCTGCAGCGCGAAGCGCGCGACCATCGCCGTCAGCAGCACGGCGCTGCCGATGGCGATGACGCCGTGCGCGTGCGCGTGGCTCGCCACCGCGCGCGCCGCGTCGGCGTTGGGCAGCACGAAGCCGAAAGCCGTGCCCAGCGCGACGCTGCCGATGACGATGCTCGCCAAGTACGCCGCGAGCGCCCTTCCGCCGAGCGTCGCGTAGACCGCGCCGATGGTCGCCACGTTGCTCGCCGGCCCGGCCATCAAGAACACCAGCGCCGCGCCCGGCGGCATGCCCGCCGCCACCAGCGCGGCCGCGATAGGCACCGAGGCGGTGGCGCAGACGTACATCGGCAGGCTGATCAGCAGCGCGGCGAGCACGGGCCACATCCCGCCCCCCAGCGTGGCCATCGCCGATCTCGGCACATAGGTGCTGATCGCCGCCGACGCGACCACACCCACGACCACCCAAGGCCAGATCTCGCGCACCATCGTCAGCGCGTGGTCGACACCCTCGCGCAACGTCGGCCGGCGCGCTTCGACGCTGGCAGCCTCGCCAGCGGCGCCTTCATTGGCGTCGGTCGCTGCGTCCGCGCGGCCGACCAGCGCCTGCGTCAGCGCGCCACCGACGAGGCCGGTAACGAGCGCGCTGCCCACCTTGAACAGCGCGAACGGCCAACCGAGAAACGCCGCGCTGACCAGCAGCGAGTCGATGCCTGTCTGGGGTGTGCTGATCAGAAAGCCGACCGTCGCGCCGCGGTCCGCGCCGTCGCGCCGCAGCCCGAGCCCGGCCGGGATCACGCCGCAAGAGCACAGCGGCAGCGGAATGCCGAGACCCACCGCCTTGCCCACGCCCCAATAGCCGCGCAGCTGGCGGCGAACGAAGCCGCGCGGCAGCAGCACGTGCACGAGGCCCGCCACCGCGGCGCCGAACAACAGCCACGGGGCCAGTTGAGCGAGCACATCCCACGTCGCGCTGATCATCTGCATCGGATCGGGCGGTCGTCGTCGCGGGCGACCTCATCCCGATGATACCCAACACGGCGGCCTATCGCCCGTGCCGCTCACGTCGTGCTGCCACGATCCTGCGCGCTCGACCGCGCGGCCGCGGGTCAAGCTGACTCGGCGTGGTGCGTCATCGCGAGCTGTGAGGCCTGTCAGCGCGCGAAAAAAGGCCGCGTTCGCACCTCGTCGCTCGGCATGCGCATTGCTGAGGCCTCACAGCAACGTAGCCATGACTCGCAAGAGGACTGCGCGCATGTTCGAAGGACACCCCACGGCCGAGCTGGAAATAGGGACTGGCGCGAAAATGGTCACAACCGATGGGTTGAGGGTTCTCATCGTCGAGGACGATGGAAACAGCCGCGAGAGCCTCGCCGCGGCGCTCGTGGACGGGGGGCACCAAGTCTCCATGGCCTCGGGCGCTCACTCGGGTGTGGAGCTTTTGCAGACAACCGAGGTCGATGTGATCGTGACGGATCTCATGATGGAGGCGGGAGACGGCTTCCACATGGTGGCGCACGGCGTCGCGCGAAACGTCCCTGTGATCGTCGTCAGCGCGTTCTGCGGGCCCGAGCAACGTGCGTTGGCCAAGGCGCGCGGTGCTTTCGACTGCCTTGGCAAGCCGATCGATCTCAACGAGCTCGAGGCGACCTTGCTCGCCGCCGCTGCCAGCCGCCGCTAGCGTCCAAAGCCGGATCGCTCTGACACAGGGCCTGGTGCGTCTTGCGCCCGTATGTGTCAGAATGGCCCATAGATGGCGCCCGGATTCCGTTCAACACCGATAAGTGGCATTATTACAGCGGTTTATGCCTGCGGCCTGTCGGCATGCTTGATGCTGCAAATCCCCACCAGGAGACGCGCATGATGCAGAACGACACAGCCAAGCTGGGAATGCCCTGTGTCCTCGTCGTCGAGGACGACGCCTCGAGCCGCGAAGCGCTAACCAACGCGCTCGCGCTCACAGGCATGCAGGTCGTGGCAGCCGAGAGTGCCGAAGAGGCCGTGGCGCGGCTCAAGCTGCAGCCCGTGGACGTGATCCTCTCAGACGTGGTGATGGGGCGCATGGACGGCATCGACTTGCTCACGCACGTCCAGCGCGACTACCCCGACACCGCGGTGATCCTCGTGACGGGCCACGGCAGCATCCAGTCCGCCGTCGACGCCATGCGAGCCGGCGCCTACGACTACCTGACCAAGCCGGTCGATCTCGACCGGCTCGAGCTCGTCGTCGACCGCGCCTACCGCAAGCACCGCCTGATGCGCGAGAACCGCGAGCTCAAGAGCCGCCTGCGCGGCGCGTTCTCCATGGCCGGCATCGTCGGCGCGTCACGCCCCATGCAGCAGGTGCTGCAGCAGGTCGAGCAGGTCGCGCCGACCAACGCCACGGTCTTGATCCTCGGCGAGTCGGGCACCGGCAAAGAGCTCGTGGCGAGCGCGATCCACCAGCACAGCCGCCGCTCTGACGGACCGTTCGTCAAGGTCAACTGCGCGGCGCTGCCCGAGACGCTCGTCGAGAGCGAGCTGTTCGGCCACGAGCGGGGCGCGTTCACCGGGGCGCATCGCACGCGCCGCGGCCGCTTCGAGATGGCGCACCACGGCACGCTGTTCCTCGACGAGATCGGCGATCTGACGCAGAGCACGCAGGTCAAGCTGCTGCGCGTGCTGCAGGAGCGCGAGATCGAGCGCGTCGGCGGGCAGAGCACCATCCCCGTCGACGTTCGCATGATCACGGCCACCAACCGCGACCTCGAGACGATGCTCGAGAGCGGCCACTTCCGCGAAGACCTCTACTACCGCCTCAAGGTCGTAACCATCTTCGTGCCGCCGCTGCGCGATCGGCGCGAGGACATCGGCCTGCTTCTCGACCACTTCCTGGCGCTTTATTGCCGCGAGCACGAGCGCGAGATCGCCGGCTTCAGCGACAAGGCGCGCTCGGTGCTGACCGAGTACGACTGGCCAGGCAACGTGCGCGAGCTGCGCAACCTCGTCGAGAGCCTGGTGGTGACGACCCGTGGCGACGAGATCGGCCTGCGCAACCTGCCCGAGTCGATGGTGGCTCGCCAGGAGGCGCCGCTCTTCACGATGCCCATGGGCCGCTCCATCGACGACATCGAACGCGCGTATATCGTCAAGACCCTCGAGATGCTCGACGGCAACAAAACCAAGGCCGCCCAGGTGCTCGGCATTGGCAAAAAGACGCTGTATCGCCGCCTCGAGACCTACCGTGCCACCGGGCGCGCGGTGCCGAGCTCCTTCGGAGGCAACGGCAACGGAAACGGCCACTCGCGCGCGGAGGCTTAGTGGGCCGAGACGCCTCTTCATCGTCAGCACCGCTCGAGTACGTGATGGCGCACGCCGCGCTGTCCAACATGGTGGACGCCGTCATCAACATCGACGAGCGCGGGGTGATGCAGTCCGTCAACCGCGCCGCGGAGAAGATGTTCGGCTACTCCGCTGCCGAGCTCTTGGGCCACAACATCTCGATGCTGATGCCGCAGCGCTTCGCGGACCAGCACGACGTCTACATCACGCGCTACCTCGACTCGGGCAAGGCCAACATCATCGGCGTGGGGCGCGAGGTCGAGGCGCAGCGCCGCGACGGCACGACGTTTCCTATCGACCTCGCCGTGAGCGAGACGATGATCGACGGTGTCCGCGTCTTCACGGGCATCTTGCGCGACATCACCGACACGCGCCGCGCCGAGGCCGCCGAGCGACGGCTGCACGAGCTGCAGATGCAGCACACCGAGATCGAGCGCATCGCCGTTGCGGGCGAGATGGCCGCGATGGTGGCGCACGAGATCCGAACGCCGCTCAACGCCCTGGCGATCAACGTGCAGATGGCGCAACGCCTGCTGCGCCGTGGCGGCGCGGAGTCCGGCGAGCGCGCGCAGCAGCTGCTCGGCAAGCTCAGCGGCGAGATCCAGCGCATCAACACGCTGCTCGAGGAGTATCTCAAGGTCGCGCGGCGCCCCAGCACCGACGAGGACCACGACGTTGATACCTCGCACATCCTGCGCGAGGCGGTGGAGTTCGTCACGGTCAAGGCCGAGCGCGCCGGAATCCGCATCGAGACGTCCTTCGGCGAGTCGGCGATGGTTCGCGCCAATGGCGGGCGACTGCGTCAGATCGCGCTCAACCTGCTGCTCAACGCTATCGAAGCGGTGCGCGGCTCGGGCGCCGCCAACGGCACCATCAGCGCGCGCACGGGTGTCGACGGCGACGACGCGTTGTTGATCGTCGCCGACAACGGGCCAGGCATCGCACCCGAGGATCTCGACCGCATCTTCAAGCCCTTCGTCACCACGCGCGAGAAGGGAACCGGCCTCGGGCTGGCGATTTGCGATCGCATCGCACGTTCGCTGGGCGGCTCGATCCGAGCCGAGTCTACGGTCGGCGAGGGCGCCAAGTTCATCGTGCGCCTGCCGATCTCAGCCGAATGACACCCGTCATGGCGTAGGCGCTCGAAAGCGGGCCACAACGACACGCCCGCTCTGCCGCCCCACAGCACTGCGGGTCATTCAGCGCCTCGGACCGCGCCGAAACTCGCGCGCTTTCCCAACTGACCCGTCTGATACCAGTCATTTACGGCAGCTAGGTGTTGGTCTTTTCTTTGCTTTGCACGCGGGCACCGACCCCGCGGCTTTTGCGCAAGGCCCCAACTGGAGTGACTGATGACTTCCCGAGTAGAGCGCTTTACCTACGACGACCGCACCGTGCGCATGTTCGTGCTCGCGACGCTGGTGTGGGGCATCGTCGGCATGCTCGTCGGCCTGCTGCTCGCGCTGCAGCTCGCCATGCACGAGATGAACTTCGGCATACCCTGGCTGACGTTCGGTCGCCTGCGACCGCTGCACACCAACGCGGTCATCTTCGCCTTCGCCGGCAACGCCATCTTCGCCGCGGTCTACTACTCCATGCAGCGTCTGCTCAAGGCGCGCACCTTCTCCGATCTGCTCAGCAAGTTTCACTTCTGGGGTTGGCAGCTGATCATCGTCTCGGCGGCCATCACGCTGCCGCTCGGCTACACGCAGGGTAAGGAGTACGCCGAGCTCGAGTGGCCCATCGACCTCGCCATCGCGGTGGTCTGGGTCGCCTTCGCCATCAACGTCTTCGGCACCATCGCCAAGCGCCGCGAGCGACACCTGTACGTCGCGATCTGGTTCTACATCGCCAGCCTCATCACGGTGGCGGTGCTGCACATCTTCAACAACCTCGTCATCCCCGCCGGCTTGCTCAAGAGCTACTCGATCTACGCCGGCGTTCAGGACGCCTTCATGCAGTGGTGGTACGGCCACAACGCCGTCGCGTTCGTGCTCACCACGCCGTTCCTCGGGCTGATGTACTACTTCCTGCCCAAGGCCGCTGGGCGCCCCGTCTACTCGTACCGCCTCTCGATCCTGCACTTCTGGACGCTGGTCTTCATCTACATCTGGGCCGGGCCGCACCACCTGCACTACACGTCGCTGCCGGGTTGGGCCTCGACGCTCGGCATGATCTTCTCGGTGATGCTGTGGATGCCGTCTTGGGGCGGCATGATCAACGGTCTGCTCACGCTGCGCGGCGCCTGGAACAAGGTCGCCGCCGACCCCGTGCTCAAGTTCTTCGTCGTCGGCATCACCTTCTACGGCATGTCGACGTTCGAGGGGCCGATGATGTCGGTCAAGTCGGTCAACGCGCTGTCGCACTACACCGACTGGAACATCGCCCACGTGCACGGCGGCGCCCTCGGCTGGGTCGGCTTCATGACGATCGGCATGCTGTACTGGCTCGCGCCGCGCATCTTCCAGACCAAGCTGCACAGCGTCCGATTGGCGACGATGCACTTCTGGATCGCCACCATCGGCATCGTGCTCTACGTCGTCTCGATGTGGACCGCCGGCATCACGCAGGGCCTGATGTGGCGCGCATTCGACGAGACCGGCCGCCTCGCGTACCCCGACTTCGTCGAGACCGTCACCAAGCTGATGCCTATGTACTGGGTCCGCGCTGTCGGCGGCTCGATGTACATCCTCGGCATGCTGATGATGGCCTGGAACGTCTTCAAGACCTGGAAGGCGCGGCCGGCGCAGTACAAGGAAGAGGAGCACGAGGCCCCCGCGCTCGAGAAGACCTACAAGGAGCCGCCCGAGCGCCTCGCGCCGCTCACTGCCGGCAACGCGCCGGTAGCCGGCCTCGGCAAATGGCTCGAGCGTCTGTTCAAAGGCTACTGGCACCGCCGCTGGGAGCGGCTGCCGCTCACGCTGACCGTGATGGTGGTCGTCGCCGTCGTCACCGCGTCGCTGTTCGAGATCGTCCCCACGTTTCTGATCAAGTCCAACGTGCCGACGATCTCGTCGGTGAAGCCCTACACGCCGCTCGAGCTGGTCGGACGCGACATCTACCTGCGCGAGGGCTGCTACAACTGCCACTCGCAGATGATCCGCCCCTTCCGCTCGGAGACCGAGCGCTACGGCGAGTACTCCAAGCCGGGCGAGTTCGTCTACGACCACCCGTTCCAGTGGGGTAGTCGTCGCATCGGGCCCGACCTGGCGCGCGTCGGCGGCAAGTATCCCAACCTCTGGCACGTGCGCCACATGGAGGACCCGCGCTCGACTACGCCGGGCTCGTTGATGCCGCCTTACAAGTGGCTGCTGACCGGCAAGCTCGACTACTCCGTCGTGCAAAAGCGCGTCGACGTGATGGCCATGCTCGGCGTGCCCTACGGCAAGCAGGCGCTAAGCTCTGCGCAGTCGATGGCGCAGGCGCAGGCCCAGACGATCGCCGCTGACATCGCCAAGCAGGGTGGCCCCAAGGGCCTCGCCGACAAGGAGATCATCGCCCTCATCGCTTACCTGCAGCGCCTCGGAATTGACATCAAGGCCGCGCCCAAGACCAAAGGCAAGGGTAAGCCCGTCGCCTCGGCCGAGGCGAAGGGAGGTGCGCGATGAAGCTCAGCGACGCGGTCGGTCACGCCGGCCTCAGCACCTACACCGAGATCGCGCTCGTCATCTTCTTCGTCGCGTTCGTCGGCATCGTTGCCTACACGTTCGCGCGCCGCAACCGAGACAAGTACGACCAGGCATCGCACATGCCGCTCGACGATGACACGCCCGTCAACCCGCGCGGAGCCGAGGAAGGAGCGCTGCGATGAGCGACAAGACAAACGCCGAGCGCGCAGCCGAGGCCAACATCGAGCACGAGAAGCTGCTCGAGCACGAGTACGACGGCATCCGCGAGTACGACAATCCACTGCCGAGCTGGTGGACGGGCATCTTCATCGCCACCATCTTCTTCTCGGTGGGCTATCTGATCTGGTACCACGGCGGCGGCCCCGGCAAGTCCGAGCACGACGAGTACCGTGCCGAGGTAGCCGAGTACATCAAGCGCGCCGCCGCGGCGGCCGCCAAGGCCGGCCCAGTGACGGTGGGGTCACTCAAGAAGCTCGCCGCCAATACGGCGCTGATGGGCACCACGCAGGCGACGTTCACCAAACACTGCGTGGTGTGTCACGGCAGCCAAGGGCAGGGCAAGATCGGTCCCAACCTCACCGACAACTACCAGATTCACGGCACGACCATCGTCGACCTGTTCAACACGATCCTCAACGGCGTGCCGGCCAAGGGCATGATCGCCTGGGGCAAGGTCCTCAAGCGTCATGAAGTGATGAGTCTCGCCGCGTACGTCTTCAAGCTGCGCGGCACCAACGTCAAGGGCGGGAAGGCAAAGGAAGGCAAGGAAGTCGCATCGGCGAAATAGTGAGAACCGCGATGCGCTCCAGGGCAGTAGAGATGAACACGCCACCTGCGCCAGAAGAACGGGTCCTACCGACCCTCAACAAGGACGGCACGCGCCGCAAGCTGCGGCCCGTGCTGTCCACCGGGCGCTTGCTCAGCGCGCGGCGTATCGTCGCCTACCTGCTGTTGGCGGCGTTCACGCTGATCCCCTACATCCACGTAGGCGGCCATCCGCTGATGCTGCTCGATCTTCAGCGGCGCACGTTCCACATCTTCGGCGCGACGTTTCTGCCCACCGACACGATCCTGCTGATGCTGCTGCTGGTGGCGATCATCGTCGGCGTCTTTCTGCTCACGGCGCTCTTCGGCCGAGTATGGTGCGGATGGGCCTGTCCGCAGACGGTCTACCTCGAGTTCGTCTACCGCCCCATCGAACGTCTGTTCGAGGGCAAGTCCGGCAACAAGGCCAGCGGTGGGCGCCGGCTTGGCAAGCTGTTCGTCTTTCTGCTGCTGTCGGGCTTTCTAGCGCACACCTTCCTGGCCTACTTCGTCGGCGTCGAGGAGCTGCTGAAGTGGGTGCGCAGATCGCCGTTCGAGCACCCGGCGGGTTTTCTGATCGTGGCCGGTGTGACGGTGGCGATGATGGCCGACTTCGCCTGGTTCAGAGAGCAGACCTGCCTCGTCGCGTGCCCCTACGGGCGCCTGCAGTCGGTGTTGCTCGACAAGCAGTCGCTGATCGTGGGCTACGACTACGGTCGCGGCGAGCCGCGCGGCAAGCGGCGCAAAGCCAAGGAGGGCCAAGAGCAGGCGCCGGAGCTGGGCGACTGCATCGACTGTGGCCTGTGCGTGCGCACCTGTCCGACAGGCATCGACATTCGTGACGGGCTGCAGATGGAGTGCGTCAACTGCACGCAGTGCATCGACGCCTGCGACACGATCATGGATCGCGTGGGCAAGCCGCGCGGGCTGATCCGCTTTACCTCGGAGGACGAGCTGGCCGGCAAGCCGAAGAAGCTGCTGCGCCCGCGCGTGGTGGTCTACCCGGCGATCCTGGCGGTGGTCATCGGCCTGTTCGGCATGGCGCTGGCGCGCAAGGGCGACATCGAGCTGACCGTGCTGCGCGGCATCGGCGCGCCGTTCACGCTGCTCGACGACGGCACCGTCAGCAACCAGCTGCGCATCAAGATCGTCAATCGCAGCAGCAAAGACGAGCGCTACAGCATCGCGCTGCTCGGCGCCGACGGAAAGAAGCTCGGCGACGCCAACTTCGTCGTGCCGCAAAACCCACTGCCGGTGGCGGCGGGCAAACGTGGCGTGGCCTCGGCGTTTGTCACCGCGCCTCGGGCCTTCTATCGAGGCGGCGTGCGGGCGGTCCAGATCGAGGTCAAGGGCGCGGGCGGGATTACGGCGCGCGCCAAGTATCGTTTGCTCGGGCCTCGCGGAGGCGGCAAGTGACGCAGCAAGAACCGCAAACGGATGCGGCGCCGCGGGAGGCGCCTACGACGGCTGCTGCGCGGCCAGACAAAGCGCCGCGCAGCGGGCGCCACTGGGTGGCGATCATCGTGCTGATGCTGGTTGGCCACGTGGTGGCGGTCACGGTGCTGATCGTCAGCTCGAGCGGTGACCCGTCGCACCAAGTCATCCCGGACTACTACAAGAAGGCCGTGCGCTGGGATCAGCACATGGCTCAGCAGCGCCGCAACGCCGAGCTCGGTTGGAGCCTCGACGTCAGCATGAAGCGCCTAGCGGCGCGCGGTGGCGAGCGCGTAGGCGCGGTCGAAGTCGCTGTGGCGCTGCGCGACCGGCTCGGGCGCGCCCTGCGCGGCGCCGACGTCAAGCTGCGCGTGTTTCACAAAGCGCGCGCCGGGCGCATGCTGCGCGCGAGCCTCGCCGAAGGCGCCGCCGGACACTACAGCGCCAAGCTGCGCATGGTGCGGCTCGGCCTGTGGCAGCTCGACTTCGTCGTCGAGCACGGCGGCGCGCGCTTCACGCAGCGGCTCGATCGCGAGCTGCTGTCGCGCGTCGGCAAGCTAGCGCACCGGCGCGTGGCACGAGGAGCCGAATGACCACGCTGCTGCTGTCGGTGCTCGGCGCGAGCTTGCTCGGCAGCTTGCACTGCGCCGGCATGTGCGGGCCGTTCGTGGCGTTCTATGCCGGCGCTGGCGGTGCGTCGGGGTCGACGTCGGCGTCACGCCGCGGCGCGGCTCACGCGCTCTACAACGGCGGACGCCTGCTGACCTACGTGGTGCTCGGCGTGCTGGCCGGCAGCCTCGGCGCGGGCATCGATCGCGCCGGCACGCTGGTCTCGCTCTCGCGCCTCGCCGCACTGGTGGCCGGGGTCGTGATGATCGCCTGGGGCATCTCGCGCCTGCTCGAGCTGCTCGGCGTCAACCTGCAGCGCTTCGCCGTGCTGCGTGTGCCGTGGGTCTCGCGCGTTGTCGCCGCCTTGCGTAGCGGCCTGGCGCAGCGCTCGCCCGCCGCGCGCGCGCTGATCCTCGGCGTCAGCTCGGGGCTGCTTCCATGCGGGTTTCTGTGGGCCTTCGTGGTGACCGCCGCCGGCACGGGCTCGCCGCTGAGCGGCGCCGCGGTGATGCTCGCGTTCTGGCTCGGCACGGTGCCCGTGCTGCTCGGTCTGGGGGTCGGCGCGGCGCGGCTGGCGCGCTGGCTCGGCCGCGCGGTGCCGGCGCTGACCGCCTGCGCGCTGGTGGTCGTCGGCGTGCTGGCCTTGGCGGGGCGGCTCGGCGTCGCGACGCCACATGGTGTCAGCGGTGGCGGCGGCGGCGGCGGCGTGCACAGCTGCTGTCACGGCAAAGCCGCCGCGGCGAAGAAGCGCTAGCGCGATGGTCGACTGCGCGCACTGCGGGTTGCCCGTGCCGTCCGGTCTGTTGCCAGCGCGCGACGACGAGCCGGCGTTCTGCTGCAACGGCTGCCGCGCGGTCTACCAGCTGCTGCACGAAGAGGGGCTGAGCGGCTACTACACGCTCGCCGACGGCGCCGAGCGCGCGCCGGCCCGCGTCACCGATCGCAGCTACGACGAGCTCGACGACGAAGCGTTCACCCGGCGCTACTGCCGCGCCGGCAGCGACGGCAGCACTCGCGACGTGGAGCTCTATCTCGAGGGCGTGCACTGCGCGGCCTGCGTTTGGGTCGTCGAGCGCTTGCCCGAGCTGTGCGAAGGCGTCGTTTCAGCGCGCCTCGACGCGGGCCGCTCGGTGGCGCGCATCACCTACGCCCCGGATACCCCGCTTTCGGGCGTGGCGCGCAAGCTCGACCGGCTGGGCTACCCCGTACACCCGCTGCGCGGCGAGTCCGTGCAGCGCGCCCGTCGCGCGGAAGACCGCCGGCTGCTGGTGCGCATCGCGGTGGCCGGCGCCGCCGCCGGCAACGTGATGCTCTATGCGGCGGCGCTCTATGCCGGCGCCTTCGACGACATGGCGCCGCAGTACGTCTCGTATTTTCGTTGGGCATCGTTGCTGGTGGCGCTTCCGGCGGCGCTGTGGGCGGGCGCGATCTTCTTTCGCGGGGCGCTCGGAGCGCTGCGCGCGCGCAGCCTGCACATGGATCTCCCGATCAGCATCGGCATCGCCGCCGGGCTCGGTTGGGGCGCCGTCAACACCGTGCGCGGCAGCGGCGAGGTCTACTTCGACACCGTCTGCGTGCTCGTCTTCTTGCTGCTCATCGGCCGCTGGCTGCAGCGTCGCCAGCATCGCAGCGCGGCCGACGCGGCCGAGCTGCTGCAGACGCTGACGCCGAGCTTCGCGCGCGTGGTGCGCGAGGAGGCGCTTCACGACGTGCCCGTCGAGGCGCTCGCCGCTGGCGACATCGTCGAGGTGCGCGCCGGCGAGTCGATGCCCGTCGACGGCGTCGTCGTCGAGGGGCGCTCGGCCATCGACAGCTCGCTGCTCAGCGGCGAGTCGCGCCCGCGCCGCTGCGAGCCGGGCGACCAAGTGCACGCGGGCACGGTCAATCTCGGATCGCGCCTGCGCATCGAGGTGGTGGCGGCCGGCGAGGAGACGCGCGCCGGCAAGCTGATGCAAGCCATCGCCGAGGCGGCCAATCGCCGCGCGCCGATCGTCAAGCTCGCCGACCGCGTGGCGGGCTACTTCGTCGCGGCGACGCTGCTGCTCGCCATCGTGACAGGCATCGTGTGGTGGCAGCTCGCGCCCGAGATGGCGCTCGAGCACGCCATCTCGCTGCTGATCGTGACCTGCCCTTGCGCGCTGGGCCTCGCCACGCCGCTGGCCGTGACCGTCACGATCGGACGGGCGGCACGCGCTGGGATCCTGATCAAGGGCGGCGACGCGCTCGAGCGGCTCGCCGCGACCCGCGCCAAGGTGCTGATCGATAAGACCGGCACGCTGACGCGCGGCGAGCAGCGTCTGGTGCAAGTCTGTCCGCTGGGCGAGGACGGCGTGGCTGACAGCGCCGATCTGCTGCAAGCCGTCGCGGCGCTCGAGCGCCACAGCGCCCATCCCATCGCGCGCGCCTGTGTACGCGACATCGAGCGCGACCACGGTCAGCTCGCCGTCGAAGCGATCGCCGTCGACGGCGTCGAAGAGCGCACCGGCGCCGGCATCAGCGGCCAAGTGCGCTGGCCAGATGGCACCCAGGCCACGCTGAGCATCAGCTCCGCGCGCCGCGCGTTGGCGCAGCTCGCGGCGGATGGACTCCAGCCGTCGAGCAGCCTTCGCGCGGTGCTGCGAGACATCGGGGAGCGCGCACTGTCGCCGGTGGTGGTGCAGGTCGACGGCGCGCCGCGCGCGGTGTTGGCCTTCGGTGACGCGCTGCGCGACGACGCGCGCGAGACCGTCGACGCGCTGCGTGCGCTGGGGCTCGAGCTGGCGATCCTCTCCGGAGACCACGCGCCCGTGGTCGCAGCGATCGCGCGCGAGCTCGACATCGACGACTACGAGGGTGACGCGTCGCCCGAGCGCAAGCTGCAGCGCGTCGAGCAGGAGCTGGCTCGCGGCGCGTCGAGCGACGGCGCGCGCGCGGTGATGATGGTCGGCGACGGCGTCAACGACGCAGCCGCGCTCGCGGCAGCCACCGCTGGTGTGGCCGTGCACGGCGGCGCCGAGGCGAGCCTCGAGGTGGCCGACGTCTACATCAAGCGTGAAGGCCTCGCCGCGCTCGCCGAGCTGGTGCGCGGCGCGCGCGCTTGCCGCCGAACGATCCGCCGCAACCTGATCTTTTCGCTCGCCTACAACCTGGCCGGCGCCACGCTGGCGGCCACCGGGCTGATCGGCCCGCTGATCGCTGCGGTGCTGATGCCACTGAGCTCGATCACGGTGCTGGCGAGCTCGCTGCGCGGGGCGCGCTTCGAGATCCCCGAGCCGGTTTCGCTGGCTGCGGATCCCTCGCCCGAGACGAGATCCGCTAACGTCCCGCGCGCGGACACGCACGTCGCCGCCGCGTCAGCAGGGTGAACGTCATGGCAGCGCTTTACATCGTGCTCCCCTTGGCACTGGTAATCGTTGGCGTCGCCGTCGGCGTGTTTGTCTGGGCGGCGCGCGACGGCCAGTTCGACGACCTCGAGACGCCGGCCTACCGCGTGTTATTTGACGACGTCGCACCGGGTCAGCGTGTCGAGCGTGTCAGGTCCGAACGACCCGGCGAAGGCGCGGAGCAAAATGACACCCGGCCCCAACGCGCGGCGGGCGAACACGAGTCAAACTGACACTAGACGTCCGCTGCGCTGTTCGTAAATAGTAGTAAACATTCGATGTTACTTCGGGAATGGCGCTTGCTGCTCCTAGAGCTGCCACGTGCGACAGGAGATCACCATGTACCAGCTCACCGTCAAAGAGCTGATGTCTACCGAGCTCATCACCCTCGAGCGCGATGAGACGCTCGACCTGGCGACCGAGATCATGCGGTTGGCGCGTATCCGCCACCTGCCGGTGATCGACGAGTCGGGACATCTATGCGGGCTGGTCACCCACCGCGATCTGCTCGGCGCGCAGGTCTCGGCGCTCGCCGGCCTGACGCGCGACGAGCTCGAGGATCTCGACAGCTCGATCAGCGTCTCGACGATCATGACCGAGGACGTGATGACGATCGGGCCCGACGCCACGGCCCTCGATGCCGCCAAGATCATGCGCGAGCATCGTATCGGCTGCCTGCCGGTGACCGAAGGCGAGGCGCTGGTCGGCATCATCACCGAGGCTGACTTCCTCGAGCTCGTCATCCGCGCGCTCGAAAAGAAGCCGGCCTGAGGCGTGACATCGATGCACACCGAGCACAACGCCGCTGCGGACTTCGATGCCGATCGCGTCGCCGCGCTCTCCAAGCCGGGACCGCGTTACACGAGCTATCCGACCGTGCCCGCCTGGAGCGAGGACATCGGGGCGCCGCAATGGGCCGAGCATCTGCGGCACACCGCGGTGGGCGCTTCGAGCGAGCCGCCGCTGTCGCTCTACGTGCACCTGCCGTTCTGCCAGGAGCGCTGCCACTATTGCGGCTGCAACGTCGTGATCACTGCGCGGCGCGAAAAGGCTGACCGCTACATCGACTACCTGGCGCGCGAGATGGACATCGTCTGCGCGTCCCTGTCGCGCGGCCGCCGGGTCGATCAGCTGCACCTCGGCGGCGGCACGCCGACGTTTCTCGACGAGGTGCAGCTGCGCCGGCTGTGGAGCGAGATCGCAAGCCGCTTCGACATCGATCCCGAGGGCGAGCTGGCGCTCGAGGTCGACCCGCGCGTGACGAGCGAGGCGCAGCTCGATCTGCTCGCCGAGCTCGGCTTCAACCGCGTCAGCTTCGGCGTGCAGACGCTCGACCCGGCGATCCAGGCGGCCATCGGCCGCGTGCAGTCGCTCGAGCAGACCGCCAAGCTGTGGAACCACGCTCGCGGCCTCGGCTTCCGCGGCATGAACGTCGACCTCATCTACGGGCTGCCGTGGCAGACGGTGGCGACGATGCGCAGCTCGGTGCAGGGCGTGCTGCAGCTCGCGCCCGAGCGCGTGGCGCTGTTCGGCTACGCGCACGTGCCGTGGCTGCACCCGCACCAGAACAAGCTCGACGCCAACGCGCTGCCCGATCCGCGCCAGCGCATCGAGCTGTTCGGCGCGGGCCGCACCGCGCTGATCGAGGCTGGCTACGAGCCGATCGGCATGGACCACTTCGCGCTGCCCGACGACGAGCTCGCCGTCGCGCTGCGCGAGCGCCGCTTGCGCCGCAGCTTCCAGGGCTACACCACGCGCGCCGCCGGTACGACCATCGCGTTTGGCGCGAGCGCCATCAGCGACATCGACGGCGGCTACGCCCAGAACGTCAAGGGCATCGCCGACTACTTCCGCCACCTCGACCGCGGCGCGTTGCCGATCGAGCGCGGCTACTTCCTCGATGACGACGACCGCCTGCGCCGCGACGTCATCACCGAGCTGATGTGCAACTTCACGGTCGACCTCGAAGAGGTCGCGAAACGCCATGGTATCGACGACGCCGAGGCACGGTTCAGCGCCGAGCTTCAGCGCCTCGACGAGCTACAGGAGGGTGAGCTCGTGCGCCGCCGCGGGCTGTTCGTGAGTGCGACGCCGCTGGGTCGGCTGGTGATCCGGAACGTCGCGATGGTCTTCGATGCGCACCTCGCCGGGGGGCGGGGAGGCTTCTCGCAGACCGTGTGACTTCTCGGCGCCGTGCGCCGGAAAGAGAGAAAAGGAGGACATCATGGAGATCAAAAAAGTCCTCGTCCCCATCGACTTTTCTAAGTGCTCGACACACGCCGCTCGCAAAGCGGTCGACCTGGTCAAACACTTCGGGGCCCAGGTCGACCTCCTGCACGTTCTGGAGCTGCCCCACTACGTGATCCCTGACGTGATGGTGACGGTGGCGGGCGAAGAGAAGAAGTCGCTGACGGAGTTCGCCCACGGCGAGGCGGCCAAGGACATGGAGAAGCTGCTCGGAGAGCTGGCTAGCAGCGGCGTGAAGGTCAACACGCGGCTCAAGTCGGGTTACCCGCGCGACGAGATCTTGGCTGCGGCGGTCGAGGGTGAATACGACCTCGTTGTGATGGGCACGCACGGTCGGCGCGGTCTGTCGCACCTGTTCCTCGGCAGCGTTGCCGAGCAGGTCGTCAGGCGGGCTCCCTGTCCCGTGCTGACGATCCGCAGCACCGAAAGCGAGTAGTCATGCAGACGGTGCAGCTGCAGGTCAGGCACACGCTCGACGCGTCTGGACGGACAGTGGCGGCCAACACCGTCTACTGTCCGTTCACGGCGCGCTGCGTGAGCCTTGAAGACTGCGGCTCGTGCCAGCACGCTCACGTCGACCCGCGGCGCGGGCGATTTGCTTGCGCGCACCCGGCTGTAGAGATGGATCCTCGAGACCTGCGCGAGCCCGACCGAACGCGCGTGGGTCAGGTGATGACCCGCAACGTCTTCTGCGTGCGCGAAGATGTGCCCGTCGCCACCGTGGCACAGCTGCTCGACTCGCAGAGCTTCTCCGGTGTGCCCGTGGTCGATGAGCAGGGCCGGCCACAGGGGATCATCTCGCGCGCCGACGTGGTTCACCTCTGCGCCGAAGGTGAGGAGCTGAACCTCGCGACCATCCCCGCTCGCGACGTGATGTCCGCGCGAGCGATCTGCGTCGAGGTCAGCACCTCGCTCTCGATGGCCGCCGCGCTGATGGCCTATCAGCGCATCCAGCGCGTGCCCGTCATCGACCAGGAAGGCAAGGTCGTCGGCATGCTCGCCGCGCTCGACGTGCTGCGCTGGCTTGGCGAAGCCGATGGCTACCTGTACGGTAGAGGACACACCGCGCACTAACCCCAGGGCTGCGACCCGTGATCAACTCTATCCTCGTCCCTGTCGACTTCTCTGCCTGCAGCCTTGCCGCCGTGCGCTACGCGGCGCGGCTTTGCGGCGAGGTCGACGCCAAGCTGACCCTGCTGCACGTCATCGAGCCGCACCATGTCATCGCCGAGATGGCGGCGCCCGAGGGCGCGACCGAGCTCGAAGCGCTCGGCTGTCACGCACACGGCGACGCCAACGCGGCGTTCAAGGAGGTGGCCGCCGAGCTCGGCAAGCTCGAGCTCGAGGTCCACGCCGGCTGCTCGACGGGGCATCCGCGTGACGCCATCGTCGAAGCGGCCGCCAAATGCGACCTGATCGTCATGGGGACCCACGGGCGCTCGGGGCTGCGCCACGTGATCATGGGCAGCGTCGCGGAGCAGGTGATCCGTCGCGCTAGCTGTCCCGTGTTGGTGGTTCGCCAGTAGCGCGTCAGGAGAGCTCGCGCCGGAAGACCTGGGTCGTGCGCGAGTCGTCGTGCCACGGCGCTTCGTGTGCCGGCGCCACCCTCTCATCGGCCGCCATCATGTCCTCGAGCGTCGGCGTCTCTTGCGGTGTCGCGATGGCGACCTCGGGCGGCGTCGGTGCCTCTGGATCGCGAGCCGCTTGGCTGCGCTGGTTCTCGGCGACGTAGGCCTGCACCAGGCGGCGGTCGCGATCGGCGAGGCGCCGAAAGCTCAGCGCCCAGCTGCGACGGCGCCGTCGCTCGTGGGCGCGCACCACCTGCGCCTCGACCTCGATCCAGCGCGCGAGGTTAGGCAGCGTGAAGACAACCTTGACCGAGTCGGTGCCCGGCACGGGCGCCGGACGCTGTGGGTAGAGCAGCATCCCGCCTTCGCTGACGTCGCCGGCGATGCAGGGCAGCTCTGACTGCCCGGTGCGCACGATGGTGATCCCCGAAAAGCGCGCGCGCGGCGCGTGCCGGCGCTCGTCACCAGGGGGATCGTCGTGGATCGGCGTCATCATCGCGAGGGGATCTCAGCCACGATTCTTTTCGGGATCGTCGCGTGATGCAAGGGTGCTACACGCGAAGCCATTGTGATTATCGAAGAAAAAGAGGGCCACTGCGGAGGCCGTCGAGTGCCCACGATTGTCTAAACCCCTGTAGTTAGGCAGCTGTATACGTGGCCCGGGCGTTGCTCTTCCCCACTGCATGACCTTCGTGCGCGCTTTTGCCAGGTGGGCGGGGCCCTTCATGGTGGCCCTGCTGTTGTGCTTGCAGCTGGCCTCGGCGGACCCCGGTGGGGGCGCGTCGAGCACGTCGACGGTCAGCAGCCGGCAACGCACGCGCACGCGCAGCCGTCTGCGTCGACCAGCCTTCGCGCAGCGGCTGCGGCGCCAGCTGGTCAAGGCCGGCGCGTCGGTGGTCAAGCGCAACGAGGTCTTCTACCACCAGATCAAGGACGGCGAGCACCGCACGCAGTGGGCTCACGCGCACGCGCAGCAGGGCTTGGCGATGTTGGGCAAGTGGCTCTCGGCGGGCGGCTATCCAGGGCTTTGGACATCCGACGAGGCGCGCGGTTGGTACGGCCAGCACGGCGGCCGACCGGTGGAGATCCGGCTCAAGCCCGGGGCGCTCTTCATCGACCTCGAATACCCCGCGCAAAAGGCGATCTACGAGGCCTGGAAGCGCGAGCGCGCCCAGCAGCCCGCCAAGGGCGCGGACATTTTCCAGCTGCTCAAGGACAAGAAGGGCGTCGAGCTCGCGCGCAAGGTGGCCGGCATTCGGGCGCCCAAAGAGGGGCAGTTCCTACAGGATCTCGGCATCGCCGGGGTGCTCTGGTACGACACCTACGGTCGGCGTTGCCCCGTGGTCCTCAATCCTGCTGCTGTGGAGAGCGTGAGGTTCTAGCGCTGCGGCTAGACGGTGGCTTCGCGGCTAGACGGTGGCTTCGAGGCCAGCGTCGAGCGCGATCGGGGCCGAGAGCTCGCCAGTATCAGCGGCGGGCGCGGCGCTGATGCAGGCGGTGACCGCGCCACGCAGCTCGTCGACGTAGATCGGCTTGTGGATACACGTGGCGGCCCGGTACCGCCCGGCGCAGGATTCGCTGGGCGACGGGTTCATCACGATCAGAGAGCGTCCGCTGGCGACGATGCGGGTGTAATCGAGACGCGCCGCGTCGAGGATCGCCGCGTCGAGGATCTCGGTGCTGGCGATAATCAGGTCGTAAGAGGAGAGGTCGGCCGCGCACAATTCGGCGGCGCTGGAGAGGTCATCGACCACGTAGCCGTCGACTCGCAGGGTCCACGAGATCAATCGTCGGCTGGCGGGGTCTTTCTCCGCGAGGAGGATCCGCCGGCGCGTGATGTTGACGCCGCTCAGATCGATCGGACCCGTCCCACGGCTGCCCCGTTCGCTGGTCTTGTTGCTGTCACTCATCCAGTTCCCTCCTCCCCAATACCGATGCGCCCCAGATCTGATGTCGCTGTATGGGTCCCTGTTGCTCGTCGGCTCTAGTACGTTCAGCCGCCCATACTCTTGCGTATGAATCGCTCTCGCGTACGAATCGCTAGCGCTGGGCCAGCAGCAAGCTGGTCCGAGTTAGTCGACAGTCAACCTTTGCCAGAACGAGGTCACCATAACGCGCTTTTTGCTCGTCACACCAGACTCGTTTTGACCCTTCTCGAACGTGCAAATATCCCGGCTCGTTCGAGCGGCCCGCACGCCGCTCGTCGCCACGTCGCGCGCGCGACTTGCTCTCGCGATGTGTTTTGACGCACAGTCGACGCGCCTGCTTTCGACGTAAACTGACCCCACGTCACAGACCCGGACAACACGAGGAGTAACGCATGCGATGCGCCCGATATGCCGTCCAGCTTTCGATCCTTGCCGCCGTGTTGGCGCTCGGAGCGGGCTGTCCACCGCCGCCGGGCGAAGGTCCGGGCGCCGTCACGGGTGTGACGCCCGACGGCAAGCCGGTGTGGGTGCGCAAAGGCAGCGGCAAGTACAACGGGGCGCACGGCGTCGCCTTCTACGGCGTGGGCATCGTGCAAGGCATCCGCAACCCGTCGCTGGCGCGCCAGACGGCCGACAACCGCGCGCGCGGCGCCATCGCCTCGATGTTTCACAGCTACATCGCCAAGATGATGAAGGACTACCAGCGATCCACCACCGCTGGGAACTTCCGCGCCAGCGCCGAGGAGCAGGACGTGGTCGCGGCGCAAAAGACGATCACCGAGGTCACGCTGCGGGGCACCGAGCTGCGCGACCACTGGGTGGATCCGCAGACGGGCGCGCTCTACGCGCTCGCGATCCTCGACCCCAACAGCATCGTCCGCTCGCTCAACGACGCGCGCAACCTGCCGGCCAAGATCCGCGACTACGTGCGCGCCAACGCGCGCCGCGCTTTCAACGACCTCGA
>JAGQIK010000371.1 GCA_020431405.1 Myxococcales bacterium
CGCCCGCAGGCCGCCAGCCTCCCATCCCGTCAATAGCCCAGCCGCGCCCGAACGCGCCCGAACCACCAACGCACGAGGCGTCCTCCGACGCTCGCGCTGCGCCCGCTCCGCCCCCCGTCCCCCGTCCCCCGTCCGCGGCCGGCGTTCACTGCCGTAGAACGCTAGAACACCTGGCCGAAGCTGAGCGAGATCCAGGTGCCGAAGCTGCCGCGGCCGTCGGCGTTGATGGGGAAGCCGAGGTCGATGCGCAGCGACTCGCGGTCGAACTGCGGGAAATGGCCTCGGGCGCCGATGCCGACGCTTTGGCGCCAGGCGAAGGGCACGTCGCGGTTGCTGGGCTGCCAGTCGCCGTAGGTGGCGCCGCCGTCGTAGAAGACGACGAAGCCGAGGTGCAACGTGAAGAGGTTGATGGGGTCGCTGCGAAACTCGGCGTTGACGCGCAGCAGGTCGCGGCCGCGGAAGAGGTCGTTGGTGTAGCCGCGCAGGCCGCTGTCGCCGCCGAGCGAAAAGAAGCTGCGGTTGAGATCCTCGCGGCGATAGAGCCAGACGATCTGCGTGTGCAGGCGGCCGATGAGCAGCTTGGGCGTGATGTTCTTGGCGCCGAGCTCGATGCGGTTGTTGACGAACGGCCCGCTGAAGCCGGGCTCGTCGTCGAGGTGCGGCTGATAGCGCGTCTGCGCGATGGCCGAGACGGTGAGCAGGTCGCCGCCGAAGCTCCAGCGGTACGACGCTTCGGCGGACAGCGTGATAAACGCGGCGCGGCCGCTGACGACGTTCTGGCCGAAGTTGGCGACCAGGTCGAGGCTGGGGCCGAGCGAGAAGTCCTCGCTCAGCGCGAACGACGTCACGTTGCGCAGCCGCACGAAGCGGGTGGTGCGGATCGCGTAGCCGACAAAAAACGTCACCGCGCTCTCGCTGCGCGGAAGCGTCAGGCGCGCGTGCTCGTCGAGCACGTCCTGTTCGAAAGGCAGCGAGTCGGGCAGCGTGTACTGCACGCGATAGGCGCTGAGGCCCCACGAGATGTCGTGTTTGATCGCGTGGCCGAAGCGGCGCGTGAACGAAAGCTCGCTACGGAAGATGCGTCGCTCGATGGCGATGGGCACCAGCACGGCGGCATCTTCGCCCTCGAGGGGAGAGCGGATGCGCCCCGTGGTCGGGTCGCGCAGGTAGGCCTGATGAAAGAAGCCGACGTTGCCGTCCGAGCCCTGCACTAGGTCGCGATAAGGTGTCGTGCGAACCGACGCGCTCCAGGCGAAGGCCCACGGCGTGGCCAGCGAGAACAGCGGTCGCGAGAGCGAAACTCCGGCCTCGACGCCGATCACCGAGCCGCTCGAGCGCGTGTCGCGATCGCACCAGACGTTCTCGGTGGCGCCGATGCTGCCAGCGCACGGCACCGAGCCGTTGATCACCAGATCGAACGTCTCGACGAGCCGCAGCCGAGTCCCCCAGACGCGCGGGTCGACGTAGCGCTGCCCGAGGGCGACGTGATCGCGAAGCACGCCGCCGTTGAAGTTGAACTGCTGAAAGCGCGCGTGCAGGCTGACCTGCTTGTTGCGGCCGAGGAAGTTCTGCTCGGTGGGCGTGAAGTCGATCAGCTTCACGAGCTGTCCGGTCATCGAGAAGATGATGTTGAAGCGGATGCTCCAGAGGTCCTTGGTCACCACCATCAGGATCACGTGACCGGGCTTCTTCGACTTGCACGCCACCGTGCGCGCCACGGCGAGGATGAACAGCCGGCGCAGGTTGCGTTCGGTCTCGTAGATGCGCGCCTGCTCCCAGCGATCGCCCGCGCGTTTGAGCAGCTCCTGGCGGATGATGTACTCCTTGGTCTTGACGTGGACCACGTTGAGCAGCGACGGCCATGGGTCGCTCTTGGCGATGATGTCTTCGCGCACCACCACGACGCGCTCGATGATCTTGCCCTCGGGCTGCGGCTCGCGCGTGAGCCCGGTTTTGCCGAGCGCCCATTGGATCAGCTCGCGCTCGTACTTCTTGCGCACGTCGAGCGCGTGCGCGCTGTGCTCGCAGGCGCGGCTCGCGAGCAGCGCGACGACCAAAGTGAGGAGCAGGCGAAGTGGCATCAGCAGCGAGAAGAACCAAGAGTATCGCTGGTTAGGGCGCCCAGCGCTACGGCTCGCGAGCACGCGCCGTTCGCGCTAGACTGTGCGAGCACCTATGAAGAAGCCGCCACGCAGCGGGTTCGCCGACTATCAGGGCGACCTCGAGCTCGACATGCCGGAGGGCACTCGGCCTTCCGAGCTCGAGAAACAGGACCGCAATCGCGCGCCGACCGCGTCCACCTGGTCGCCGCCCGCGCGAGAGGATGATCGAGCTTCGCAGGCCGCGGCGATCCGCCGCAGCGTGCCCGACCCGCCCAAGCGCGGCGGCTTTCCCTGGCGCGCGTTCTTCGCCTTGCTCTTCCTCGGCGGCCTCGGCGCCGGCGGCTACTGGGGCTACTGTCGCTACAAGGTCAGCGACATGGAGTACCAGTTCGGCCAGGCCTCCCACGATCTCAAGCAAGCGCTGCTCCGCAAGAACAAGACCGTCACGCCGGCCGACATCGACGACGTGGTCAACGAGCTGGCGGGCAAGACCAACATCGAGATCGACAAGACCAAGCTCAAGATCGTCATCGAGCCGCTCGACGGCGCCAACCGCAAGCGCCTGCCTGCCATCGCGCAGACGGCGCTGTCGATGGCGGCGAAGGTCAGCAACCACCGCGCGCCGCGCTGGTTTGTCGGATTCAGCGGCCGCTTTCGCGCCAAGCACGGCATCGCCAAGAAGATCTTCTTCTTCGAGCGCTACACGTGGTTCGACTGGGCGCAGCCCGACGGGGCCGCACCGACGTCGCGCTAGCCGATGAGCGACGCCGGCGCCAACGTCTCCACCAACACCGCGAGACCGCCGCTGGGCGGCGTGCTCGAGACGGTGCTCTACTACGACGACCAAGACGCCGCAGAGCGCTTCTACAGCGACGTGCTCGGCATGCGCCTGCTCGGCAAGGAGCCGGGCCGCAGCCTCTTTTACCGCGCCGGACCGAGCGTGTACCTGCTGTTCGACGCCAAGCTGACCGAGGTGGCGGGCAGGCTTCCGCCACACGGCGCGCGCGGCTGCATCCACACCTGCTTCGTCGTGGCGCGCGCCGACTACGAGCGCTGGAAGCGCTACCTCGTCGAGCAGGGCGTCGAGGTCATCTCCGAGGTCGAGTGGCCGCGCGACGGCCAGAGCTTCTACTTTCACGACCCTGCCGGAAATCTGCTCGAGATCGCCAACCAGGACATTTGGCCCGAGTAACGGCGCTACTTCTGGCACTGGGCGATGTCGAGCACCTCGGGTGACGTCCAGCCGGCGAGCGCGCCGCGGCAGCGAAACGTCGCGGTGGTTCCCACGGGCGCCTCCTCGCGGCGCAGGATCTCGAAGCCGTAGGGCGGCGAGCCGTTCTTGCCGCACTCGGCGCGCGGCACGATGCGCCAGCAGGGACACGTCTCGCCGCACGAGGTGTTGTTCGGATCATCGAACTGCGCCGGCGCGCAGCGCGCGAGCGCCGTCTGCGCGCCGTCGGGTGCGACGTCGGTGACGGTGCAGCTGGCCTGCTGCAGACAGCTTTGCTGACAGGCGGCGCCGCTCGCCGCGGGACCGAGCGCGTCGCCGGCGCGGCAGACCAAACCGCCGTTGCCGTCGAGCAGCGCGCCGGGCACGCACTGTCCGCCGAGGTTGGCGACGATGCGCTCGCCGAGCCGCGCTAGCGGCGCCGAGAAGTCGCCGCTGCAGATGCTGTCGAAGCTGCCCTCCTTGTTGAAGGCCTTGGAGAAGGCCTCCAGGCGCAGCGCCGGCTTGGCGTCGTCGTTGCCGGGGCAGGGCGAGACGAGGTCGGCTTGCTTGTCGTCAGCGCCGTAGCGCACCTCGATGCGGCCGGTGGGTGTGGCGATGTTGGCGACGATGGTTCGCCCCTGCGGCTTGAGACGCTTGAAGAACTCGACGTAGCGCGTCTGCACGTCGTGAAGGTAGTCGCTGCGCGGCGTGCACTCGGTGCGCGGCCCCGAGACGGTGCGGTCGTTGATGTTGCAGGTGAAGCCGAACTCGAAGCAGCGAAACGAGTGCAGCGGGCCGAGCGGGCCCGTGTGCGCCTCGGAGTAGAGCGTCGCGTTGTGCGCCGAGCAGTCGTCCTCGTCGGTGATGAAGACCAGCACCAGCCGCGCGCCGGGGCGCAGGAAGCCCGGGTTGATGTTCAGCTCGGGGTCGAGCGCGCGGCGCGCCGCCTCGAGCTGCTGCTCGAAGCCGCAGCCGCTGGTGCCGACCTTGGCCATACAGCTGAAGGCGTCCTTGACGCGCTGGATCGGGTCGCCGCTGCCAGGGATGTTGGTTTGATTGCTGTCGGGATCGTAGGTGATGTAGGCGTCCGTCGGAAGCGACGCGCCGCACGTCGTCGGCCGGCGAAGGCGCGCGCCGTCGCCGTTTTGGCTGCAGCGGTCGAGCCCGCCCCCCGGCACGCCGAGGTCAGGCGTGATCACGCCGATGTGTACGTTGGGCAGGCGGTTGCCGAGCTCGGGCACGCGCAGCGCTTCGATCAGCTGCGGGAAGTTCTTGGCTAGCGCGGCCTGCTCGTCGTCCATCGAGCCCGAGCTGTCGACGATGAAGAGGATGTCGACGTCCTTGTCGAGCGCCTGCGCGTAGCGCCTCTGCAGCTCGACGACGGTCACGCCGCGCGTCTCGTCAAAGGGGCGGCCGACGCAGCTGACGGCGATGGCGAGAGACAGGACGACGACGACCAGGCGGGCTTGAAACATCGCGGGCTCCTTGCGCTGAAGGCCAATACGACGGCCGAGCAGAGCAAGGACAATGCCGCCGCGGAAAAACTGCGAAAGCACAGCGGACGCTGTATGCGCCGTGCACACGCGCTCGCGCAGCGCGGCAACGCGGTTGTCAAATTTCACGCCTCGTGATGGTGCGTCGAAAATTTGCCCGAGATCTAACGCTCGCTTTGAATGGCTATGTCGCCCGGACAAACAGGAGCAGATGGACCGATGTCAGAGCGTGCCAACCTAAACCTCTCGCCCGAGCTCTTTGGACGGCGCGTGGCCTACGGCGCCTGGGTCGATGGGGCCGGCGACGACGGCCAGCCGGCCTTCTTCCTCGCCGAAGCCCTCACGGACGACGGCGTGCTGCTGCGCACCCCGCGGCCGCTTCCCAGCGGCGCGCGCCACGGCGTGCAGCTGCTGGTGGAGAACGAGGCGCGCGTCTTTCAGATCGAGGCCGAGGTTGGCGAGGGCTTCGACGGGCGCTCCAATCTGCGCTTCGTCGATCTCGACGACGACGGCCGGCAGTTCATCAGCGAGCTGCTGGCCGAGGCGCACAGCTTCGACGCCTAGTCCGTTGGCGGCCGCGACCTGAGGCGCTCGGCGGGTGCTAAGATCCCGCCATGAGGATCCCTGCAGAGCCCAAGGTCATCATCCGTCACTGCGACGAGTACGACGCGGCGCGCATCCGCGTCATCGCCCGCGAGGCGCTCGAAGCGCTCGAGCTCGCGCCATTCGGGCGCACCTTGGTCAAACCCAACCTCGTCGCCGCCGGCCCGCAGTTTCCCTTCGCACACACGCGGCCCGAGGTCACCGAGGGCATGCTGCGCGCGCTGCGCGACGTCGGCAACGATCAGATGCAGGAGCTCGCCGTCGGCGAGCGCTGCGGCATCACCGTGCCCACGCGCGTGACGTTCGCCGAGTCGGGCTTCGACGCGATGCTCGAGCGCGTGCCCGGCGTCAAACGCTACTGCTTCGAGGAGCAGCAGCAGCTCGAGATCGCCTACACGCATCCCGAGCGCCTGCGCGACTACGTCTTCACCCCCGCGCCCGTGGCGCAGGCCGACTTCTTCGTCAACATGCCGAAGTTCAAGGCCCACCCGTGGACCACGGTGACGTTCTCGATGAAGAACTACATCGGGATCCAAGACGACCGCCACCGCCTGATCGACCACGATCACCGACTCGACGACAAGATCGCCGACCTGCAGCACATCATTCAGCCGCAGCTGATCTGCATCGACGGGATCATCGCCGGCGAGGGGCGCATGCTCACGCCCAAGCCGCGCCGGCTCAACCTGCTCGTCTTCGGCAACAGCCAGGTCGCCTTCGACGCGGTGTGCTGCCACATCATCGGCGTCGATCCGCGATCGGTGGGCCACATCCGTCTCGCCGAGGATCGCGGCTTCGGAACCACGGACCTATCGAAGATCCAGTTAAGCGGTGACGTCTCGCTCGAGGAGGCGAAGTCGCGCGCCGAGGGCTTCGAGGTGGGGCTGATCCGCGTCGAGAAGTACTTCGAGGGCACCAACATCACGGCCTACGCGGGCCCGCCGCCAGAGCGCGAGCACGCCGAGTATTGCTGGGGCGGCTGCCCGGGCGCCATCGAGGAGGCGATCGAGATCCTGCGCCAGTTCGACGAGCAGTGCGACGAGAAGCTGCCGCGCATGCACGTCGTGTTTGGCGACTACCAAGGACCCATCGACGCGCAGCCCGGCGAGCGCGTCTTCTTTATCGGAGACTGCGCCAGGTGGCAGGGCGAGATCCACGGCAAGCCCGTGCAGGTCGAGAGCGTCTACCAGCACCGCGACAGCAAGGATCCGTACACGATCAAACATGACGACGTGTACGCCAAGCTGGTGAGCACCATCGGCAAGCTGCAGGTGCGCCGCGTGCGCGACGAGCCGTACATGCGCTTGACGGGCTGCCCGGTGAGCGTCGCCGAGCAGGTGATGCTGCTGGCGAGCGTCGGCGCCGTGAAAAACCCGATCTTCGAGCCGCGAAACGCGCTCAGCTTCAACCGCGGCTATCTGGGCTGGCGGCTCGCGACGGCGGCCAAGCGCCTGCGCGGCGAGGCCTACCAGGTCAAGGGGCCCTGCCAGCGCGGCGAGGCCGCGCCCGACGTGCGCGACAAGACCGGGTCATAGGATAGATGTAGATCAGCGCGAGGCGAGCGAGGCGTCGCCGCTCTCGAGCAGCGCCCGGCGAGCGCGGTAGCGTTGCTCGCCGAAGAAGAAGGCGCCCACGCAGGGGTGATAGGGCAGCGAGACGCTCGTGCCGTTGACCACCAGGTCGGTGGAGGCGCCGACGGGCACCGTGCGGTGCCGGCCCTTGAGGTGGTACTGCACGTAGGCCACCACCTCGCCGCGCAGCGCCGGCGCGCGCTTGTAGAAGCGCTCGACGAGCCGCGACAGCGCTACGGTCTCGACGCTGCGCAGCTTGAAGATCGCGTCGCCGTTGCTGTTGACCGACGTGTCGGTGGTCGGCTTGGGCTGGTGTGCCGTCTCGAAGTACGACTGCAGCTTGCAGACATCGTGAAAGAAGGCGGCGCGCACGGCGCGCTGATTCCACTCGTGGCTGTCTTTGAGCGTGGGGCCGCAGCCGGTCGCCGTGAGGGCTAGCGCGAGGCCGAGAGTGAATGCAGGGCGCATGGATCTCCTCCTGCTCTCGTGATCGGCGGCGAGACGCGCGCATTGAGAATCGAAGAGGCGGCCACTGGAGACGCTGGTAACGACGGCCGCCAGACAGTGCGTTCGCTTTTCAGAGGCCTGACAGAACGCATCTGGCAATTGTCATGTGGTTTCCGCGTGGCACGGCCGTTGCTCTAGTGTCGGTCGCGTCCGAGAGACGCTCCTAACGAGAAACAGCGAGCAATTGCTGCGACTTACGTCGCGGCCATGGATTGGCTTGCACCACAAACAAGGCAGCCGAGCTGCCTAGGAGACCGACAATGAAGACCATCGCGACCAAACTGAGCCTGCTGACCATCATCGCTTTCGGGATCGGCTTCGCCACGCCGTCCTTCGCCGAGCCGCAAGCGAAGGCGATTAAGCCGCACCAGATGGCGCGCCACATCGTCAAGACGCGCGCGACGCAGCTTTGGCGCGGCACCAAGCGCGTGCTGAACACCACCATCGGTCGGCCGCTGCGTTACGTCGTCAACAACCCCGGCAAGACGCTCGGCGTCGCGGTGCCGACGGCGCTGCTGACGGCCACGGCCGTCTCCCCCGAGTTCCGCGAGGCTGCCGTGCACGCCATCCAGGCCGGCGCCGACCTCGTCAAGATGCCGATCCAGTACGTCGGCAGCGTGATCAAGGCGCACCCCGTGGCCAGCACGGCCATCGGCACCACCCTCGGCGCGCTCGCCAGCGGCATCGGCTGGGGCACCAAGGGCTACAACCGCGGCCTCAAGGCGGCCAAGGGTGAGGCGGCGCCCATCAAGTAAGGCGCGAGCATGACCCCGCGCGGTCAGCGACACGCGTCGCTTGACCGCCACCAAGGCGCGGCCTGTCCATCGCGACACGGCCGCGCCTTCGTGCGTTCAGAGGCTGTCGACGGGCCTGCCCGAAGCGAGCACTCCGCTGTCGTAGACGCCGCGCGAGATCAGCTTGCCGCTCTTGTCGTACTGCACCCACACGCCCGTGCGCTGGTTGTTGTCGAAGCTGCCTTCGATGCGCACGCGGCCGTTGGGGTGGTAGCCGATCCAGCGGCCGCTGCGCTTGCCCTGCTCGTAGTTGCCGACCACCAGCTTGCGACCGAGCAGCGACCACCACGTGCGCTTGCCGTGCATCTTGCCGTGCTCGAAGTAGCTCTCGTCGCGCGCGCGACCGGTGGGCCAGAACTCGGTGCGTTTGCCGTGCAGCTTGCCCTTCTCGAAGCGCCCCTCGGCGCGGCGTTTGCCGTTTTCGTAGAAGCTGACCCAGCGCCCTTGCGCCTTGCCGTCGTCGAAGCTGCCGAACGACTTGCGCGCGCCGGACTTGTACCAGACCGTCCACACGCCGTGCTTCTTGTCGCGCTTGTACTCGCCGGCGAGCCACTTCTTGCCCGATGGGTAGTAGCTCTGCCAGGGGCCGTTCTTGATGCCGGCGCGCGTGCGGCACCACTGCACGGTGCCCTTATCGGTGCGCCGTTTGTCGAATGAAGCGCCCGACGGGCACTTGGCGAACTCGCCGTCCTCGGTGATCTGCGGGCCGGTGCTCACGCGCACGCGGCCGCAGCTCGTCAGCGCGATCGACGCCAGCGCGATCAGCGGCAGCGCGACGGCGCCGCTGATGCAGCGTCGTGCGAACGCTTTGTGCGTGGGCGGCAAGTCCTGGCGCGTCCTCGCTAGCGGATGGGGATCCCCGGGGCGGGGAAGCCCTTGCAGAGCTCGGCGACCTCGTTGGCCACGCGCGTGGTCAGCGCCTCGTCTTCCGGCTTGGCCACGACCTCGGCCATCCACTGCGCGAGCTTGACCATCTCGGGCTGCTTCATGCCGCGTGACGTGAGCGACGGCGTGCCCAGGCGGATGCCGCTCGGATCGAAGGGCTTGCGCTTGTCGAAGGGCACCGTGTTGTAGTTGCAGACGATGCCAGCGCGATCGAGCGCCTGCGCGGCGACCTTGCCGGGGATGTTCTTGCTGGTCAGGTCGACGAGGATGAGGTGATTGTCGCTGCCGCCGGTGACGAGCTCGAAGCCGCGCTCGGAGAGCGCTTCGGCCAGCGCCTTGGAGTTGTCGACGATCTGCTGGGCGTAGACTTTGAACTCGTCGGTGGCCGCCTCGGCGAGCGCCACGGCCAGCGCGGCCGTGGTGTGGTTGTGCGGGCCGCCCTGCAGGCCGGGAAAGACCGCGTTGTTGATCGCCTTGCGGTGCTTCTTCTTCATCAGGATCATGCCGCCGCGCGGGCCACGCAGCGTCTTGTGCGTGGTGGTTGTCACGACGTCGGCGTGCGGCACGGGCGAGGGGTGCACGCCGGCGGCGACGAGGCCCGAGATGTGGGCGATGTCGGCGACGAACAACGCTTCGACCTCGCGGGCGATGTCGGCGAACGCGGCGAAGTCGATGATGCGCGGATAGGCGGTGGCGCCCGCGACGATGATCTTCGGCCGGTGCTCCCTGGCGAGGGCGCGGATGGCGTCGAAGTCGAGGCGATGGGTCTCGGGGTGCACCGTGTACTGCACGGCGTTGTAGTACTTGCCGGTGATCGAGACGTTCCAGCCGTGGGTCAGGTGGCCGCCGTGCGGCAGCGCCATGCCCATCAGCGTGTCGCCGGGATCGAGGAACGCGAAGTAGACGGCGAGGTTCGCCGGTGAGCCGGAGTAGGGCTGCACGTTGGCCGCTTCGGCGCCGAAGAGGGCCTTGGCGCGGTTGCGCGCGAGCTTTTCGACCTGGTCGATCAGCTGCTGGCCCTCGTAGTAACGCCGGCCGGGGTACCCCTCGGAGTACTTGTTGGTCAGCACGCTGCCGGTCGCTTCGAGCACGGCGGCCGATGCGTAGTTTTCGGACGGGATCAGGCGCATGGTGCGCGCCTGGCGCTGCTCCTCGGCGAGGATCAGCTCCCACAGCTCGGGGTCGGTCTCGGCGATCGTGCGCAGGCCCAGGTTCTTGGTCATGTCGCGCTCCTTGAGGGGCTTCGGCGGACCATAGCGAGGGACGGAGCCGCTCGCAATCGCGCTGCGCTCGCGCGAGTATGGGCCGGCGATGGACCGAGCAAAGATCGAAAAGGAGGCGGCGCGCCTCGTCAAACCCTTCCCCTGGGAGGCGCTGCGCGCGACGCTCGACGGCGAGCCGAGCCTCTTTGACGTCGACGGCCAGTGGCACTCGCATCACCACGGCCGGCCGCGCCCGCTACGGCGCGACACGCCGTGCTTCTCGGGCGAGGCGATGCTCGCCGCGGCGCAAGCCTGCGCCTACCTGGCGATGGTGCTGCCGCCCGATGACCGCTGGCGAGCGGCGCTGCCGGCGCTCTTCGAGCGGGTTCACGCGCGCATGCGCAACCCCGAGCTGCTCTGCTACGCCGGCTTCTGGGAGCGCAAGCAGAAGATCGGCGGCGAAAAGTACGTGCCGCCCGGCTTCGAGAAGTACCCGCATCACCACGGCGCCGACAACGGCGTGCTGGTCTCGTGTCACGGGTATCTGTACTTTCGGCCGGCGCGGCTCGCCGCCGTCGCAGACGAGGCCGAGCGCGCGCGACACGTCGGCTTCATCGAGACGGTGCGGCGGCGCGAGCGCGGCGATCGCTACGGGGCGTTCCTCGCGCTGCGCAGCGAGGGGCTCGCGCGTCTGCTGAGCAGCGCGGCGCGCGCCGAGGGCGGCTATCACGCCGACCCTCGCGTCAGCGTGCCGGAGCTGGTCGAGGGCGTAGCGACCCAGCTGTCGCTGGGGCGCGACGCGGCGACGCTCTACCTGCAGCTGCTGGCGCTCGTCGACTGCACGGACCCGTGGCTGCGCACGGTCAACGGCTGGAAGTCGGCGCAGCTCAAGCGCGCCGCGGGCGAGCTGGTGGCGGCGGGCTTGGCGCGCGAGGAGGCGATGCCGCGCGCCGGACGCAAGGTCGTGCTGCCAGGGCCGTGGGAGACGGGCGCGCCGCCGGATCCAGCCAGCGAGCGCTTCAAGCTGGCGCTCTACGAGGCCGAGATCCTACCCAGCGGCGATGTCTTCTCGCCGCTGTCGCGCCTGCTGCCGCTGCGCCCGCTGGCGGAGCTGTTCGCGCAGGCGTGGGCGCTAGTGGCGCGCGGCGAGGGGCCCGACGCCGAGCTCGCGCTCGATCGCTCCGAGGCGCAGTGGATCGACGAGATCCGCGCCGCACCCGACGACGACACGCCGCGCATCGTCTACGCCGATCGGCTCACCGAGGGCGGCGATCCGCGCGGCGAGATGATCGCGCTGCAGTGCCGGCGCGCGCGTCTCGAGCGCGGCGAGGCGCTCGACGGCGTCGAGGATCCAGCCGGCGAGCTCGCCCGCGTCAAGGCGCGCGAGGCCGAGCTGCTCGAGCAGTATGGCGGCGCCTGGAGCGCGGCCGTGCACCCTTACATCGTGCGCTTTTTGATGGCGCGCGGCTTCATCGATCAGATCACGGTGCGCATGCCGGCGTTTCACAAGCACGCCGCCAAGGTCGTGGCCGCGCTGCCGCTGCTGCGCGCGCTCGAGCTCGAGCACAACACGGGCGTGGGGCCCATCCCGGCCAAGCACATCGAGTTGCTCGCGAGCTGCGACGCGCTCGGCAGCTGCATCGAGCGGCTGGACTTCACCGCCGACCAGTACCTGGCCAACGTCGAGAGCCTCGCACGTCTGCTCGAGGCGCCGTTTATCGGGCGCCTGCGTTGGCTGCGCATCGGCGCGCATCGGCGTGGGCGCGGCGTGGGGCTCGACGGCGCGGCGATGATCGCCGACTGCGAGCGGCTCGGCGAGCTGCGCCACCTCGATCTCGGCGGGCAGCGGCTCGGCATGCGCGGCAGCAAGCGCCTCGTCAGCTCGCCGCACCTCGGCAAGCTCGAGGTGCTGCGGCTGCCGTTCAACAACATCAAGGTCGGCGCGGCGCGCTCGCTGCTCGCCGCGCTGGAGGAGGGCGCGCTGCCCGCGCTGCGACGGCTCGAGCTCGCCGACGAGATCGAGAGCCCTTGGGGCGTGCCGAGCGACGTCGCGTATCAGGCCAACGAGATCCCGCGGGCGCTGGTGGCGCACATCGAGGCGGTGTTGAAGGCGCGTGGTTGAGGGCTGAACGAATGTGCAGTATCGTGACGCGGTGGGGCTGCTGAGCGAGCTTCCTGTCGTCGTTGTCGACTGCCAGACCAGCGGGTCGCGCGCGGGTGATGACCACGTGATCGAGCTCGGCTGGGCGCGTGCACCCGGCGGCGCCGTGAGCGCGTCGCTCGTGGCGCTGCCCGACGGCGAGAAGCTGCCGCGCCGCATCGAGCGCATGGTGGGGGTCGACAACGCGGCGCTCTCGCGGGCGCCCGACGCGTGCTCGGTCTTCGCGCGCTTCGAAGCGGACCTCGCCGATGCCGCGGCGCTGGTCGCGCACGTGGCGCGCTTCGAGCGGCCGTTTCTGGCGGCGCTCGCCGCGCGCTGCGAGCGGCCCTTCGAGCACGAGCTCGTCTGCACGCACGCGCTCGCCGTGCGGCTCTTGCCCGCGCTCCCGCGGCGCGGCTTGCGCGCGGTGGCGGGTTATCTCGGCTACGCGCTCGACTGCGAGCTCAAGCGCGCGGCGGCGCACGTCGAAGCGACGCAACACGTCTGGCGCGAGCTGGTGTCGCGCCTCGAAGACGAGCACGGTGTGACCACGCTCGAAGGCCTGCGCGACTTCGTTGCGCGCACCAAGGCGCGGCCAACGGGCCGTCACACGCCGCTTCAGCGCGAGCGCCGGCTCGCCTTGCCCGACGCGCCGGGCGTCTACGAGCTGCTCGGCGCGCGCGGCGAGGTGCTCTACGTCGGCAAGGCCACCTCGCTCAAGGCACGCGTGAACAGCTACTTCCGCACGCGCAAGCTGTCGGGCGGGGGAGGGCGCGAGCAGCGCGTGGCCGAGCTGCTCTGCCAGGTGCACGACGTGCGCGTGCACGAGACGCCCTCGGCGCTCGAGGCAGCGCTACACGAGTGCGAGCTGATCCGCGCGCATCGCCCGCCCTACAACGTGCACCTGCGCGCCGGCGACGACGAGACCGTCGCCGAGGTGAAGGTGCTGGGCGAGACCGTCGCGCCGCTTTCGTCGCCGCGCAGCGCGGAGCGACTGCAGCGCGTGCTCGGCGCGCTCGAAGGCGACCTCGACGCGACGCTGGCGCTCTTGTGGCGACGCGACGCCGACGAAGCGACGCGCGCGATCGTGCGCGAGGCGCTGCAGCAGCTGGTCGAGCGCCACGTGCACCCCAGCGTCCCGGCCGCCGTGTGTCTGCTGCGTGCGGTGCGTCCGCTCGACGCGCCCGCCCGCGGCGACGACGCGGGCGACGCTGATGCCGACGCGCCGGCCGCCGGCGACGACGACGACCTGCCTACCGTCGAGGGCGTGCTCGAAGCGCTCGAGGAGGCGATGCAGACCGCCGCTCGCCAGTGGCGGCGCGCGCGCTGGATCGCCAGCCTCGAGCAGGCGCGCCTGACGTTCCGCGATCCCAAGCGCGACGTCGAACGCACCCTCGAGCTCGGCGAGCCGTGTAGCGACCGCGCCGCCTACGATCGCCTCAGCGTGCTCACCGCCGAGCTCAAGCGCCTCGCCGCCAGCGGCGCGACGCTGGCGCTGCACACCGCCGAGCGTCGTTACGACGCGCGCGCCCTCGCGCGCCGCCTGCGCTGGGTCTAGCGCCTCGCAGCCGGTCGCGTCTCATGAGACATCGGCGGGCGCGCTCCAGTCCTCTCGCACCCTTAGAGCACCGATCCTCCAGGCACAGCGCTTGAAATGAGCGGCCGCGCCAACCCCAAGGAGGTGCTCACATGCAAAGCTACTCGCGCCGGCGCGCGCTCTCGCTCGCGGTCCTGCTCGCTGTCTCCCTGCTGCCCGTCGTCGCATCGGCCCAGCTCGGCGGCATCGGCGGCGGTTTCGGCGGCACCATCAACAACACCACCGACGTCAACGTCGCCAACGCGGCGCAGTCACGCCACCTGCCGCGCGCGAAGCACGACTCGCACACGACGCTTCTGCCCTACCACAACAAGCAGACCATCTCGCTCTACGCCTGGACTCGCAAGGGCCTCTCGGTGCGCACCATCGACAGCGACGGACGCAAGTGGGATGACTGGAGACACCTCGGCAACAACGCCGACAACCCGCCGCTTTACAGGCTCGACCAAGACGATCCGCAGAACACGCCGGCCGGCGGCGGCATCGACACCGGCCTGGTGGTGCGCGACGCGCTCGGCGCGAGCAGCGACCACCAGCTCTTCTTCGGCTACTCCACCTCGCAGCTGACCGCCGTCAGCCTGGTGCGCCGGCCCCTCGGCGGCGCCGCCACGTTCACGCGCTTTCTCCCGCCGACCAACAGCACGCTGACTCCGTCGCTGAACCTCGGCGCGTGGCGCAGCTTCAGCGCGCAGGCGGCGATCTACACCAGCGACAACCGCCTCGAGCACATCTTCGGCAGCGGCATGATCGACGGCGCACCGCGCTCGCTGGCCTACAACTGGGTCACCAGCGCGCCGCTGGTGGAGCTCGAGCGCACGCAGAGCGGCAACACGCGCGTAGTCAGCCACGGCACGCCATCGGGCGTCGCGCGCGTGCGCATGGGCCCCGGCAGCGCGACGGTCGTCACGCACCGGCTGGTGACCAATCCTGATGGCGGCGCGTGCTGCGATCCGGTCAAGTCGAGCTGCGAAGGACAGACGCCGTGTTACGGCCTGGCGCGCAGCTACGTCTTCGTCACCGCCGACTCCACATACGACGCGCCCACCGATCTGACCACCAACGGCTCCACGGTCTACATGCGCACGCGCCCAGAAAACGGCAGCTGGAGCTGGAGCTCGCTGGGCGCGCCCACCACGCGTCACACCTATGGGGCGCCGACCGTCGCGACCTACTTCAGCGCCAACCCCCTCTCGGGCGGCACCGGCCAGCTCGCGTTGTTCGTCACCGCGTTCGACGAGCGGGCCAATCGCTACAAGCTCTACCGCAATCACCACAACGGCAACGGCTTCCAGGGCTGGGTCGACGTCGGCCGCCCGTCGGACATCCCCAGCGACGTGCCCTTCGAGCTGACCACCGCGCTGGTCTGGTACCAGGGCAACAAGTTCGACTGGAGCGCGCTGCGTATCGAGCTCTACGGCCACTCCAGGGCCAAGAGCGGCGCGCCCGCCAAGCTCGTGCATTACCGCTGGAGCGGATCGACTTGGTACTGGGCGCCGAGCGTCGCCGACCCGCGCGGCGGCTCGCTGCGCACCGAGAGCGCCGCGGCGCTCGACCAGAGCAGCTACCAGCGCGTCTCGGCCTTCGCCCGCGCCGACAGCGGTCACGTCTTCGAGTACGTGCTCACCAGCAGCAGCGCCAGCCCCAGCGCGACCTTCACGCTCAAGGACCTCTCCTTCGAGCCCAAGTTCAAGCTCATCACGTATCCCTAGCACTCGCCCCAGGCTAGCGCGGCCCGTAGCTCGGCGCGGCCGCCCCCTGCTCCAAGGCGCCCAGATCGGGCGCAGCCCCCGCGTAGCCATCGTTGACGTTGGCGATGACCTCGCCCACGTCCACCGCCGCCGAGCCGGCGCGCAGGCGCAGATCCTGCGGCGCCTTGGCGGGGAAGGGGCTTTGCGGCAGCGCGATAGTGGCGGCAAATACGCCGAGGTCCACCTGCACGGCGTGCGCCTCGCTGGTCTTGCTGCGAAGCTCGGCGAAGCTGCTGAACGTCGTCGAGCCGATACGCCCGCTGTTGTTGCTGTTGGTCGAGCCGAAGCCGTCGTAGTCGTAGCTCCCGTCGGATGCCGCGTCGGGCAGCCAAACGACGCGCCCGCTGCCGCTCGACCAGCCGTTGAAGGTGCCGCCGGGGCCGCCGATGAAGAGGTTGTTGCGAAACAGCTGGCGTGCGTGTGCGCGGCCAGCGGTGATGGCCAGCGCGTCGCCCTGCTTGACGATGGTGTTGTGCAGCACCACGTCGCCGACGCTGCCGCGATAGAGCTTGAACGCGGCGATGTAGACGTTGCTGTAGACGACGTTGCGGATGAAGTAGGTTGGCCCGCCGAGGCCCGGCTGCGAGCTCATGGCGATGAAGACGTTGGTGAAGCGGTTGCCGATGACGCGGCAGTTGTGAGCGCAGAAGTCGGCTTCGACGCCGTCGTCGGCGGCGCGGTCGATGTCGTTGGCGATGATGTCGATGCTGTATTGATCGACCGCCTCGCTGTCCTCGAGCAGCGAGATGTTGTCGCGGCAGCCGCTGACCTTGTTGTGCTCGACGACGTGTCCGGGGCCGGTGAGCAGAATGCACTCGCCGTTGTTCTGCCCGCTGGCGCCGAGGGCCGCCTCGTTCCAGGTCGTCGGCCCGCTGACGACGTTGTCCGCGATGTAGGCGTCCTCGGCGCGCTTGTAGGCGCCGATGCCGTCGAACTGGGCGACCGCGGTGACCGTGTTGTGCGTGATCGTGACGCGCTTGGAGAGGCCGAAGCGGATGCGGTTGGCCTGCAGACCCACGACGTGGACGTATTGGCGCGAGCGGGCGTCGACGGTGCCAGCGACGGTGACGGTATCGCCCGCCTTGGCGCGCACCACGATCGGCTTGCCCTCGCTGCCGTCGCGCTGCAACACGAAGCTCTGGTAGCTGCCGGCGCCGAGCTCGATGATGTCGCCGGGCTGAGCCGATGACAGCGCGGCGCCCAGCGTCGCCGGGGTGACGGAGACCACGCGCGCGCCCGCCATCGGCTGCGGCACCGGCCGCGTGGTGACCTCCCGTCGCTCGATGGCGCAGCCGCCGTCGGGGTCGCGCAGCCAGAGCTCGATCTCGTAGGTCGTGCCGGGCTCGAGGCCGAAGATGCTGCCCGAATGCCGGTTGCCCCACGAAAAGCCCTCGTTGCTGCCGGCGGGCACGCGGCGCAGCGCCATCGCGAGGCGCCACGCGTTGCTACCCTTTTTGCGGTAGCGCGCTTGCACGTGACCGTCGGCGTTGGCGTCGCCCTCGATGGCCCACTCGACGGTGGCGTTGCGCAGTGTCGGGTGCGGCGTCGTCACGGCGCCGGCGATGGTGCCGTCGGGCAGCGAGCCTTGTGCGGGCAGACCGCTGCAGCTCGGCTCCTCGCCGCTCGACATGTCGGCGCCGTCGATAGTCGTGTCGCTCGGCGGCTGCGCGCCGTCGCTGTCGGCGCCCACATCGAGCGCACGCCCGTCGTGCCGGCCAACGTCGCTGTCGGCGCCCGGCGCGTTGCTGTCCGAGCAACCGCCAGCGAGCAGCGCCGTCAGCGACAGCAGCAGAATGGCAGCCTGTCTCATCGATTCCTCCCCAACCCCGATCGCGCCCGCGCGCGACGCGCGTTGCGCTACTCGAGCTGGGCGCGCAGGGCTTCGAAGCGGCGCAGCATCTTGCTCTTGCCGTCGGCGTCGCGCACTTCGGCGCGGATGTCCTCGGGCAGCATGTCGGCTTCGGTGCACTCGAGGATCGCGGCCAGCTCCTGCAGGCGCTTCTCGGCGTCCTCCGCCGAAGGGATGAAGTTCTCGAGCGCCGAGGCGATGTCTTCCTTACTCAGCTCGCGCCGGCCGTCGAGCAAGGCGAGGCGCTTGGCGCGGCCGACGACACCTTCGATGTCGGCGCCGGAGAGCTTGAGGTCGCCGAGCGGCGGCACCAGCTCGTCGCTGATCGCGACGCCGTTCTTCTTGCCCATCACGATGAACATCTGGCGCAGCTCTTGTTCACCCTGCGGGTAGAACAGCGCGATGTGCACCTCGGCGCGCCCCTGGCGCTTGAGGTCGATGGGCAGGCGGTCGGGCCGGCAGGTCATCAGAAACCAGATGATCTTGCCGCGGTACTTGGTGTTGCCCATCTGCTGCGCGATCTGGGCGAAGACGCGGTTGCTGGTGCCCGAGTCGCCGCCGGCCTCGCGGTTGCCGAGCGCCGCGTCGGCCTCGTCGATGACCACCGACACGGGACCCATCACGCGCAGCACCTTGAGGATCTTCTCGAGGTTGCCCTCGGTCTCGCCGACGTACTTGGATCGGAAGTTGAGCAGCTTGATCGTGGGGATGCCCACCGTGCCGGCGTAACACTCGGCGAGGAAGCTCTTGCCGGTACCCACCGGCCCGCTCATCAGGTAGCCCATCGGCGCCGCGTCGAGGTGCCCTTCGCGGATTAGCCGCGCGTCCTCGCGCAGTCGCTTCTTGGCGGCGTCGTGCCCGACGACCATGTCGAGCTCGTGCTCGGGCTCCACCAGCTCGACCATGCCGGCGCACGCCGACTCGATGAGCTCCTTCTTGTCGTCCTTGAGCGAGTCGAGGGTGATGCGATCGCCGGTGCGGATCGCGCTCATCATCAAGCCCTGCACGTCGACGAGCGTCAGCCCCGCTGTCAGGCTGGCTAGGTTGTCCGGCGTGACCTCCGAGATCTCGGAGAAGTCGCGCCCGGCACGCATCCAGTCGATGAAGGCCAGTCGCTCGGTGCGGTCGGGCAATCCGCGCTCGACACGCTGCACGTGCGCCGAGCTGACCACCGCCTCGCTCACGTCCGAGGCCTTCTCGCTGAGCAGCACGAACGAGAAGTTGACGCGCTTGATGTACGGGTTGCGCGCCCAGTTGAGCACCGTCACCAGGTTGGCGGCGAGGTTCTCCGACGTGTGCGCCACCGACGTGCGCGGCAGCAGCAGGTGCGCGAAGTCGACGATCACCGCCACCGAAGGGCGCTCTTCCTCGCGCTTGCCGACGAGCATCAGCTCGACGTAGGCATTGAGCAGGGCCAGCACCTTCGTCGGGTCGCGCGGCATCTTGCGCCGGTCGCCGATGTGGCGGTCCATGTGGCGGTTCATCTCGGCGAGGCGGTCTTTGTCCTCGCCGGTGAGCGGCCGCGGCGGGCGCGACATGTCGTAGTACAGCACCAGGTCCCAGGCGCCGAAGAGCTGGCTCGCCAGGAACTCGCTGAGCACCATGTAGCGCGTGTCGTCGTTGCCGCTCGCGCCCGGCTTGCTGAGCCCGGCCGACGCGCTCTCGCGCGGGCGCTCGACGCGCACGAGGTCATCGACGTTGCCGGTGATGAGAAACGTCGAGGTGTTGCCGGCGTAGTAGACGCGGCCCAGCTCGGCGGCCCACTCGGGCCACCACGACGGAAAGACGCTGTCTCTGCTCATAGCCGAGGATCATAGCGGTATAGTCCCCCGCCATGACAACCTTCTCACTGGACCGCCTGGTCAGCGCCTTCAAGTCCGAACCGCAGCTCGAGGCCGCCGCGCAAAGCGAGCGCGAAGCGCTGGTCGACCTGATGGTGTGGACGATGTACGTCGATCGCCACATCGCAGCGCCCGAGCAGGCGGAGATCGAGCGCGCCGCATCGGAGCTGCCCTGGACCGACGGGCGCGGCGTCGACGCCTTCATCAACGCCTCGATGCGCCGCAGCCGAGACGTGCTCGGCAACGCCGAGGCCGAGGCGCGCTACCTCGCCACCATCGCCGCCAAGCTCGAGAGCGATGTCTCGCGCCGGCGCGCCTACGACGCCTGCGCCTGCGTCGCCGCCATCGACGGCGAGGTCTCGCCCGAAGAGCACGAGCATCTCGCCAAGGTCGCCGAGGCGCTCGACATCACGCCGTAGGTCGACGCTGCGGTCAGCGTGCGCGCCCGCCGGCAGGTGTCTTGACGGCGGGCTGCGGGTGGTTGATGCGATAGAGCGCGAACCAGCCGCTCTCGCGCTCGAGCACGACAAACCCCGCGCCGCCCGGCAGCACCTTGGGTGCCCCCTGTTTGGGCGGCTTGCGCACCGTGAGCACGAAGTCATAGCCGCGCGCGTGCTTGTAGTAGCGAAACTTGTGGGGCTCGTCGTAGTCGGGCGGGGAGGGCAGCGACGTCTTGTGCGCGATGGGGATGACCTCCTTGGCGATCAGGCCGTCGGAGGTGCGCCCGCCGCGGAGGATCTCGACCAGGCTCGTGGCGTGCAGCAGGTTGTTGGTGCGGTACGGGCCGGCGGTCAGCGTGTAGTGCAGCACCAGCACGCGCTTGCCAGATGGCATGCTCTCGACGAGGTTTTCCAGCGGCCGGATGACGCGATCCACCGTGCGGAAGCCGCGAATGTGGCCGATGCCGTGTATGCCGCTGGCGACGATGGTGGGTACGAGCAGCGTTGCCCACAGCCGGCCGCGCAGCGAGACCGGCGCGGCGACGATCATCATCAGCGCCGCGGGAAACACCAGCCGCGCCGCCGTGGACCAGTGATAGAAGGGCTCTTTGATGCCACGCGGCAGCAGCAGGAAGGCCGTCAGCAGGCCCAGCAAGCAGATCGTCAGACAAAGGTTGGTGCGGTCGCCCCGCCGGCCGAGACGCTGCGCGGTTAGCAACGCCACGAGCAGCGTCGCGCCGGCCCACACCAGCGTCTCCGTATCGCGGCCATCGACGCGCGTGTCGTTGAGCCAGCGCAGAAAAGTGCTGACCTTGGCTTCGATCTTGTCCCAGTCGCCGCGGAAGCTGTGTCGCCCGCCTGCGGCTTGAAGGGTCCAGTAGGCGGCGATACCGAGCGCCGGCAGCACGGGCGCCGTGTGTCTGAGAAGCCGCCGCCAGTTGACGGTGGTCATCAGCAAGATCACCGGTCCCGTCACGGCGAAGGTGAAGAAGCCGGCGACATGGCTGAAGTAGAGCGCGATGGTGAGCACGCCGAGCAGCACCGCGCGCCCGATGCTCGGCCGCGAGAGGTCCCACTTGAGCGTCGCCATGCAGAACAGCGCCAGCGGGATCGAGATCGCGTTGGGCGTGAACCCGGCGATGATCACCGGGTTGTAGACCAGCGGAAAACACAGCAGCGCGAGGCGCTTGTCGCGTCCGAAGACGGCGAGCATCGCCAGCACGGATAACGGCACGGCCAGGGCGTAGATGATGAGGAACAGCCGGTTGGCGAGCTGCAGCGGCATCACCGTCGACAGCGCGCGCACCACACCGTAGTAGGTCAGATACGGCGTGGCCTTGACCTTGAGCTGATAGTCGCGGTTCGCCTTGGGATCGGCGCTGAGCGCCTTCCAGATGCTGATCACCTTCACGTGCGCGAGGTTGTCCTGCAGCGGTGGATACTTGGTGACCACCATCGGCAGCGCGTAGATCACCGTCAGCACCGTCATCGCGACCACGAAGAACCAGTCCGTGCCGCTGTCCTTCAAGCGACGCACGAGCTTGGCGATGGCGACGGGGACCTTCACGAGGCAACGCTAGCGGCGCAGGTTCTCGCGGCGGAGATTCTCGCGCAGCTGCTCGGGCGGGATGCCGAACTCGGCGAAGCCCGGCAGCAGCACGTTGTCGAGCGCTTGATCGAAGAGCTCGCGCGACTCGCCCGGTCGCAGCGCGCCGTGGCCGGCGAGGAGCTCGTCGGCGTGCTCGAGGGCCGTCGGGCGGCGCACGCCGAGCCCGCTGCGGTAAAGCGCGAGCATGCCGGGCAGCCTCTCGGCGAGGGCACGCACGCGGTCCGGCGAGCGGTGCGCGTCGAACGCGAGGTAGGCCCAGCCGAGGCGCGAGTGGCGGATGTCGTGGGCGAGAAAGAGCTCGTGCACGGCGCGGATCGGCGCGTCGGCGGCGCGCTCGAGCATCGTCTGCAGGTAGACGCAGGCGACGCTCTCGCTGATGGCGCACATCAGCACCGCGCCGAAGAGGGCGCGCTCCTCGACGGTCGCGTCGGCGTAGCGCGGCATGTCGGCGAAGGGCTTTGGCTCGGGCGCGGCGCCGCCCGAGTAGAGCTCGACAAAGCGCCCGCAGATGGCGGCGTGCTGCGCCTCCTCGTCTGCGGCGGCGGCGGCGGCATCGACCAGCTCGGCGCTAGCGCCCGCCGCGCGCCACTCGCCGTGCAAGCGCTCGAAGGCCTTGGCAGCGCCGGCTTCGTTGTATTGGCGGTAGGCCCACACGCGCGCCAGCTCGGCGCGCAGCTCGGCGGGCAACGCGGGCGCGGTGGATTCACGCCACGGGATCTCGTGAGCCACGCGTGCGATCAGCCGGTGATGTCGGCGCCGATGTCGGTGGGAGCAGGGCCGACGCGCGGCACGTCCGTGCCACTGTCCACCGCTCCACTGTCCACCGTGCTGTCGAAGTTGGGCGCGTCGCCGATGCGCGGCACGTCGATGGTGCTGTCGCCGGGCGAGGGCCCGATGCGCGGCACGCTGATGTCAGCGGCGCCGATACGCGCCACGTCTCCCGGCGGCGCCGGCGAGTCCGAGCAGCCGATGGTGACCTGCGTGGCGATGACGCCGCCGCCGAGCGCGGCGCCGCCGATGACGAGGTTGCGAAACAGCTTCTTCCAGTTCATGCGGGCATCTTCGCATATCGCGAACGGGCTGGCGCCGGCCTTGTGCCTCCCTGGGCGCTCCTGCCGCTAGGCGAGCCCCGCTAGTCGAGGCCCGCTAGTCGAGGCCCGCTAGTCGAGGGCTGCCCGTGCCTTGTCGAGCAGCTCCTGGTCCTCTTCGCGGGCCTTGGCGCTGGCGCGCACCAGCCGCCCGTCACGCGAGAAGACCTTCATCACGCCGCCGTAGCGGAAACAGTAGAGCAGCCCTTGCGGGCCACGGCCCAGCGCGAGGCGGCGCTCTTCGGCCATCGCGCCGCCTTCGAGCACGCTGCCGACGAGCGTCGATTGCTCGCCGTCGGGGCTGATGCGCAGCAGGCGCTTGCTGTAGACGTCGCCGACCTTGGCGTCGGCGATGACGTAGGCGTTGCCGTGCTCGTCACCGCACACGTCGTCGGGGGCGTTGCCCGCGATCTCGATACCGTAGTGCTTGTCGCCTTGGCGGCTGTAGCGTGCGATCGCCGAGTAGCGCATCAGGTAGTAAGTCCCGTCGAAGCCGACGGTGATATCGACGTTGAACTCGCGCAGCCGCTGGGGGCGATTTCGGATCTCTGAGAAGTAGCGGCCGCCGCCCGAGCCGCCGAAGAGGCGCTTGAAGAAGCCGGGCTTCTCGCCGCCGGTGAGCCAGAAATCCAGCGGCTCTCCGTTGGCGTCGAAGCGCCGCAGCACGTAGGTGCTGTGGTCATCGGAGTCGTCGCCACCGGCGAAGCCGTGCACGAGCAACGAGCCGTCCTGGTCGCAGACGGCGGTGTAGGCGCCCTTGAGGCTGAACTGTCCGCTCGACGGCTGGCGCCCTCCGATGCCGCCGAGCTTGTCGACGTCGGCGCCGTCGACCGCGGAGAGCACGCGCAGCGAGTGCTTGTCGCGGGTCCACACGTAGATCCGGCTATCGTCGGCCGACAGAGACAGCCGCGTGTGCTCGCAGTCGACCTCGAGATCGTCGCGCTGCCAGCGCCGCTGTCCCCGAGCGTCGAGCGCCAGCAGCGCCTTCTCCCAGTGGTTGATCTCGCAGATCATGTACACGTTGCCGGCGGCGTCCCCGACGGCCTTGCCCACGCCGCTCCACTCGATGGGCGCCTGCGTCTCGTCGTACCAGATGTACCAGCGCTTCGACGTGGTCGCGGGGTGCAGCTTCTGCCAGACGGTGTCGGGTAGATAGCAGCTCGCCGAGCAGTAGGCGCAGGTTAGCGCGCGCTGCTCCGACAGCTCGAGCGCCCCACCGCAGCTCGGGCAGTTGATGCGCACGGCGGCGTGGCTGTCCTGGGCGACATTGACGGGCGCCGCGCCCGCCTGCGGCGTGCTGGGCAGCAGGTTGGCGTCCTCGCAGACGAGATGCGACACGCCGGGGAACGCCTCTCGGAAGTGCGCCGGCACGGGGCGGATGTGGCTGCGCTGTCCGGTCTGTGGATCGAAGATCACGCCGTCGTCGTCGGCGATGGCCAGCTGCATGTCCACGGGCGCCTTGGATTCGAAACGCGGCGCCTGCCGGCCCCACGTCACCTCGAAGGTGCGGCGGCCCATGATCTTCGTCTGGTTGCCCTCGTTCTCGGCGTATCCCGGGGCCGCCTTGAACGCCTGGCCGAGCACCGTGTCCCAGTCGTCGAGGGTCATGCTGTTGGGCGTGCCGCAGTGGCTGCAGACGAGCTGGTCGACCAACGCGTTGACGGGGACCGGCTGGCTGCACGACTCGCAAACCGTGGTTGCTTCGATGGCTATGCCGATCACGCGCGCTCTCCTTCACCTTCGCTAACACTCAGATGCGGCGCCGCTGTCGGCGTCGCAGCGCTTCGCCTCAGGCGACGTCGAGCTCTTCGTCCATGAACGAGGGCGGGGGCGCAGACTCGGCGGTGATGCCCGAGATGAACTGCAGCTCGCTCATCGCCTTTTCGGTCTCGGCCATGCTCGCCGCCACGCCGTCGACCTCGTGGGTGATGAAGTCGGGGTCCTGGCGGTTGACCGCCATCTCGGCGATGGACGTGATCTTGGCGTCGAGGCGATCCGCCTCGAGCTGGATGAACTCGTGGTTCTCGCGCGCGCGCTGCAGGTTGTCGAGGCGCAGGTTGGCGCTGGCCAGCGTGTCGGCCAACGAGGCGCGGCGCTTGGCATCCATCGGCGAGTCGCTCTCCTCGCTGCCGAGGGCCTCGAGCTTGGCTTCGATCTCGGTGATGGAGGCACGGATCTCGCGCTCGTCGGTGCGCTGCAGGAACACCTCGAGCGAGCGCTTCGAATAGAGCAGCTTGAGAAAGACCCACAGCAGCTTGTTGACGCTCTCGATCTGCATCTGGTCGACGGTCGATATCTCGGGTTTGTCGACACCGTAGGCCAGCTGGCGCAGCTCGCGAGCGCGGCGGCGCAGCTCTTCGAAGCGCGCGCGCGAGCGCGGATCGAGCGCCTGATAGATCTTTTTCAGCGCCGGCTGCGTCTGCGTCTCGCTGGCCTCCTGGCGCGCCTCGCGATAGTCCTCGGCGTCGACGTACTTCTGGAACTTGCGATTGGTCGACATGCCGGTGAGGTAGGCGATCTCGCCGGCGGCGAGCAGCGGCAGCGCGATGTCGGCGTGTCCCGAGACGGCGGCCGCGATGGTGCCCGCTCCGAAGAAGAGCAGGTTCCAGTGGTTGAGAAACGCCGTTTTGACGTACTCGAAAAAGCCGCGCTTCTTGGCTGCCAACGTCTCGTGCTCCCCTATCGCTTAGCCTGCGGGAGATCCTGCTCGCGCTCGAGTCGATCGATGGTGTCGCGCAGCTCGTAGACGACCTCCTGAAACGCCGGCTCGCGCTGCATCTCCATCGCCGGGCGATCCGGCGGCGGTACCTCGACCTCCTCGAGGATCGTACCTGGCGAGTTGGAGAAGAGGTAGACCCGGTCGCCGAGATAGACGGCCTCCTCGATGCTGTGCGTGACGAAGAAGATCGTCGCCTCCACCTCGCGCCACAGCGAGACGAGCAGATCCTGCATCTGCATGCGCGTGATCGGATCGAGCGCGCCGAAGGGCTCGTCCATCATGATGATGCGTGGCTTGAGGATCAGCGTGCGCGCGATGGCGACGCGCTGCTGCATGCCGCCCGACAGCTGGTGCGGGAACTTGTCGGCGTCGTGGCGCACGGAGAGGCCCACCTTCTGGATCATCTCCTCGGCCAGCACGGTGCGGTCCTTGCGACCCACGCCGCGACACTCGAGCCCGAAGGTGATGTTCTCGAGCACGGTGCGGTTGTCGAACGACGTGTAGCTCTGAAAGACCATGCCGCGGTCGGCGCCCGGGCCCACCACCGGCCGGCCCAGCACCTCGACGCGCCCGCGCGTGGCCGGATGCTGCGGCTCGAGCCCCGCGATGAGCCGCAGGATCGTCGACTTGCCGCACCCCGAGGGCCCCAGCACCGCGACGAGCTCGCCGAGCCCTTCCTTGTCGTCGACGACGAAGCTGACGTCTTTGATCGCCGTGAACGCCGAGCGCGTGCCGGCGTCGTAGGTCTTGGTGACGTTCTCGAAGAGCACCACCGGCGGCCGCCCCTTGGCCGTCTCCTTGGCCGCCTCCTCGAGCCGCTGCTCGGCGCGCTCCTTGGGTCGGCGAAAGATGCGCGCGAAGAAGCCAGGCTTGTCGTCCTCGTCCTCGCCCTCGTCTTCGTCCTCGGATTCGGATTCGGATTCGGATTCGTCCTCGGATGCGGATTCGTCCTCGGATGCGGTTTCCGTTTCGGCTTCGGCTTCGGCTTCGGCTTCGGCCTTCGGTTTTGCCTTCGGCTTCGGCGGCGGCTCGCCAGCCTCGGCGGCCTCGAAGGCAGCGAGGGCGTCGGCCATCTGCTCGGGCGTCGCCTTCGGCTCCTCCGGCTTCTTCTCCTCGGCCTTCGGCGCTTCGGCCTTCGGCGCTTCGGCCTTCGGCTCCTCGGCCTTCGTCGTCTCCTCGGCCTTCTTCGTCTCGTCGGCCATCACTGCTTCTCCAGATAGGGGAACAGGTAGCGGCCGATGGCGTAGAGCAGTCGGTCGACGAGGAAGGCCAGCAGCGCGATCACCAGCGTGCTCAGGTAGACGTGCTCGTAGAGCCCGCGCCGCTGCGAGACATAGATCAGCGTGCCGATGCCGGTGTCCTGATTGATGCCCTCGGCGAGGATGATGTAGCCGAAGCCGAGCCCGAAGAGCAGGCGGATCGAGGTCCAGATGCGCGGCATCGCCAGCGGCACGAGCACCTTGCGGATGATCTGCCAGCGCGAGGCGCCCAGCGTGTAGGCCGTGTCGAGGTACTTCTGATCGACGAGCATCACCGACGAGGTGGCGTCGAAGATGATGAAGCTGACCGTGGCGATGAAGATGAAGCCTGTCTTTTGCGACTCGCCCAGCCCGAACCACACCAGCGTGAGCGGGATCAGCGCCGCCACGGGCACGTTGCGCCCGAAGACCGTGATCGGCGCCAGGAAGGCGCGAAAGATCGGAAAGCAGCCCGCCATGATGCCGAGCGGGATGCCGAACAGCAGCGCCATGCCGAAGCCCTGCAGCACGCGCCACAGGCTGACCATCGCGTTGCGCGTCAGGGCGCGCTCGAACCACAGCGACTTGAACGACTTGATCGTGTCGGTGAGCGACGGCAGCTTGCCCGGCTCGACGATGCGCGACTCCACCGGCCCGGCGGTGAGCACGTACCAGGTGCCGAGGATGATGCCGAGGCAGGCGAGGGCGGCCAGCGCGCGCACCACGCCCGAGGGCTCGCGTCGCAGCTTGAAGAAGCCGGTGCCGGCGCTGCCGCCGTGCGGCTCTTCGAGCTCGTGAAGGTGCCGCTTCTTCTGTTCGCTAGTCGCTGGCCGCTTTTCGACCATGGGCCCGCTCAGCCCTGTTTTTCGAGCGGGTAGACCTTGACCTCGACGCGCCGGTTCTTGGCGTGGTTCATCGGGTCGTTTTCGTCATAGGGCTTCTTCCAGCCCATACCCTCCACCGAGAACTGGTTCGGGTTGAGCGACTTGAACTTCTTGACCAGCGCCTCCTTCACGGCGCGCGCGCGGTTGAGCGACAGCTCGCGCACGCCCGAGAACGGCACCTTGCCCTTCATCGACGAGTCGGTGTGGCCCTCGATGACGATGCGCGCCGCGCCGTACTGGCCGGAGAGCTTGCCGATCTCTTCCAGCAGGAACGGCACGTTGGGGTCGTAGAGGATCTGCTTGGTCTTGCCGTCCACCGTCTTGGTGACCATCTTCCGGATCTCCCAGCTGTTGGGATAGAAGTGGATCGTGATGGTCTTGGTGAGGATCTCGCCCGACTCGGCCTTGATCGTCGTCACCGACTTGGGCGTGAAGCGGACGTCGTACTCGTTCTTCTGGTTGGCGTACTTGGCGACCTTGCCGAGCTTCTTGATGATCGAGAAGTCCATCACCTTGTCGAAGCTGACCTTGTCGGCCGCCTTGACCTTGCCCATGCGCTGGTAGAGGTAGTAGGCCGTGTCCCAGGTGCGCTCGAAGTTGGCCGGGTTGTTCTGGTTCAAGAAGAACTCGCGGTTCTCGGCGTAGTTGGTGCTGTGCGCGTCGCCGAGCATGCCCATCGCTTCTTTGGCCGGCAGGTTGAACGCCTTGCCCATCAGCGTGGCGACCTTGGGCTTGTTGGTCGGATCCTTGAGGTCGATCATCGCGTCGAAGATGCCGCGCACGATGCCTTCGAGGATCGGCTTGTGGTCTTTGGCGAAGTCGGCGCGCGCGAACCACACGTCGGCGATGAGCTTGTTGGCCGTCGCCGTCGAGACGATCAGCTTGTTGCCCTTGATCTTGGACAGGTTGTAGATGTCCGGCGCCCACGAGACGCAGGCGGCGATGTTCTTGTCGGCGTTGAACGCGGCGGCGGCCTGGAAGGCGTCGCCGGTGTACTTGAACTTGACCTCGGCCGGCTGCACGCCGGCGTTGATCAGCGCGTTGAGCAGGAAGAACTCGGACGGCGAGTTCTGCGCCAGCGCGATGGTCTTGCCGCGCAGGCCGTTGACGTTCTGCACGCCGCCGCGCGCGACGATGCCGTCACCGCCGTTGGACCAGTCCACCTGCTGATAGACGCGCGGCATGATGCGCGAGTCCTTGGAGAAGCCCTCCATCATCAGCGGGATCATGTCGAGCGTGGCCCAGCCGATGTGCACCTTGCCCGAGGCGTAGGCGTCGCGCATCTTGACCGGGTCGTCGATGAGCACCAGGTGCAGCTTGAAGGGCTTGCCGTTGCCGTCCTTCCAGACCTTGCCCGGCTTGAGCCCGTTGTTGGCGAAGATGATCGGCGCCCAGCCGGCCCACACGTTGAGCGCGAACTTCACCGTGCGGCCCTTCATCTTGTCGTACTTGGAGATGCCCTTGACCGGCGGCAGCTTCGACGACGCGACGAACTTGTACTCCTTGACCGTCGTGTGCGCCTTGCCGTCGGGCGCCTCGACGGACTTGCCGCTGCCGGCGGCGGTGCCCTTGTTCTTGCCGCGGATCTTGTCGAGGGCGTTCTTGTCGATCTTGGCGCTGGTGCCAGAGCCGGACCCGCCGCCCTTGGGCGCGAGGATGCCGGCCTTGTAGAGCGCGAAGCCTACGAGGCCGAGGATCACGACGACGACGATGACGTAGAACAGAGGCTTGGGCTTGCCTGCCATCGGGGAGCTCCTGCTGCAGAAGTGAACGGAACGTGAGAAAGAGGCCGCGGCCCGAAGACGTCTTGCAGAGAAGTCCTGCTATCGGGCCGCCGCTGCGCGACGGCGGCGCTGACTAGTTGCCCTCTTGCACCTTGGCGGCTTCGCTGACGCCGAGCTGCTTGTCGCTGCTGCCGATGTCGGACGTCTCGGCGGTCTTGAGCCCCATCTCGACCTCGAACTTGCTGAGCAGGTCCTCGGCCATGGCCTCTTCCATGCGCTCTTCGGCTTCGATCTGCTCGATGCCTTCGTCGGAGAGGTCGGCCGCCACGCGCACCTTGGCGCGGTTGAGGTCGATCTTCTCCTGCACGATGTTCTCGAGCTCGCCGAAGTCGGTGGTGACGTCGAAGTTGAACGTGCGCGACAGCTGCGCGATCTCGGCCTCGGCCTCGCTCATCTTGAGGTCGGCCTCGTACTTTTTGATCTTCTCGCGAACGTCGGCCAGCTTCTTGGTCGCGTTCTTGATCTTCTTGACGTTGTTGTTGTACGCCTTCTCGTGCATCGAGAGCTGCTCTTCGTTCTCGGCGAGCTCGCTCTGATGCTTCTGCAGCTGGATCGCCAGCTGTCCCGCGGTGGCGCGATCGCCGACCTTGAGATAGGCGCGGATCTTCGCCTCGACCTGGGCGATGGCCTTCTTGTTGAGCACCACCTGGCGCTGCACCTTCTCGACCAGCGCGCGGTACTGCTCGAGGCCCTGCCGGCCGTCCTTCATCTGGTCGACGGCCCGGTCGTACTCGAGCTGCATTTGTGCGATGGGATCCTTGGTCCAGAACCAGTTCGCCATCTTGTTGAACTGCGCGCGGATGGAATTGCCCAGCTTGCTGAACGCGCCCATGAAGACCCCCTCGTATAAACGCCGGTTTGGGCGGCAGTATAGCCACCTTGGGCCAGCGAAAACAACGGCTCCCGGGGCGCTAGCAGGGCAGCGTCAGCGTGAACGTCGAGCCCTCGCCGAGGGTGCTCTGCACGTCGACCTGGCCGCCGTGGCTCTTGGCGACGGTCTGCACGATGGCGAGCCCCAGCCCGGTGCCGCCGCGCTCCACCTCGGTGGTGAAGAAGCGGTCGAATATCTTACGCTGGTTGGCTTCGCTGATCCCCGGTCCGAGGTCCGATATCGCCACCACCAATCGATGGGGCTTGTGGGCCAGGTCGATGCGCACGACGGCGTCTTCGGGGCTGACGCGGATCGCGTTCTCGACGATGGCCACCAGCGCCGAGCGCAGGTGCGAGCGGTTGCCGTGGTAGGGCAGCTCGGCGTTGGCGCCGGCGACGACCACCTGGCAGCGGGCGCCGGTGGCGAACTGCTGGCCGACCTCGCGCACGAGCTCGGCGAGGTCGAAGGGCGCGCGCTGCTCGAGGGTCGCTTCGATGCGCGAGATCTCGAGGATGCGCGTCACCAGACGATCGAGGCGCTGGGTGTCGCTGAGGATGTTGGCGAGGAAGCGGCGGCGCACCTCGGGGTCGTCGCCGGCGTCCTCGAGCAGCTCCGCCGCGCCGCGGATCGACGTCAGCGGCGTCTTGAACTCGTGCGAGATGTTGGCCGCCATCTCGGAGATGTACTGCGCGCGCGTATCGAGCTGCTCGACCATCTGGCCGAAGGCGCGGTCGAGCTCGCCGATCTCGTCGGGGCGCTGGCTGGCGCTCAGCTTGATCGAGCGGTCGCCGGCGGCGATGCGCTTGGCGTCGCGCGTCAGGCGCGCCAGCGGGCGCGAGATGGTCCAGGCCAGAAAGAGCGTGCTCAGGATCGTCACGCCGAGGGCTACGGCGAGGATCGTCAGCAGCGTGCGCCGCAGCCGATGCATCGACTGGTGCACCGGCACCGTCGAGCGCGTGATGTAGACGGCGCCGAGCACGCGGCGTTTGTGCATGATCGGCATCGCGACGAACAGGTACACGCGCTGGATGCGCTCGTGGATGCGCGTGGCGGTGCCGAGCTGCCCTTTGAGCGCGGCGCGGATCTCGCGCCGGTTGTCGATCGGCCCTGGATTGGTCTTGCCGGGATGGCGCCGCTCGACCCGCCCGCGTGATCCGTAGAGCCAGCTGCGCACGGCGGGCTCGGGCCCCTCTGGCGGTCCTTTGCCATGCGAATCGGCGACGACGGTACCCGATTTGTCTACCAGCCGGATCCGCATCCGCGTTCGCTTGGCCGCCGCCCGCAACGCCGGTCTCAGAAGACCGAAGCGCGGTCTGTCCAACGTGCCGATGCCGGTGCCCGTGCCCGTGCCCGCGCGCGCCCCGACGGTCTTCTCCAGCACGGTGCGCAACAGCTCCGCCTGGTGCTTCATGTCGCGCTCGAGCGAGCGCAGGCTCTCGCGCTCGTAGGTGCGCGCCCACTCGAGGCCGACCACCGGCACCAGCACGATCACGCCGTTGACTATCAACAAGCGCGTGCGGATGCGAACCAGCTCGGTGAGTAATCGGCGCCAGAAGCCGCCGCGTTCACTCACTCGAGCGGGCCTTGTAGCCGAGGCCGTGCACCGTCTCGATGGGGTCGTAGCCGCACTTTTTGAACTTGGCGCGGATGCGGCGCACGTGCGTGTCGATGGTGCGGTCGGTGATGTGGTGATCGAGGCTGTAGACCTTCTCGACCAGCACCTGGCGCGTCATCACCTGGCCAGGGCGTGTCAGCAGCGACTGCAGCACGGTGAACTCGGTGACGGTGAGCAGGATCGCCTCGCCGCCGCAGCTGACCTCGTGGCGAGCCGGGTCGAGGCGCACCGGGCCGACCTCGAGCGGTCGCGGGGCGTCGTCCTCGGCGTCGGCGCGGCGCGCGCTGCCGCGGCGCAGCACGGCGCGAACGCGGGCGACCAGCTCGCGCGGCGAGAAGGGCTTGGCCAGGTAGTCGTCGGCGCCCAGCTCGAGGCCGACGATGCGGTCGATCTCGTCGCCCTTGGAGGACAGGAAGACCACCGGCAGGTCGGTGGTCTGACGCAGGCGGCGGCAGACCTCGATGCCGTCGAGCTCGGGCATCAGGATGTCGAGCACCACCAGGTCGATGCCGCCGCGCTGGGCGCGCCTCAGCCCGGCCTCGCCGTCGGCGCACAGCTCGACCGCGAAGCCCTCTCGCTCGAGAGCGAACTGCACGACCTCACGAATGTTCTTGTCGTCATCGACGACGAGGATGGTGGGCATCTGCTCCTCGCTGCGCGCGAGGGGCCAATATAACGTCTCGGCGTGGGCCTGCACACCTACCAGGCTAGCGAGGGGATCTTGCAGCCCGGGGGCGGACTTATGGCAAGACCGTGACGGTCACTCCACCCGCACCAGCTCGCCTTCGGCCAGCGTCGCCACCAGGCGCGCCACGCCGTCGTCCACTGGCGCCGCGTCGGCGTGCTCGAACGTGACCATCACGCGATACTCGCCGCGCCCCCAGCGCGGGTAGCTGCCGATGCGCACGCCGTCGAGCGCGGCTTCGAGCTCGGCGAGCCGCACGGCGATGTGGCTCTCGCGCACGTCGAGGTACACGCGGCGCACGACCAACGGCGCGCCGCCGATGGTCGGCGCGATGGCGTCGATCTTGGCGGCGAAGATCTGCGGCACGCCAGGCAGGATGTAGACGTTCTCGAAGCGCATGATCGGATAGGGGCCGCCGCCGAGCAGCTGCGTGCCGTCGACGACCTCTGACATCTTGAGCGCCGGGTCATCGGGCGCGGCGCCGATCTCGCGCGTGAGCAGCGCGACGAGCTCCGGGTGGCGCACCACCGGGCGGCCGAAGGCGGCGGCGATGGCGGCGACGGTGCGATCGTCGTGTGTCGGGCCCACGCCGCCCGAGGTGAAGACGTGGTCGAAGCGCTCGGCTTGGGCTTTGACCGCGGCGCCGATCTCCTGCGGGTCGTCGCCGATGACGATGATGCGACCGAGGCGCACGCCACGACGCGCGAGCATCGCGATGAGGTGCGGCGTGTTGGCGTCCTGCACCTTGCCGGACAGGATCTCGTCGCCGATGATCACGGCGCCTGCGGTCTGCATCGCGTGAGTCTACGTCAGCTGTGAGCCCGCGGCGACCTCGTGCTCGTGCTCGCGCGCGTGCTCGTCAGCCCGGGCTGCGGCGCGCGGCGAGCAGCCGCGCGAGCACCACCAGCAGGTCGTAGGGGCGGAAGGGCTTGCCGAGGAAGGCCGCGCGCGGCGGCAGCGCCTCGAGGTCGGTGGACTGGGCGCCGACAAAGCCCGAGGTCAGCACCGTCGGCACGTCGCTCTCGTCGAGCAGCGTCGAGCCGTAGCCGTCGGGCAGCAGCACGTCGCTGACGATCGCGTCGAAGCTGCCCTCGGACAGAAGCTGCCGGGCGGCGGCGAGCGTGCTCGTCGTAGACAGCTCGTAGCCGTGCATGCTGAGCGCGAACCCGAGCGACTGTCGCAGCGCCGCGTGGTCTTCGACGAGCAGCACGCGCGCGCCTTCGAAGCGCGGAGGGCGCTGTCTCAGCGGCGCGCCCTCGCTGTGGGAGCGGTCGAGCAGCGGGAGCTCGATCGTTACGGTGGTGCCTTCTCCGGGGCGCGATTCGAGCGCCACTTGTCCGCGCACCGCGGTGACGATGTCGCGCACCGAAGGCAAGCCCAGGCCCGTGCCGCGGTCGGCCGACTTGGTGCTGTAGAACGGCTCGAACGCGCGCTCGGCGATGTCGGGCGCCATGCCCGCGCCCTCGTCGCGCACGGTCAGGCGCGCGACGGTGCCGTCGGTGCTGGTCTCGACGTGGATCGTGTCGCCGCTCGACGACGCATCCTGCGCGTTGGTGATCAGGTTGAGCAGCAGCTGGCCGACCTGCGCCGCGTCGAGCCCGATCCATGCGCCGCCGGCGGTCATCTTCACGCGCAGCCTCAGGTCATCGCGCAGCACGCGCCGCAGCACGGGGTCAAGTCGCTCGAGCTCGACGTCGAGACAGCACGCCTTGCCCTGCGCGACGCGCTTGCCCGAGAGGACCAGCAGCTGGTCGGTGAGGCCGCGCGCCTGCTCGGCGCACTGCAGGATCGTGTCGACGTGGTCGCGCTCGGCGGGCTCGGCGAGCTCGTCGAGCAGCAGGTCGGCCGAGACCATGATCGCCGAGAGCAGGTTGTTGAAGTCGTGCGCCACGCGACCCGCGAGCCGGCCGGCGGTCTCCATTCGCTGGCGCTCGTGCGCCATCGCCAGCGCCTGGCGCTGTCGCGTGATGTCTTGCACGGTGCCGAGGCTGCCGACGTGCTCGCCGCCGTCGTTGACGATGGCTTGCACGGTGGCGTGGACCCAGCGCTCGCTGCCGTCGTCGTGGCGCACCCGATACTCGACATCGATAACGCCGAGGTCGTGCTCGTAGGCGTGCACCGCGCTGCGCAGCATCTCGGCGTCGTCGGGGTGCACGCGGCGCGCCCAGCCGAAGCCGAGCATCGCCTCGCGCGTGCAGCCGAACATCGCCGCCAACGCGTGATTGGCGTAGATGCAGCCGCGCTCGGGGTGGTCTATGTAGACGCCTACTGGCGCGTCGCGCAAAACGTCATCGAGCAACGCGTTCCCGAGCAGATCCTGAAGCGCTTGGCGAAACTCCAACGCCAACTCCCGGTCGATAGGTTAGCGTAGGCCGCCCGCGAGACGAAAGGAAGACCATGGCGTTCCCCGAGTACGAGAGCTTCGACGCGCTTGGCCTGGCCGAGCTGGTGCAGCGCGGCGAGGTCAGCGCCGCCGAGCTGGTGGAGGCCGCCATCGAGCGCATCGAGGCGCGCGACGGGCGCGTCAACGCCGTGGTGGTCAAGCTCTACGAGCGCGCGCGCGCACGCGCCGCCGGCGACATCGACCACGGACCGTTTCGCGGCGTGCCGTTCATCGTCAAGGATCTCGAGCAGGCGATGGCCGGCGTGCCGACCAACAACGGCAGCCGCTTCTGGCAGGGCTACGTGCCCGAAGAGGACGGCGAGCTTTACCGGCGCTGGCGTGGCTCGGGCATCGTGACGGTGGCCAAGAGCAACACGCCGGAGCTGGGGCTGGTGCCCGTCACCGAGCCCGAGCTGTTCGGTCCGACCAACAACCCGTGGGACCCCAGCGGGCAGCGCACAGCCGGCGGCTCGAGCGGCGGCTCGGCGGCGGCGGTGGCGGCGGGCATGGTGCCGATGGCCTCCGGCGGCGACGGCGGCGGCTCGATCCGCATCCCCGCCTCGTGCTGCGGGCTGTTCGGCCTCAAGCCGACGCGCATGCGCACGCCGCCGGGGCCCGTGGGCGAGCGCTGGGGTGGCTTCGCCATCGAGCACGTCATCTCGCGCAGCGTGCGCGACAGCGCGGCGATGCTCGACGCGACACATGGCGGCGAGCTCGGCGCGCCGTATCAGGTGCTGCCGCCAGGACGGCCGTTCCTCGACGAGGTCGGCGCCGAGGTCGGTACGCTGCGCGTGGGCTTTCACGACGAGCCGGTCTTTCCCGCCGAGGTGCATGCGGACTGCAAGGCCGCGGTGGAGGACGCGGCGAGCCTCTGCGAGCAGCTCGGCCACCGCGTCGAGCGCGTCTCGCCGCGCCACGACCAGAAGACGCTGGCGCTGGCATTTCTGACCTGCGTTGCCGGGCACACGGCCGCAGGGCTGGCCGAGGCCGAGCGCGTGCGCGGCCGCCGCGCCAAGGCGGGCGACTGGGAGACCAACACCAAGCTGGTGGAGCTGCTCGGACGCGCGCTCAGCGCGGGGGATTTCGTCGCCGCCGAGAAGACGCTGCAGGACGAGACGCGCCGGCTGGCGCACGCGCTCGCCGACTACGACGTGATCCTCACGCCGACCCTCGGCCAGCCGCCCATCGCGCACGGCGCGATGAAGGCCGTCGGCGTCGAGCGCAAGCTGCAGGAGCTGGTGGCGCGCGCCAACCTGCCGGCGGCCACCAACCTGCCGGGCATGCTCGAGCGCGCGGTGGAGCGCGTCTACAACTTCATCCCGTTCACGCCGCTGGCCAACTTCACCGGCCAGCCGAGCATGTCGGTGCCGCTCTACTGGAACGGCGCCGGGCTGCCGGTGGGCAGCATGTTCACCGCGCGTTTCGGCGACGAGGCGGTGCTGTTCCGGCTCGCGGCGCAGCTCGAGCAAGCGCGCCCGTGGGCCGAGCGCCGCCCGCCGCTATAGCTGTCATACGGCGCCCGCGTGGCGGGTGCTAGCGTGCGTTCGACCGAGCAACCATCGAGGAGGCGCAGCCGATGCAGACGCACGGGCTAGCCGAGCTTTACCGCCAGATGGGGCGCGCGCGCGCGTTCGAGCTGGCGGTCGAGCGGCTGTGGCGACGGGGGCTGATCTCCGGCGAGATGCACCTCGGCACGGGCGAGGAGGCGGTGGCGGCGGGGGTCGTCACACAGCTTCGCGCCGGCGACGGGCTAGCGCTGACGCATCGCTGCTCGCCGGCGCTGGTGGTGCGCGGCGTGCCGCTGGTGCCGATGCTGCGCGAGATGCTCGGACAGTCCGACGGGCTGTGCGGCGGGCGCGCTGGGCACATGCACCTCTCGTCGCGCGAGCATCTGGTGGCGTGCTCCGGCATCGTCGGCGCTTCGCTGCCGCGCGCGGCGGGCTTCGCGCTGGCGGCCAAGCGGCTGCGCGAGGGCGCGGTGGGCGTCGCCTTCGCCGGCGACGGCGCGATGAACCAGGGCATGGCGCTCGAGACGCTCAACCTGGCGGTGGCCTGGTCGCTGCCGCTGCTGGTGGTCTGTATCGACAACGGCTGGGCGATCACCACGCGCGCGGGCAGCGTCACCGCCGGCGAGCTCGGCGCGCGCGCCGAAGCGTTCGGTTGGACCGTGGCGCGCGCCGACGGGCTCGAGGTCGAGGAGGTGCAGCGCGCGGCGTCGGAGCTGCTGGCGCGCTGTCGCAAGGGCAAGGGCCCAGCGCTGCTGCACGTCACCTGTCCGCGCATCGATGGCCACTTCCTCGGCGATCCGCTGCTCGAGCAGTCGCGTCACCTCACCGGCAGCGCCGCCAAGCAGACGTTGGGGCGCGTGATGTCGGCGGCGGTCTCATCGGGCGGCGGCGGCGCGCTGCAGCGCGCGGCGAGCATGGTCAAGATGGTTGGCACCATGGCCAAGGCGCGCCGCGAGACGGGCCGCGGTGACCGCAAGGACCCGCTGCGCGTCGCGCATCAGGCGGTGAAGCGCGCGGGCGGCGCGGTGGACGTCATCGACGCAGAGGTCGAGGCCGAGATCGCGAGCGCCGTCGAGCGAGCCCTCGCCGGCATCGAGGTGCGAGATGCGTGAGCTGACTTTCGGCGAAGCGATCGACAAGGCCATCGAGGACGCGATGGCGCGCGACGCGTCGATCGTGCTCTGCGGCGAGGACGTTCCACTGCTGCGTCCGGCGCTCTACGCGCGCTTTGGCGCCGATCGCGTGCTGGCGGCGCCGATCTCGGAGGCGGCCTTTCTCGGTGCCGCCGCCGGCGCGGCGATGGCGGGCCTCAGGCCGGTGGTCGAGCTCTACATGGTCGACTTCGTCGCCGTGGCGCTCGACGCGCTGCTCAACCACGCCGCCAAGCTGGCGAGCTTTTCGGACGGCGACTGGTCCTGTCCGCTGCTGCTGCGCGCGCCGTGCGGGGGCGGCTACGGCGACGGCGGCCAGCACGGCCAGACGCTGTGGGGCATGCTGGCCTCGATCCCGGGGCTGACGGTGGTGGTGCCGTCGACGCCCGCCGACGCCTATGGGCTGACCACCACGGCGCTCGCGCACGACGGCCCGGTGGTGTTGCTCGAGCCCAAGCTGCTCTCGGCCGAGTGGCTCGAGTTTCTCGGGCGCGGTGGGCGCGAGACCATGACCTTCGACGTGCCCGCCGAGGGCGCGCGCGGTGCGGTGGCGCAGGCCGGCGAGGACGGCGCCGCGGTGCCGTTCGGTGCCGCCGCGGTGCGGCGCGCCGGCAGCGACGTGACGATCTGCTCGCTCGCGGTGGGCGTGCACCGCGCGCTGCAGGCCGCCGAGCGGCTGGGCGCGGAAGGCGTGAGCTGCGAGGTCATCGACCTGCGCTCGCTGCGGCCGCTCGATGTCGAGACGGTGGTCGCCTCCCTGCGCAAGACGGGCCGCCTGGTGGTCGTCGACGAGGACTATCGCGAATACGGCCTCTCTGGGGAGCTCGCCGCTGTGGCGCTCGAGGCCAAGCTCACGCCGCGCTTCGCGCGCGTCTGCGTCGAGGACACCTTGCCCTACGCGCGCGAGCGCGAGCTGGCCGCGCTGCCCAACGTCGCACGCATCTGCAGCGCCGCGAGCGCGCTGATGGCCTAGGGCAGCTGCTCGCGCGCGCTGTGGCTCGCCTCTCGGCGGGCATCGGCGGCATAATCGATGGTGTGAGGGCGACGTTTGGTAAGTTCGAGCTGCTCACGCGGCTCGCGCGCGGTGGCATGGCGGAGATCTTCGTCGCGCGTCAGCGCGGAGACGGCGGCTTCCAGCGCCTCGTCGTGGTCAAGCGCATCCTGCCGCACCTCTCGGACGAGCCGCGCTTCGTCGAGATGTTTCTCGAAGAGGCGCGCATCGCGGCGCTGCTCGATCACCCCAACGTGATCCCGATCTACGACGTCGATCGCGAAGGCGACAGCTACTACATCGCGATGCCCTACGTGGCCGGCCTACCGCTGGTCAAGGTGATGGCGGAGTCGAGCGCGCGCGGCTTCGGTCTGCCGCTCGAGGTGACCTGCAACGTGATGGCGCAGGCGCTGGCAGGGCTGCACTACGCGCACGAGCGCGTGGGCCTCGACGGGCTGCCGCTGTCGCTGGTACATCGCGACGTGAGCCCTTCGAACCTGCTCGTCAGCGAGCAGGGCCGCGTGCTGCTGCTCGACTTCGGCATCGCCAAGGCGCGCGGCGCCGCGCAGCGGCTCACCGAGACCGGCTCGCTCAAGGGCAAGCTGTCGTATATGTCGCCCGAGCAGGGCGCGGGCGAGCCGCTCGACCGCCGCTCCGACCTGTTCTCGCTCGGCATCATCTTCTTCGAGATGGCCGTCGGGCGGCGGCTCTTCGCGCGCAAGACCGACTTTCTGACGGCCAAGGCGATCTCCGAGGAGGAAGTGCCCGACCCGGAGGCGTCCGGCGTTCCCGGGCCGATCGCCGCCGTGATCCGGCGCGCGCTCGCGCGCGATCGCGACGCGCGCTTCGCCACCGCGCGCGCCATGCGCGAGGCGGTGATCGCCGCCAGCGCCGAGCTCGATCTCGACGATCCGACGGCGGGCGTCGCGACGTTCCTGCACGGGCGCCTCGGCGACTTGCTGGCGCAGCGGCGCGACGAGATCCAGGCCGCCGTCGACGGCCACGGCGCGGCGATGACGCTCGAGCAGCGCGAGGCGCCGACCTTCGCCGACGTGGGCTCGCGCTCGACGCGCGGCAGCAAGGTGCGGCGCAAACGGCGGCCGCTCGTCATCGCGGCGGCGGTGATGTCGCTGGTGGCGGCGGCGAGCGTGGTGGCGGCGGTGATCGTGCTGCGCATGCCGAACGGTCCGCCGCTGCGCTTCGCCGCAGCGCCGTATCTTCCGCGCGCGCAGATGCAGCGCGACCTCGGGCCGCTGATGAGCTACCTCGAGCGGCGCCTCGAACGGCCGGTCAAGCTGGTGCTGCCCGACACCTATGACCGCACGATCCAGTTGCTTCTGCGCGGCGAGGTCGACGTGGCAAACCTGCCGCCGTACGCATATTTGCGCGCGGTGCGTATGGCGCGCGCGAAGAAGCGCGGCGACGCGCGCGCGCTCGTCACGGTGGTAGCGGGCGGCGCGACCTCGTACGAGGGCTACTTGGTGGTGCGGCGCGAGGACCCGGCGAGCAAGCTGCTGCAGCTTCGCGGGCGGCGGGTGTGCTACGTCGACCGCGCGTCGACGAGCGGCTATCTGATCGCGCGCGTGCTCGTGCGGCGAAGCGGCTTCGACCCCGACCGTTTCTTCTCGTCGGCGCAGTTTTCGGGCAATCACCACCAGGCGCTGCGCGACCTGCTCGCCAAGCGCTGCGACGTGGCGACCGTCTACGCCGGGGCCTACCGGTCGGCCGACGCCGAGGGCATCGCGGTCGGCCAGACGCGCATCGTGGCGATCACACCGCCGCTGCCCTACGACGTGATCGCGCCGGCGCCGGGGCTGCGCGCGGACGTGCGCCACGCCGTGCGGCAGGCGCTGCTCGGGTTTTCCCCCAAGCGCGAGCTATCGCGGGCGCGTCTGGGCCCGTCGATCCCGATCACGAGCTTCACGCCCACCCGCGAGCACGACTTCGACGAGCTTCGCCGAGAGCTCGCGGCGACCCGCGAGCAGGCACGCCAATAGCGCTAAACGTGTGCTAGCTTCGGCGCGGCGAAGCAAGGAGACGGATATCTTGGCCCTTACCGAGATTCGCGAGCTGATGGACGGCGCGGCCATCGCGCGCGTTTTGCGCCGCATGGCCCACGAGATCATCGAGCGCGAGCAGGGCACCGATGACCTGGTGCTGGTAGGCATCTACTCGGGCGGCGTGTACCTGGCGGGTCGGCTGGCCAAGCACATCGGCGAGATCGAGGGGCGCGAGCCGCCGCGCGGCGCGGTGGATATCACCTTGTACCGCGACGATCTGTTCGAAGGGCTGCCGCGGCCTGTCATCGGCAAGACCGAGCTGCCGTTCCGGCTCGCTCACAAGAAGGTCGTGCTGGTCGACGACGTCTGCTTCACCGGGCGCACGGTGCGCGCCGCGCTCGACGCGCTCAACGACTACGGACGGCCGCACCGCGTGCGCCTCGCCGTGCTCGTCGACCGCGGGTTACGCGAGCTTCCGATCCAGCCCGACTACGTTGGCTTGCGCGTCGAGACCGACGTCGATCAGAGCGTCAAGGTGCGCCTGGTCGAGAAGGGCGAACAGGATCGCGTGGTGCTGTTTCGCAAGGAACCCGACGCGCGAGGAGAGGGCTAGCCATGTTCTCCCAGCGTCATCTGCTCGACATCGAGAGCCTCAGCCGCGAGGACATCGTCACCGTGCTCGACCTCGCCGAGCGCTTCCGCGAGATCTCCGAGCGGCCGATCAAGAAGGTGCCCACGCTGCGCGGCAAGACCGTGGTCAACCTCTTCATGGAGCCTTCGACGCGCACGCGCTCGAGCTTCGAGGTCGCCGAAAAGCGCATGAGCGCCGACTCGCTCAACTTCTCCGCGTCGGGCTCGGCGACGAAGAAGGGCGAGACGCTGCTCGACACGGTGCGCAACCTGCAGGCGATGGCGCCGGACTTCATCGTGATCCGACACGCCTACGCCGGCGCGCCGCACTTCATCGCGCGCCACGTCGACGCCGCGGTGATCAACGCAGGCGACGGCGCGCACGCGCATCCCACGCAAGCGCTGCTCGACTGCGCGACGATCCGCGAGCACAAGGGCCCCCTCGACGGGCTCGAGATCGCCATCGTCGGCGACATCGCGCACAGCCGCGTGGCGCGCTCGGACATCTTCGCCTTCACCAAGCTCGGCGCCAACGTGCGTCTCTCGGGCCCGCGCACGATGATCCCGCGCCACGTCGAGGCGCTCGGCGTGCGCGTCGAGCCCACGGTAGAGGCGGCGCTCGAGGGCGCCGACGTGGTGATGACGCTGCGTATCCAGGCCGAGCGGCAGGGCGGGCTTTGCCTCTTCCCGTCGACGCGCGAGTACGCGCGCACCTTCGGCATCAACCACCAGCGGCTGGCGCTGGCCAAGCCCGACGCCATCGTGATGCACCCGGGCCCGATCAACCGCGGCGTCGAGATGACGCCCGAGGTCGCCGACAGCGAGCGCTCGGTGATCCTCAGTCAGGTCACCCACGGCGTGGCGGTGCGCATGGCGGTGCTGTTTCTGTTGGCGGGATCGCCGCCGGTGGAGTAGCGGGGCGGCCTCGGGCCTCAGGCCTCGGGCCTCGGGTCGCACCGTAGGCTCGCGCTTCGCGCTTCGCAGCGCCGCGGCGGTCGCAAGCGTGCAGGGCTGCGAAGCGTGCATAGCGCTCGCAGGCACCCAGAACCCGAGGCCTGGGGCCCGAGGCCCGAGGCCGCAGTGGGCCGCGGTGCCGCGCCAGCGGCAGCGCCGCTCACTGCCAGAGGGGGACGCGTTCGATGATGCGGTCCTCGCCGAGCTCGGCGCAGAGCGCTTCGAGCTCGTCGCGTTTGGCGCCGCGCCAGCGCAGGTCGTCGAGCGACTCGGCGTGCGGCACGTCGGTGCGCAGCACGGCGAGCTGGCGGTAGAGGGCGGCGTCGTCGCGGCGTTCGGCGAGGTTCTGGGCGAGGGCCTCGGCGCCGCGCACCTTGACCGTCCATCGCGTGTGGTCGTCGGGGATGTTGTCGATGTGCTCGTAGACCGAGAGCACGGCGGCGGCAGACTTAGCGCCCCAGCGCGGGATGCCGGGGATGCCGTCGGCGCTGTCGCCGACGAGGCCCAGGTAGTCGGGCACGCTGCCCGGCGAGATGCCGAGCTTTTCGCGCACGCCGTCCTCGTCGATGATCTTGTTGCGCCGCCGGTCGAGCATCACGATGCGATCGCCGCGCACGCACTGCATGAGGTCCTTGTCCGGCGAGCAGAGGAAGATGCGCTCCACCTCGGGCGACTGGCCGTAGCGTGCGGCGCCGGTGGCGAGGCCGTCGTCGGCCTCGAACTCGATCATCGACCAGCAGGTGATGCCCAGCGCGCGCGTGGCGCGCTCGGCGAGCGGAAACTGCGCCCACAACAGCGGCTCCATGCCTTCGCCGGTTTTGTAGCCGTCGAACATCGCGTTGCGAAACGACTCGATCTGCGTGTCGTAGGCGCAGGCGATGTGCGTCGTGGTCTCCTCGCGAAGCAGCGAGATCAGCGTGCGCAGCAGCGCGCGCGTGGCGCCGACCTCGCGGCCGTCGGGGGCCTTGGCGTCGGGCGCGCCGAAGAACTGGCGAAAGAGCTCGTAGGTGCCGTCGACGAGGTGAACGAACATGGCCCGGAGACTAGCACCCGTCGTCGTCTTCGGTGGCGAAGAGCAGGTCTTGGTCGAGCGCGCGCGCGGCGGGCGCGGCGAGCGTGACGATCGCGCGCGTGCGGCGCAGGGCATCTTCGAGGTGCGGGTGCCACGGCGGCGTCGACGCGCGTGCGAGCGCGGCGCGCGCGGCCTCGTCGCCGGCGATAGGATCGTCGCCGAGCGCCTCGTAGAACGGGCGGTGCTCGGTGGTGGGCGCCAGCACGCGGCGCAGGCCGTGGCGGTCGGCGAGCGCCGCCTGCACGCGCAGCGCGGCGAGCTCGCGCGGGCGGTCGGCGTCGCTGACGTTGTCGAGTCCCCAGTCGGGCTCGCCGAAGGCGCTCGCACCTTCGACCAGCGAGTGACACAGCTCGTGAAAGATCATCTGCGCCAGGCAGTCGTCGGCGTCGAGTGTCGCCGCGGCGCCGATGGTGAGCGTGCCGCGCCCGTCGCTTGCGGCGTAGACCTCGTCGCTGCGCGCGACGCGCAGGCCCAGCGCGCGCGCGGTCGCGAGCCAGATCACGTCCAGTGGATCGGCGTAGCGCACGCCCCAAGGGGACTACGAAAGCGGGTGCGCTGCAAGCGCTGCTACTTGCCGCCGTTTGCGGTGAGCGGCGCGATCATCGCGCTCGTCGGGTCGCGCAGGTCGCCGAAGAACGACGTGTTGAAGCCCGCCAGCACGCAGTGCTCGGACGCCAGCTCGCGCACCGTCTGACACGAGACAGTCTTCTTGCTCAGCTGCGCGGCGACGTGCTTGATCGACGTCGGCTGGCCATTGCGCTCGGTGATGGTGGTCAGCTCGGCGCTCAGCGTCTGCTCGAGGATGCGCTTGATACGCGTGATGTTGGTCTCGTTGATGAAGGCCAGCACGTTGCCGCCCCACTCTTGCCAAGCGCTCGGCGAGCCTTGGTGATGGCGCGTCATGATCGCCTTCTGCGCGGGCAGGTTGTCACCCTCGTACCAGGCGCCCTTTCGCAGCCGATAGATCTCGACGGCGGAGATCTGCGGGTCGATGCGTTGCGCCGAACCGGTCGGGCCGGTGCCGCCGCCGGCGACGACGATCTCGGGGCCCTCCTTGGTGTGGCGCACGGCCACGCCGGGGTGCATGCGCGGGTTGTTGAGCTTGGTCGACGGCAGCCAGCAGCCGCGCGTCACGTCGTAGATGTCGACCTTCGCCGTCGGCGGCGAGAGCGTGGGGTCGCTGCCGAAGGGCTGCTCGGCGCCGCCGGCGAACACCAGGTAGCGCTTGCCTTTGACCTTGTCCTCGGCAAACACGACGCTGCCGCCAAAGCGGGCGGTGGGCATCTCCTTGAGGCCGGGGAACTTGGCGTCGATCTCGGCGTCGCTCAGCCAGGCGCCGCGTTTGCCACCCTCGCACTTCTTGGAGCGATCGAAGACCTGCACGCGCTTGCTCGCGGTGTACGACTTGTCGTTGCCGATGCCGCCGGCGACGAGGATGTAGCGACCGGCGCCGCCGACCACCGGCGAGACGGCGGGGTAGGGCATGTCGGGCAGCTTCTGGTGCGCCTTGGTGACACCGTCGACGATGAAGACGCGCTTTTGCGCCGTCGTGTAGATGCTGGTCGAGCCGGGGCCGTTGAGCGAGCCGCCGGCGACGACTAGCGTGCGCCCCACCGTGCCCGCGCCCTGCAGCATCAGCGCTTGGTTGCTCTGCGAGCCGCCGTGGGTCAGCTCGCGCGGCAGCGTGAGGTACGACAGGCGGCCGGTGCCGCGCTGGTAGTACTTGATCGTCGCCGCGTTGTTCTCCCAGCCGGCCACCACCAGCTCGGCGCGCTGCGAGAGACGGTTGAAGTGGTAGCTGCCGGCGAGCGGAAAGAAGACGCGGTTGGTCACGCCCGTGGCGTGCTGGTTGGTAGACAGCGACTGCGTGGTCAGCACGCTGCCGCGCTGGTGCGCGTCGCGATTGATCAGGCGCCACTTGGGTGCGAAGGGCGTCTTGCTGTTAGCGAGGTAGTGCTTGTCGTGCGCCTTGATGACCTGCTCGGGCGACGCCTGGGCGACGCCGCCGAGCAGCCCAACGAGCGCTAGCGCGGTGATGATGCTGCGTTTGATGATGGTCTGCATTGTCGGGCCTCCCGTTGGCTGCCAGGCGGGAGAGCAGGAACTGGACCAACGTCCAGTTCGGCGCAGACAGGCCTATAATTCAAGGGATGTTGCGAGGACGCAACGGCAGTAGATTCCAGTGTGGCGTCATCGCCTCGTCGCGCTGCGGCAGCGCGAGCGCGGCCGCACGACGAGCAGCCCGAGCAGCAGCAGCAGCGGCAACGCGAGGTCCGCGGCGCCCGCCGTGGCGACGTTGCAGCCGCCGCGCATTTCGCCGCCCGACGCGGGCGCGCTCGGCCCGGGCGACGTCGGCGTGGTGGGCGTCGTCGGCGTGGTAGGCGTGGTCGGCGTGGTCGGCTCCGGCTCGGGCTGCGGCTCGGGCTCGGGCTGCGGCGTCTGGCCGCAGTCGGCCGGCACGTCGATGGTCAGCGAGAGCTTGATCGCGCCGTCGCCGGGGCCGCCCGAGTCGGCGAACCAGGTCACGCCCTCTTCGACCACGCCGAAGGTCTCTTCGATGGTCTGCGCCTGGCAGTCGTCGGGCGCCTTGATGGTGAAGACGAAGCGCGCCGTCTCGCCGGGCTTGGCCGGCACGTCGGCGGCGGCCGGACGGTCGGGCGAGACCCAGCTGGCGTCGGCGAGCACGCTCTGGTGGTCGCGCGGCTTGCTGGTGCCGAGGTGCGTCTTGGCGCTCCAGCTCTTAGCGCCGGTGTTCTTCAGGGTCACGGTGACCGTGGCCGTCTCGCCGGGATGCAGCGACGCGGGCGCCTCGATCTTGGTCACCTCGGCGCGATAGTTGGGCGTGGGCGGCGGCGGCGGCGGCGTCACCGTGCCGTAGACGGTGATGTGCCACTTGGCTTTGACCTTCGCCCAGGTGTAGACGGCGCTCTTGCCGGCAGTGTTGGGGTAGGTCGGCTTGTTGCGGTCGCCGTAGGGGTCGTTGACGATCAGGCGCCCGTCGGACGTCGTTCCGCGCAGCGTGATGATGTGCCCGGCGCTGGTCAGCTGGGTCGAGAGCACGACGATCTTGCCCGCGGCGAGCTTGCTCTGCACCGCGGAGAAGGTGCTCGAGCTCGAGAAGTCGGACTTGAGGTCGTGCTTCTTGGCGTAGTCCTGCATGCGCCAGGCCCAGGCGGCGCCGTTTTCGGTGCAGTGGCCGTAGGCGCCGTAGGATGTCTTGCCGCTGGCGTCGCCCTGAGCGCGATCGAAGGTGTAGCCCTTGAAGGTGTACTTCTTGGCGATGTAGTTGCCGTAGTCGCTCACGTGCGAGCTCGGCACGCTGACCGTCACGGGCCACTTGTCGAGGCGGTTGAAGTGCTGGATCGCCATCAGCGTCGAGGTCGGGCCGCAGGCCCAGTGCCCGTTGAAGCTGTTGGGGGTGTCGTAGACCTGGTGCACGTAGGGCATCGACATCGACGACACGGCGGCGGTCTGACCGGCCGGCGCGGCGGGCAGGCCGCCGATCTTGACGGCGTTGCGCAACAGCTCGAGCGGCGGCGCGGGCGGCGCACCGGCGACGAGCGGGGCGGCGGCGGCGATGTAGCGCAGCGTTCCGGCTTCGAGGCGCGCAGCGTAGACGGCGCTGGCGCCCGCGATGGGCTCGAGCTGACCGTTGTGCAACGCGACGTGCGCCAGCGCGCGCGCCGGCAGGTCGCCGCGGGTGTAGCGCGTCACGACGAGGCGCGCCCGGCTGTCGAAGCCGAGCACCTCGGCGATGTCGTCGGCGGCCGAGAGGCGCTCGCGGCGGCCGCGCGCGTCGACCGCCAGCAGCCGACCGGCGTAGCGCAGCGGGCCGGCCTCGCTCGCGCGCGGCGCCTCGCGCAGCGCCACCAGCAAGCGGCCGTCGGCGGCGACGCGCGGCGGCGCGAGCGCCTGGTCGGCGCGCGCGGTGGAGAGGCCGCGGGATGCGGCGAGGCCAGAGGACAGCAGGGCGTGGTGGAGGGGCAGAGTCTAGATCCCGGAGC
>JAGQIK010000044.1 GCA_020431405.1 Myxococcales bacterium
GGCATGCCGTAGATGGCGCCCGCCTTGCCTGCGAGCGCCGGCTGTCCGCCGACGCCGCCAGCCGCGGCGTGTCCGCCACCGCCGCCTCCGCCATCGCCAGTCGCTGCACCGCGCGCACCCGCTCCGCCACCACCGGGGCCGCGCCCCGCCTCGCCGCGAGCGCGGCCACCGTCGAAGCCGCCGGGGCCGCCGCTGTGCAGCCCGGTGCCGGCACCGCCGCTGAGGTTGATCGTGCCGTCGATGACGATTTCTTCGGCGAGCACGGCGATGGCGGCGCTGCCCGTCACGCGCAACGTCGCGCTCGCCGAGACGCGCACCGAGCGCGCCGCGAACACGACCAGGTCGGGCAGATTGGCGCCTTGCTCGACCAGGAAGCGGCGTACGCCGAGCGTGGCTGCCAGCGTGTCATCGTCGAGGTCAAAGACGACGTCGGCGTCGACGCGCACCTCGCCGAGCTGCGGCGAATCGAGCCAGCTGAGCTCGACCTGGTTGGAAGGCTCGAGCGGCGACGGCGGCGAGACGCCGTCAGGGCTGCCGTCACGCGCGTCGAGCTCGCCGTCGGCGCCGACGATGGTCGCCGCGTCATCGGCGAATGGAAAGCCGCTGCGCGTGCACGCTGCGAGCATCAAAGCCACGGCCGCGCACGAGCAGGCCAGGCACCACCTGCCACGCCACCCCATAGCTCTCGATTATATGCCGCTCACGCTAGTCGCTGGCGGTAGAACGCGCGCGTGCGCTCGTTGTCCGCGCGTGCCAGCGCGCGCTCGTAGGCGACGCGCGCGTCGGCGTCTTGGCCCAGCTCGCGATACATGTTGGCCACGGCGCCGTGATAGAGGTGGTAGTGGTCGAGCACCTCGGCGAGCGGCGCGAGCGCTTCGAGCGCGGCGCGCGGCCCGTCGACCATGCTGATCGCCACCGCGCGGTTGAGCGCGACGATGGGCGTCGGCTCGGCGCGCAGCAGGGCGTCGTAGAGCGCGAGGATCTGCGCCCAGTCGGTCTGCTCGCTGCTCGGCGCTTCGGCGTGCACCGCCGCGATGGCGGCTTGGATCTGGTAGGGCGCGGGGCTGCCGCGGCGCAGCGCACGCTCGACGAGCGCCACGCCCTCCGCGATCTGCGCGCGGTCCCACAGCGTGCGTTGCTGATCGGCGAGCAGCACGGCCTCGCCGGCGGCGTCGACGCGGGCTGCGCGGCGCGCGTCGTGAAGCAGCATCAACGCCAGCAGCCCTTCGAGCTCGGGCTCGCCGGGCAGAAGCTGCACGAGCATGCGACCGAGGCCGATCGCCTCGCTCGACAGATCCGCGCGCAGCACTTCGGCGCCGCTGCTGGCGCTGTAGCCCTCGTTGAAGACGAGATAGATGACCGCCAGCACGGCGCGCAGCCGCTCGGGCAGCTCGTCGAGCGGCGGCACGCGGTAGGGGATCGCGGCGCGCTTGATCTTGCGCTTGGCGCGCACCAAGCGCTGCGCCATGGTCACCGGCGCGACGAGGAAGGCGCTGGCGATCTCGTCGGTGGAGAGGCCGCACAGCGTGTGCAGCGTCAGCGCCACTTGCGCCTCGAGCGCCAGCGCCGGGTGACAGCAGGTGAAGATCAGCCGCAGCCGCTCGTCGCTCAGCGAAGGGTCGAGCGGCCAGTCGAGCGCGGCGTCGCGCGCCGCGTCGTGTTGCGCGGCGCGTTCGGCGGCCGATAGCGCGAGCGCCTCGGCCACCGCCGAGGTCTTGTCGCGCGCGGTGCGGCGGCGGCGCAGGCGGTCGAGGGTGCGGCGCTGCGCGGCGGTGGTGATCCAGGCGGCGGCGTTTTCGGGCACCCCTTCGCGCGGCCAACGCTCGAGCGCGATCGTCAGCGCGTCTTGCAGCGCGTCCTCGCAGATCTCGAGATCGCCATATCGCGCGACGAGCGCCGCCAGCACACGGCCGTGCTCTTCGCGGAAAGCGCGCGCGATGGCGCTATGGGTCACGTCGCTCACGGCAAAGCCCTAAAGGAGCATACGCCTTGACCCGCCGGCGGCGGCGAGGGACAACTACTTGCGTGCGACGTAGTAGTGCCGTTTTTCTTACGATCCTTATGCTTTCGGCGCCGCCGCTGGGCGGCTGCTCGGGCAAGATCGGCGATCTTCCCGGCGGCAGCGGGCAGCCTGCCACGCCCGGCTCGGGTAGCGGCAGCGGCTCGGGTATCGGCTCGAAACCCTTCGCCTTCACCTGCGACGCACAAAAGCCCCTCGCCCTGTTCACCACCGATCTGCGCCGGCTGAGCAAAACCCAGCTGCGCTACGCCGTCAGCGATCTGCTCGCGACGTTGCTCGGACCCAGCGAGGCGAGCGCCGCCGACCAAGCGCTGGCGCCGCACTTCGCGCTGGTACCCGACGACATCACCACCAAACACAGCGCCTACGCGCGCATGGACCACACCGTCAGCCAGTCGCACGTGGCCGCCTACTACCGCGTGGCGCTCAACGTGGCCGGCGAGCTTTCGCGCAGCAACGCCCGCGTCGCGCGCGCGGTCGGCAGCTGCGCCACCGACAACAACCCGCGCAACGACGCGCGCTGCATCGACGACTTCATCGCGCGTTTCGGCAGGCTCGCCTTCCGCCGCCCGCTGACGCGTGCCGAGGCGGCGTTCTTTCGGCGCGACGTCTACAAAGCCGCCGGCTACGACGCCGACGCGCTGCGCGACCTCGTCACGGCGATGCTCTCGGCGCCGCCGTTTCTGTACGTCTTCGAGCGCGGCCAGCCCGAGCCCGTCGACGCCGCCGCGCGCGTCTATCGGCTCACCGCCCACGAGCTCGCCACGCGCCTCTCGCTTCACTTCTGGCAGTCGCTGCCCGACGCCGCGCTGCTCGCCGCCGCCGACGACGGCTCGCTGCTGACCGACGCCGGCTACAAAGCGCAGGTCGGGCGCCTGCTCGCCGACGCGCGCAGCGAGCGCGCCAGCCGCGCCTTCTTCAGCCAGTGGCTCGACGTCGCGCAGGTGCCCGACATGGCGCGCAACGTCACGCGCAAGGACTTCGCCGCCTACGCCGGCAGCGACACGCCCGGACCCGCCCTGCGCGAGCACATCATCGCCGACGTGCAGGCGATGCTGCGCTACTACACGCACCAAAAGCCCGACAGCACGCTCGCCGACCTGCTGCTCAGCCGCCGCGCCTTCGCGCAGCACGACGACGTCGCGCGCCTCTACGGCGTGCCGGTGTGGGACGGCAAGAGCGAGCCACCGACGGTCGCCGACTCGCGGCGCGTGGGCCTGCTCACGCGGGTCGCGTTCCTGGTCAACGACCAGGCGATGACGCGCCCGATCATGCGCGGCGCCTTCGTGCTCGACCGGCTGCTCTGCCAGAGCATCGAGCTTCCCGACATGCAAAACGACGTGCGCCTCGAGCCCGGCACGGCCGCGCAGGGCACGCGCGCGCAGATCGAGCGCTTGACGCAGGCCAAGGGCAGCATCTGCGCCGGCTGTCACGACGTGATCAACCCGGTGGGCTTCGTCTTCGAGGGCTTCGATGCGCTGGGGCGCAGCCGCAGCCGCGAGAAGGTCTACGACCCAACCGAAGGCACGCTGCTCGCCGAGCTTCCCGTCGACACGCGCGTGACGCTGACCGCTGGCGGCCTCGGCGAGCGCGACATCTCGCGCCCCGAGCAGCTCGCCCAGGCGCTGCTCGACAGCGGCCGCGTGCAGGCGTGTCTGGCGCGCCACTACTTCCGCTTCACCTTCGCGCGCGACGAGGACGCGACGCGCGACGGCTGTTTGCTCGAGCGCCTGCGCGACGCGCTGGTCAAGGGCTCGCTGCGCGGCATGCTGCAGGCCATCGCCCACGAGGACGCGTTCAAGCTGGTGAGAAAGGCGCCATGACCGAGGTCAAACGACAGCGCGACGCGCGGCGCATCACGCGGCGGCACTTCCTGGTAGGGAGCGCTGGCTTCACGCTTGCGATCCCGCTCTTGCCATCGCTGCTGTCGCGCGCGGAGGCCGCCACCAGCGGCACGCAGAAGCGCCTGTTGGTGCTCTCGACGACCCACGGCGGGATCTACCCGGAGAACATCCTGCCCGCGGACGCGCCGACGATGACGCGCCGCACGATGCACCCAGCCAGCGGCGACCTGCCGCAGCACGACGTTCACTACGGCGATCTCGTCTCGACCGTGCAAGGCAGCGAGCGCGTCATCTCCAACACGCTCGCCGCGCCGGCGACGGATCTGACGCCGGGGCTCATCGCGAAGCTCAACTTCATGACGGGCTTCGACATCGCCTACTACCTCGGACACAACCGCGCCGCCACGCTCGGCAACTACGCTGACAACGACCAGGCCAAGCAGCTTCACGGCATGCCCATCGCCACCGTCGATCAGGTCATCGCCGGCAGCGCGGGCTTCTACAAGACGCCGCCGGTCAAGCGCAGCGTGCACTTCGGCTGGTCCAACCCGTGGGAGACCAAGAACGGCATTTGCCAGAAGGTGCCCCAGGCGCTCTCGCCGCAGGTGATGTGGTCGGAGCTGTTCGACGCGCAGCAGCTCGCGCCGAAAAACCCCGATCGCCCGCCGGTGGTCGATCGCGTCTACGAGCACTACCGGCGCCTGACGCGCGGCGTGTTCGGCGACGCGACGCGCCTCTCGACGCTCGACAAGCAGCGGCTCGAACAGCACATGCAGCGGCTGTCCGAGCTCGAGCGCCAGCTGTCGGCGCAGAGCAGCTGCGGTGCCGTGCAGAAGCCGCCCGGCGAGAAAGAGACCATCGAGCACCTGCGCCAGACGGTAGATCTGATCGTCACGGCGATCATCTGCGGCGCCACCAACGTCGCCACGCTCGGCGTCGACGGCCGCTACATCTCGCAGGATGTCGGCTGGCAGAGCTGGCACACGCAGGTCGCGCACAATGGCTGCGGCAACTACGACATCCACGACCCCAAGCTGCAGGCCATCGCCTATCGCGCGCAGAAGCGCTTCTTCGCCGAGGTCTTCGTCTATCTGGTCAACAAGCTCGACGTGCTCGAGCGCGGCGGCGCGACCTACCTCGACAACAGCCTCGTCTACTGGTCGATGGAGTGCGGCCAGACCACCCACAGCAGCACCTCGATGCCGGTGGTCACCGCGGGCAGCGCCGCCGGCACCTTCGAGACCGGCCGCTACATCGACTACCGCAACCGCGACAACAAGAACATCGCCGACGCGGGCGCGCCGTTCTGCCGCCCCGGCGTGATGCTGAGCCGCTTTCACGCCAACGTGCTGCAGGCCTTCGACGTGGCGCCGAGCGAGTACCGCAAAGAGCTGCAGCGCGTGCAGCCGAGCGAGTTCGCTGCGGGCAGCAAGTACGGCGGCTACGGGCTGAAGCTTCATCGCGGCGTCGAGTGGGGCATCGACTTCAACAAGGCGTGGGTCGATCACCACTTCGAGACCGCCGACGACAAGCTGCCCGGCTGGGTCAAGGGCGCCTGAGCGCGCGGCGCGTTGGGCGCTAGCCCTCGACGCTGTAGTTCCAGATCGGGCGCACCTCGACGGTGCCGTGATCGGCCGCGGGCAGCTTGGCCGCCCACTTGATCGCGGCGTCGAGATCTTCGCAGTCGATCATGTAGAAGCCGCCGAGCTGCTCTTTGGTCTCGGCGAAGGGCCCGTCGGTGGAGAGCGTCTTGCCGTCGCGCACGCGCACGGACGTCGCGGTGTTGACCAACTCCAGCGCGTCGCCGGCGATGAAGACGCCCGCCGACTTGAGCTCCTCGGTGTAGGTGAAGTAGCGGTTGATCAGCGCCTTTTGGTTGGCCTCGCTGCGCGCGGCGTCGGCGTCGTGGTCGGTGTAGATCAGCAGCATGTATTTCATCGGTGAGCGCTCCTTGGTGTCAGTGCGACGCGCGAGCCTGCGCCCGATCGACAGGGCTGTGCAGAAAAAGAATATGTAGGTTTTTTGCCTACCCCGTCGGGCGCTGATAGCGTGGCCACATGGGGAACGAACGACGCATCGAACGCAGCCCTTTTGCCAGCAAAGCGCTGCAAATCCAACTACGTAACGTCCGCGAGCGCTTCGGCGTGGACCGCATCGTGCTCTGCGACCGGCTCGGCCACCTGTGGGCTTCGTCGGACCTGCACGTGGACAGCGTGGGCCTCGCGCGCGCGCTGCCGCGCCGCGACGCCGAGCACGCCGCGCGCGTGCAGAAGCGCGCCGTGCAGGTGCGCGAGGTCGAGGTCGGCGCGGCCAAGCTGCTGCTCGCCGCCGAGGGCGCGCAGGCGCCGGCCGCGCTCGACGCGGCGCATAGCGGCGTCGAGCGCATCCTCTCGCACCTGGCCAGCGCCGTGAAGCCGCGCAGCAGCTGGCGCGCGGGCGAGCTGCTCACCGGCTGAGGTCGCGCGTGAGCCTCGCCATGATCGCGCTGCTGCGTGCCATCAGGGCTTGGTGGCGAGCTCGACGAGCATCTTCTTGAAGGCGTTGGTCGTCGCGCGCAGCCCCTGAAAGGGCGGACCGTCGAGCCCGCTGTCGTCGGGCTCGGCGAACTCGCACTTGAACTGCGTGCCCGGACCGGAGCTGGCGCTCTCGATGTCGATCAGATTGATGTCTGCCGGCGTGAGGTTGCTCGGCAGCGCGATCTCGTTCGCCGAGACGGCCTGGGCGCCGCGAATGATCAGACCGGCGTCGCTCCAGTCGTCGCCGTTGCCCTGACCGTCGCAGTCAGGGTCTTCGTATCCTTCGGCGTCGCAGCCGTTGGGATTCCACCCCACGCCCACAGCATCGCCCACCGATGCGCCGAGCCAGGCACTCGTCGCCGACGGCAGCGTCGAGACCGGGTAGGCAAAGACCTTCGTCACCGACAGCGCTTCGCTGACGCTGATCAGTACGCCGTTGCAGAGCGCGTAGGTCGCGCCGAGGCGCGTGCGCAGCGCATCGATGTTCACGATGCGCATCGCGGGCGCCGCCGTCGCGTCTCCGGCGTCACCGCCGCTGATGATCGCTTCGGCCGGCGCGACCGCGTCGAGCGGGGCGGTCAGCGCACCATCGCCGGCATCTGCGCCATGGTAGCTGGCGACGGCCTGGCAGCCTCCGCAGGATGCGGCGGCGAACACGAGCAAGGCGATAGCGCGCACCCGTCGAGCATAACGCGGACCCTGCGATCGGGGGTGGGCTGGGATCGGGCCGCGAGCTAGGGGTTGAGCGCGGCGCAGGCGGCCTTGGCGCGCTGGGTCGCGGTCAGATCGAGCAGCGCGGTGCGAAGCGCAGCGAGGCCGGCTGGGATCGGCGTGCAGCTCGAGCCGCTGCTGGTACAGGGCGAGCCGACGAGCGCCTGGCGCCCGGCGATCGTGACCTCGAAGACTTGGCCGTCCACCGGCCGCGTGTCGCGCCCATAGAGCTTGCCGGTGCCGGTGGTGAGCGCCGCCTGCGTATCGCTGCGCGAGAGCGCCGCCGTCACCTTGGCGAGATCGGCGTCGTTGGCCGCGAGCGTGGTCATGCACTGCAGATTCACAGTGCCGCTGCGCTCGAGCAGAAAGGCGCTGCAGTTGGTGAGCGTCGACTTGTCGCGGTAAGCCACGAGGCCGCCGAGATACTGCCAGACCATCGGCGTGGGACAGGCGGCGAGCGCGTCGGCGTTGTTGCCCGCGTCGCCGGGGGCGCTGTCGGTGCCGGCCTCGCCCGGCGGCGTCGTGTCGCTCGCCTGCGTATCGCCGGCGCTGTCGGGGGTGGTGGCGTCGGGGCCGAGATCTTTGCCTTGGCCGTCGGCGGTCGCGTCGGCGGCGATGCCTTCGCCGCGGCTGTCGCTGGTGCCGTTGCTGTCGTCGCTGCACGCGGCGAGCGCGAGGACGCCGACGAAGGCGAGGAAACAAAGCGGTGCGAGACGTTTCATGCGGTGTGCTCCTTGACCGCGCTGCACGAAGCAACGCGTGTTCCAGCGCGGCGCCGTGTACTCTACACCGCTGAAAACAGACGCGCGCGCGTGCGCGCGTCCTCAAGATCCTGAGGACTTTCGACCCGCGATGTCATGCTTCGGCCCCCAGATGCGACGCGCGGTGGCGGTGCTGCTCGTGCTGCTGTCGGGCTGCCCTACCAGCGATCGGCGCGGGCGTGACGTGCCGCCGAAGCAGCGCGTGTTCGCCTACGCCGAGGTCGAGCCCGAGTTCATCGATCCAGCGCTCATCGGCGAGACCGCCGGCGGGCGCGTCGCCGAGCAGCTCTTCGAGCCGCTGATGACGGTGCCGCTCGGCGACGGCGCGCCGATCCCCGGTCAGGCGGCGCGCTACCGCGTGTCGGCCGACGGGCGTGTCTACACGTTCGAGCTGCGACGCGGCCTGCGCTGGTCGGACGGCACGCCGCTCGACGCGCGCGACTTCCTCTACGCCTGGCGCCGCGCGCTCGCGCCGGCGACGCGCTCGCGCGCGGCGAGTCAGTTCTATCTGATCAAAGGCGCGCGCGCCTTCAACCGCGGCGACAACCGCGACCCGGCGAGCGTTGGCGTCAGCGCGCCGGACCGCTATACCCTGCGCGTCGAGCTCGTCGCGCCGGCGCCCTACTTTCTCGATCTCGTCACGCGCGCGCCGTTCTCGCCGACGCCGCGTCACGTCATCGCGCGGCACGGCGCCAAGTGGACGCGACCGCCCAACATCGTCAGCAACGGACCGTTCGCGCTCACCGAGTGGAAGACCCGAGAGCGCATGATCCTGCGGCGAAACCCGCACTATCGCGCCAGGGACAAGGTCTGGCTCGAGCGCGTCGAGGTGCACTTCGTCGAAAACGAGAGCGTCGCGTTTCGCTGGTACGAGCGCGGCAAGGTCAACTGGACGCCGGGCATGGTGCCCGTCGAGAAGGTGCCGATCCTGCTGCGCCAGGGGCGCCGCGACTTTCACATCGATCCCTGGATCTGCACCTACTACTACGCCTTCAACGTCACGCGCCCGCCGTTCGATGACGTGCGCGTGCGACGCGCGTTCAACATGGCGATCGACAAGGGCAAGCTCACGCGCCAGGTGCTCGGCGCCGGCCAGCGCCCCGCCACGCACCTGATCCCGCCCGCGCTTTCCAAGCTGCGCGCCGTCAAGCCGCAGCGCGGCGACGCCTTCGATCCCGTGCGCGCGCGCGCGCTGCTGCGCGAGGCTGGCTACCGCATCGAGGCAGGCAAGTCGGGCAAGCCCTTCCCGGTGGTGACGCTGCTCTACAACACCTTCGAGGCGCACCGGCTGCTCGCCGAGTTCGTGCAGCGTTCGCTGAAAAACAACCTCGGCGTGACACTCGAAATCGGCAACATGGAATGGAAAACGCTGCTCAAGCGGCTGCGCGCCGGCGACTACCACATCGCGCGCAGCGGCTGGTGCGCCGACTACCCCGACCCGCAGGACTACCTCGAGGTCTTCGAGACCGGCAGCACCAACAACTACCCGCGCTTTTCCAGCGCCGCCTTCGATCACCTCGTCGAGAGGCTGCGCCGCGAAGGCGACCCGGCGCACCGCAAGCACCTCACCGAGGCGGGCGAGCTGCTGCTGTCGCGCCAGCAACCGATCCTGCCCATCTACTTCTACAGCAAGCCATACATGCTCTCGCCGTTCGTGCGCGGCTTTAAACCACAGCTGCAAGACCGCCACGTGCTGTCCACCGTGCGCTTCGCCGCAAAAGCCAAACGGTAGATGGGCGCCTTCATCGCAAGGCGGCTCGGCGGCTCGGCGCTGGTGCTGTTTCTGATCTTCTCGCTGTCGTTTCTGATCATGCGCCTCAGCCCGGGGAGCCCCTTCGATCAGGACCGCCAGCTGCCGCCTGCGGTGGTGGCCAATCAGGCGCGCGTGCTCGGCATGGCCGAGGGCATCGCCGCCGAGCGTGGCGGCGTGATCGTCTCCATCGAGGCCGAGCCGGGCCAGAAGCTCGACGAAGGCGCGCGCTACGCCATCGTCGCGGCCAAAGACGGCAGCAAGCACGCCCTGCGGGTGCCGCGCGCGCTAACCGTCTTTCGCGTGGTGCGCCGGCGCGGCGAGACCATCGCACGCGGCAAGGTGCTGCTCTACGCCACCACGTCGCTGCTCTCGCAGTACGCACACAGCCTGACGAGCATGCTGCGCCTCGACTTCGGCGTGACCTTCGACAGCCAAGGCCAGCGCAGCGTCGCCGACAACCTGCGCGAGACGCTGCCGGTGTCGATGGAGCTCGGCTTCTACGCGTTGTGCTTCGCGCTCTTTCTGGGCGTGCCCGCCGGCATCGCCGCCGGCCGCCGCCAAGGCTCGCTCACCGACTACTCGGTGATGTCTCTGGCGCTGGTGGGCATCTCGATACCGACGATCATCTCCGGGCCGCTGCTGATCATGGTCTTCGTCGTCAAGCTGGCGTGGCTTCCGCCGCAAGGCGGCTGGCAGGTGGGCTTCTTTTCGGCGTGGTCGCTCAAGATCTTGCCGGCGCTGACGCTGGGCCTGGTCTACGCGGCGCGCTTCGCACGGCTCGCGCGCGCCGGCATGCTCGAGGTCGCCTCAGCCGACTGGATCCGCACCGCGCGCGCCAAGGGCCTGTCGGAGCGCGTGGTGGTGATGCGTCACGCGCTGCGCGGCGCCGTGCTGCCGGTGGTGAGCTACCTCGGCCCGGCGGCCGCGCAGGTGCTGGTCGGCTCGGTGGTCGTCGAGACGGTCTTCAACATCCCTGGCGTCTCGAAGTACTTCATCACCTCGGCGATCAACCGCGACTACCCGATGGTGATGGGCGTCGTCGTCGTCTACTCGACGCTGCTGGTGCTCTTCAACGTGGCGGTGGACGTCGCCTACGCCGCGCTCGATCCGCGCCAGCGCACGGGTGGCGCCGCGTGAGCGCGCCCGTCGCCCGATCACCGTGGCGCGAGGCGCTGCGGCGCCTGGTGCGGCATCGGCTGGCACTCGCTGGCCTGGTGGTGGTCGGGCTCGTCGCCACGATCGGCTTTTCAGCGCCGCTGGTGGCGCGCTTCGTGACCGGCTTTTCGCTCGACGAGCAGCACCCCGCGATGCGCCTCAAGCCGCCGGGTACGCGCGACATCTCCTACGACCACCGCAGCTACGATGGCGACCGCTCGCACTTCGCCGCGCTCGATCGCGACAAGAGCGGCGCGATCTCCGGTGCGCGCGAGCTCGGCGAGCTCTACTGGATCGATCGCTTCCTCGGCTTTCTGTTCTCCGACTACGATCTGGTCTCGCCCGGCGAAGAGCTCACCGCCGCGCTGCGCGCGCGCAAGCCCGCGGGCAGCCACCCCGACGACCGCGTCTCGCGCGCCGAATATCCGCGCGGCTACGACGAGCTCGACGCGTCGTTTCGCGAGGAGCTCGTCGCCTTCGTACGCGCCCGCGCGCCGAGCGCAGAGCGCACCGATGACGCGGCGATCGATCGCCGCGCGCGCGCCTATGTCGCCCGGCTCGGCATCGGACGGGCCGCGCTCTTTTCACGCATCGACCGCGACGGCGACGGGCTGCTCACGCTCAACGAGGTCAACCACCTGCGCCGCCGCTACCGCCCCTTCGAAAACGCAGAGCGCGCGCTCGCCGCGATGGACACCAACCGCGACGGCAAGATCACGCGCGCCGAGTATCCGGGCGCGCCCGAGCTGCGCACGTTCTGGCTCGGCACCGACCGCCTCGGCCGCGACGTGCTGACGCGCCTTTGCTACGGCGCGCGCATCTCGATCCTCATCGCCGTGCTGGCCACGCTGGTGAGCTTTCTGATCGGAACCAGCTGGGGCGCCGTCGCCGGCTATTACGGCGGACGCACCGACAGCGTGATGATGCGCGTGGTCGACGTGCTCTACGGCCTGCCGTTCATGTTCATCGTGATCCTGCTGATCGTGATCTTCGGGCGCAGCACCATCAACCTCTTCATCGCGCTCGGCGCCGTGCAGTGGCTGACCATGAGCCGCGTGGTACGCGGTCAGGTGCTGTCGCTGAAGAACCGCGAGTTCATCGAAGCGGCCATCGCGCTCGGCGTGTCACGCCGCACGATCGTCTTTCGCCACCTGGTCAGAAACGCCGTCGGCCCCGTGATCGTCTACGCCACGCTGATGGTGCCGGCGATCATCCTCGAGGAGGCGTTCTTGTCGTTTCTCGGCCTCGGCGTGCAGCCCCCCAACGCGTCGTGGGGCAACATGATCAGCGAGGGCGCCAAGGTCATGCAGAGCCACCCGTGGCTCATCGTCTACCCGGCGCTGGTGCTCGGCGTAACGCTCTTTTCGCTCAACTTCATCGGCGACGGGCTGCGCGACGCGCTCGATCCGAAGACGGCCAAGCGATGAGCGTGTTGCTCGAGGTCTCCGATCTGCGCGTGGCCTTCCGCGACGACGACGGTGGCGGCGTCTTTCGCGCGGCCGTCGACGGGCTGTCGTTTTCGCTGGCCGCGGGAAAGACGCTCGGGTTGGTGGGCGAGTCGGGCAGCGGCAAGTCGGTCAGCGCGCTGGCGCTGTTGGGGCTGCTTCCGCGGCGCGACGCGCGCGTCAGCGGCAAGGCGCTGCTCGACGGCGTCGATCTGCTGGCGCTGTCGGAGCGCGAGCTGCGCGCGCGCCGCGGCCGCGACGTGGCGATGATCTTCCAAGACCCGATGACGGCGCTCAATCCGTACCTTCGCATCGAGCGCCAGCTCTCCGAGGTGCTCGAGACGCACGAAGACCTCTCGCGCAAGGCGGCCAGGCCGCGCGTGGTCGAGATGCTCGAGCGCGTCGGCCTGCCCGACGCCGCGCGCCGCGCGCGCGCGTATCCGCACGAGCTTTCGGGCGGCATGCGACAGCGCGTGATGATCGCGATGAGCCTGCTCTGTCGTCCGCGACTGCTCATCGCCGACGAGCCCACCACCGCCCTCGACGTCACAGTCCAAGCGCAGATCCTCGCGCTGCTCGGCGCGCTGTGCAGCGAGCTCGGCACAGCGATCATCCTCATCACGCACGACATGGGCGTCGTCGCTGGCAGCGCCGACGAGGTGCTGGTCCTCTACGCCGGCCGCAAGATGGAGCAAGCGCCTACCACCGCGCTCTTCGACGATCCGAGACATCCCTACACCCGCGCGCTGTTGCGCTCGATCCCGCGGCTCGATGGCGAGCGCCCCGAGCGGCTCGAGGCGATCGAAGGCCTCCCGCCGCGCCTCGGGGAGGTGGGGTCAGGATGCCCGTTCGCGGCCCGCTGTGGGCAGTGCCAGCAGCGCTGCCGCGAGGCGCAGCCGCCGGATCAGAGCGACGCGCAAGACCGCGTGAATCATTGCTTTTTCCCCGACGCCTGAAATGGCTATGACGGGTGTCAGTCGCGCGCATGAACTGTAATTGAAGGTCGCAGGCCGTTCTGCGAGCATCATCTCGATGAAGAATTTCCAAGCATCCACCGAGTTTGTGCCAGCCGTAACGTCGGGGTTACGCGCAGGGGTACGGTTGTCCACAACGGTTGACACACCGCAACCGATGTTGCGCTCGGTATGACACAAGTCATGGATTTCACTCGGCAGGCTCAGACGCACGGCTCCGTGGGTTTTGGTGCGCCTCTTGCTTCGGTTTCGCGCCACCACGGCACAACCAAAGAGAATGTAATGAGCTCCCCCTCTTCGACGCGTCTTGCACACATCCTTGGAATCGCCCTCGCGGGTCTTCTGGCGTGTGCTTGCGACGGCCGCATCGGCGACCCCCTCAACAACGGCACCGGCACCGGTACGGGCACCGGCACCGGCACCGGCACCGGCACGGGGACCGGCACGGGCGGACCCGGCTGCGACATCCAGGCGATCATGTCCAAGCACGCCTGCACGACGTGCCACAACGCCGGCGCCATGGGCGATCTCGATCTGCTCAGCCAGGGCGTCGCCGATCGCGTCGTCGATGTGAAGGGCAAGTCGACCTGTCGCGACGTCGCGCTCGTCGACTCGACCAACGTCGACAACTCGCTGCTGCTCGCCGTGCTCGACCCCAACGTCAAGTCGGCGCTGTCGTGTGCGTCGCCGATGCCCAACGCCTCGCTGGGCGTCAACTCGACGGTCAACACCGAAGAGAAAGCCTGCTTCCGCGCCTGGGCCGAGCAGCTCATCGCCGAGAAGAAGAAGCCGCCCGTCGACGAGTGCGCCACCTACGAGGACGTCGCGCCGCACGCCTACGTCGCGAAGGTCAAGAACCTGCTCACCGGCGAGGCCCCCACGCAGCAAGAGCTCGCCGCGGTGCAGGCCGATCCGAAGGCCCTCTCGCAGCTCATCGACACCTGGATGACCGGTCCGACCGCCTCGAAGTTCGATCAGAAGCTGCTGCAGTTCTTCAACCTCGCGTTCCAGCAGACCGACGCCACCGTCGAGACCCTCGACGAGAACTGGGTGACGGCGTCGGGTCAGTGGGGCCGCGTCGCTGACGCCAACAACCGCGTGCGCGACGTGCTCGCCAACAACATCGTCGAGAGCTTCGGCCGCACGGCGCTCGCGATCGTCAAAGAGGGCCGCCCCTTCACCGAGGTGGTGACCACGCGGCGCTTCCAGATGACCACCGGCATGATCGCGGCGCTGTCTTACAACTACGATCGCCGCGTCAACGACAAGGCCGGCGGCGGCCAGAGCTACAAGACGCTCGGCACGTACATCAAGACGGACGACGTCGTGTACGTCAAGAACGCCACCATCCCGCTCGCCGACAGCTTCAACCCCAACTCGCCCAACTGGATGCGCTTCGCCCATCCGAGCATGAACGCGTGTCTGACCGCGGCGACGGGCAACCCCTACGACAACGACGTGCGCAACGCCTGGCGCGCCTTCACCGGCACCTACTGGATCAACACCACGCGCGACGCCGGCATCGTCAACAACCCGTCCAAGTGCCGCACCGACATGCGCAACCACAACGGCATGCTCTCGCTGGCCGACTTCCAGGACTGGCGCTGGGTCACCGTGCGCGAGCCGCAGGGCAACGAAGAGACGACCAAGTTCTTCAAGCTCAGCACCTACCGCGGCAAGAACGTCTTTATCACCGACACGCCGATGGTCGGCTTCTTCTCGACGCCCGGCTTCTGGGCCACCTGGCAGACCAACGAGGACAACCAGGCGCGCGTGACCATCAACCAGACCCTGATCGTCGCCTTCGGCCGCAGCTTCGACGGCGAAGACAACCTCGTGCCCGCCTCCACCGGCGGTCTGCTCGACGCGCAGCACGCCGCGCCGGGCAGCGAGTGCTGGGCCTGTCACAAGACGATGGACCCGATGAAGCAGCTGATCCGCCAGAGCCTGACCTACACTGGCCACCTGCAGCTCGACACGAAGGTCAGCGGCGTCTCCGGTGTGTTCGCCTACTACGGCGTGGAGAAGCCCGGCAACGGCATCGGCGACCTCGGCAAGTTCATCTCCGAGCACCCCGACTTCGCGCCCGCCTGGGTGCAGAAGCTGTGCAGCTACGCCAACTCGCAGCGCTGCAACGCCGAGGACCCGCTGTTCAAGCAGATCGTCGCCAACTTCGTGGCGTCCAACTACGACTTCCGCGCGCTGATCAAAGAGCTCTACTCGTCGCCGCTGATCACCGGCGCCAAGTGCACGCCCAAGACCACCGCCGACACGCCGTCGGTGGCGCGCCGCACGCACTTCTGCTCGACGCTGAAGAACCGCCTCGGCATCAACGACCTGTGCCGCATGACGTACTTCGGCGCCGACCAGTACGGCACGCTGCAGACCAAGGTCGACCGCACGGTCAGCATGCTGCCAGCTGACGGTTTCGCCCGCGGCGCGGCGCGCCTGGTGACGATCCGCGAGAGCAACCTCTTCGTCAGTCAGACCTACGAGTCGATCTGCATGGCGGCCGCCGAGCAGCTCGTCGACCTGTCGGGCAGCGACTACCAGTCGTCGAATGTGGACGGCTCGATCAAGAACCTGGTCGAGAAGCTGGCGGGCCTGCCGACCAATGACCCGCGGCACGCGTCGATGATCACGATCCTGCGCGATCACTTCGACGAAGCGCTCAAGCAGCCAAACATCAACGCAAAGACCGCGTTCCAGTCGACCTTCATGATCGCGTGCCTGTCGCCAAGCGTCACCGGAGTGGGCTTCTAAAATGAAGATCAGAGAGACCATGAACGAAGAGTCCCAGACCGTGAAGTCCCAGACGTCCTCCCGCGCCCTCACGCTCTCTCGCCGCGGCATGCTCTCGTCGGCGCTGTTCGGCGCCGGCGCCATCGGGCTGCGCGCGCTCGCCACCGGCCTACCGGCTGCGATGCTGCTCGATCCGTTCGGCAAAGAGGCGCTGGCGGCGCCGGTCGCCTCGAAGATGCTGATCCTGCTCAACTCGCAGTCCGGCGATCCGATCGGCTGCAACGTGCCGGGCACCTACGGCCCGGGCAAGCAGGACATCGTGCATCCCACCGACCCGGCGATGGCGGCGACGACGATGAAGCTCGGCGGCCAGAGCGTCACCGCGGCCAAGCCGTGGACGACGATCCCGCAAGAGTATCTCGATCGCATGTGCTTCTTTCATCACACCACGCGCACCAACGGTCACAGCAACCACGACAAGGTGCTGCGGCTGATGGGCGCGGTGAAGCGCAACGAGATGTCCTTCTCGCTCTACGCCAAGTCGCTGTCGAAGGCGCTCGGCACGATCCAAGCCGAGCCGGTGGGCCTCGGCGGCGTAACGGTCTCGTTCGAGGGCCGCACGCTGTCGCGCGTCAGCCCGCGCGGCCTGTCGGCGGTGCTCGCGCCGGTGACGAGCCCGCTCGGCTCGCTGCAGGCACTGCGCGACAAAGAGATCAACCGCATCTACTCGCTCTACAAGCAGCACGGCACCGCCGAGCAGAAGCAGGCGCTCGACCGCTACGCGATCAGCCGCGCGCAGGCGCGCCAGATCTCGACCAACCTGCTCGACAAGCTGTCGGGCATCAGTAACGACAACGAGGCCGGTCAGGTCGTGGCAGCGCCGGTGCTGGCGGCGATGAAGGTCACGCCGGTGATCACCATCAAGATCGCCTTCGGCGGCGACAACCACGCCGACCCGCAGCTGCAGAAGGAGGCCGATCAGCAGGTCGCCGGCGTCAACTACATCAAGACGTTGCTGCAGGGGCTCAAGGACCTCAACCTGCAGGACGAGGTGATCGTCGCTAGCCTCAACGTGTTCGGCCGCAATCTGCAGAAGAAGGGCCTCACCGGGCGCGACCACAACGGCCTTCACCACTGCGCGTTCATGATCGGCTCGACGATCCGTCCCGGTGTGGTCGGCTCGGTCTCCAAGCAGGGTAATGACTGGGGCGCCGACGCGATCAACAGCAGCACGGGCGTCGGCGGCGCGGGTGGCGACATCAAGGCGGAGGAGAGCCTCGCATCGCTGGGCAAGACGCTCGGCACCGCGCTGGGCGTGCCCGACACCGAGCTCAACACCAACATCACCGAGGGCAAGGTCGTCACGTCGGTGATCAAGACGGCCTAGTCGCCTCCTACCTGAAGTCGTAGACCTTCTTGATCGTCAGCTCGGGCTGCGCGAACGGCGGCAGATCGAGCTCGCGCATCACCTTCGCGACGCACGTCGAGGTGCTGTTCTTCGGCGTCACGACGACCTTGGTCACGCGCCCGCTGTAGCCTTCGATCGTGATGCTGACCTTGACCCTGCCGGGCACCATGCCGAGGTCGTAGCAGCGCTGCACCCGCGGCGCGAGACGTGCCAGCTCGGCGCGAACGCTCAGCTCGCGAGGGCGCCACAGCGCGTCGCTGCTCGGCACGTTGGGCACGAGCTCGGCGGGTGTGGCGCGCGGCGTTTTGATCTTGGCGGCCTTGTGCGCCTTGTGTGCCTTGTGTGCCTTGTGCGCTTTGTGCCCTGCGTGGGTCTCGTCGGCCTTGGCTTCGGGGCGCCGCTCGACGACGGGATACTCGATCACGGGCTGCTTCGTTTTCGTGGCGCCGGCAGGCGGCCACGTCGGCGACAGCGACGAGCCATCGGTGTCGTAGACGTCTCCGAGGGCGACGACGGCGAAGCTTGGCAGCTTGTCGCGCGGCTTGGTCGTCAGCCCCCCGAGCGCCTTGTCGACGTCGGGCGTGCGCTTGGCGACGACGGCGAGAAACGCGAAGGCCGCGGCCGTGACAAGCACCACCGCGACAGCCAGCATGATCATCAGCGCACGCCGGTCGCGCGATACAAACGGTGTTGTTGTTCGACGCATGGCACACCTCCACCGAGAAGGTGTGCAGATCTCGCACCGATTCGCGGATCCGCATGGCTTCGCGTACTTGCGTGGCGGCGTGGTCAGTCGCTGCGCGAACAAAAGGGCCGACGCGCACCGATGTGAAAACACCGGTGCGCGCCGGCGGGTCAGAGCGACCCACGGCGCTCGGCGACGGGTGTCGCTCGGGACGCACCCGCACGACGGCGAGGCTGACCCTGTGTGCACCACTGACCGGGCGCGTAGTCGGCGAACAGCCACGCGGCCGCCGCGTGCAGCGACCGCACCGTCTGCGTGAAGCGCTTGACGTAACGCGCGTAAACACGCGCGTCGCGCGCACGCTTCACACCGCCGGCGAGCGCGTCGGCGAGCTCGAGCGCCAGCGCGAGGTTAACGAAACCTACCGAGCCGGAGAACACGTGGCTCGTCAGGGCCGCATCACCGAGCGCGATGACAGGCGCACGACCGTCACCGACGATCACGGGCGAACGCACCGCGCCGGAGCGCACGTCGAAGCCGCTCGGGCCGAGGTCCGGCGCGTCGGCCAGACCGAGCTGAGCGGCCACGCCGCGAAAGACGCTGGCCTCGCGTTTCTGCGCGACACCGGGAGGCATCTCGCAGAGCAGCGCGGTGAGCCGGCGCGCCTCGAGCAGCATGGTGCGCACCGTCGGATGCGGACGCCACGGACGCTCGGTACGCGTCCAACGCACGACATCGCTCTCGCGGGCATACAGACCCGCGACGACACGACGCGTCTCGCCATCGTCGCGAAAGACGAACCCGACGTCGTCGAGCAGGTCACGACGCGAACCGGTGGCGACGATCGCCAGGCGCGCACGCAGCGGCGGCGCGTCGGCGAGCTCGACGGAAACCTGCCGTACGTGACGGCGCAGGCGCGTGGCCTCGACGCCGTAGAAGCACTGCACGTTGTCGAGCGCGGCGAGCGCCTCGTACAGAGACAGCTGCAGCGAACCGATCGGCAGCAGCGCCGCCGGCGGCTGCGACAGCAACGTCCCGATGCCGCGACGGTCACCCCACGTCGCCTCTAGCTCGATGTCGGCGAGCGTGCGCGTGGCGTCGACCTTCGTCACACGCGTGTCGACGGCGAACGGGTCGTAGACGATCCGCTCCTCGATCAGCGACAGCGTGCGCAGCAGGCGCTCGTCCAAGACGCCGAGCCACGCCAGGTTACCCAGGTCGGCGCGACGCGCGACGAGCAGCTGCGGACGCAGCGAGCGGTCCTCCGTGGGCGGAGGGCGCTTGTCGATGACTGCGATGTTGTGGAGGCTACGACGACCGAGCGCTAGCGCGAGCGCTAGACCAACCGGACCGGCACCGACGACGACGACATCGAAGATCCCACCGTCGCGTGACAGCTTCTCGCCCAGCGAGAGCTCTCGCGCCAAAACGGCACCTCGGCCGTCTCGCGCCCGTCCCGGACGAAACGAGGGATGAAGGAGGGTGGCTTTGTTTTGTTGTTGTTCGTAGACATGGCTTACGGATCGGCTCACTAGCAGCGAGACGTGCGCTGTCAACCATGTAGACTGTCGGCCTCGTGGCTTTGCTCGAGGTCAAAGACCTGGTCGTGCACTTCCCGCTGGTGCGCGGCGTGCTGCGGCGAAGGCGCGTCGGCGTAGTGCGCGCGGTGGACGGCGTTTCGCTGTCGCTGGCGCGCGGCGAGGCGTTGGGGTTGGTCGGCGAGAGCGGCTGCGGCAAGTCGACCACCGGTCGCGCGATCTTGCAGCTGGTGCGACCGACGTCGGGCAGCGTGCGCTTCGACGGCGTCGAGCTGACCGAGCTCGACGAGCGCGCATTGCGCTCTTACCGGCCGCGCATGCAGATCGTGTTTCAGGATCCGTACGCCAGCCTCGATCCGCGCATGAGCATCTTCGACAGCGTCGCCGAGCCGCTGCGCGAGCATCGCACGCTCGATCGCGCGGCGCTGCAGGCGCGCGTGCACGCGCTGCTGTCGATGGTCGGTCTCGACAGCGATGCAGCGCGCCGCTACCCGCACCAGTTTTCGGGCGGGCAGCGTCAGCGCATCGGCATCGCGCGCGCGCTGGCGCTCGAGCCGGATGTGTTGATCTGCGACGAGCCCACCAGCGCGCTCGACGTCAGCGTGCAGGCGCAAGTGATCAACCTGCTGATGTCGCTTCAGCGCGAGCTCGGTCTGGCGTTGCTCTTCATCTCGCACGACCTGGCCACCGTGCGGCACATCGCGCCGCGCGTGGCGGTGATGTACCTCGGGCGCATCGTCGAGCTCGCCGAGCGCGACACGATCTACAGCGCGCCGGCGCATCCCTACACGCGCGCGTTGCTCGACGCGGTGCCGCTGCCGGATCCGGCGCGCCAGCGCGAGCGCGCGGCGAAACGCGAGGCGCTCGCCGGCGAGCCGCCCAGCGCGCTCGAGCCGCCGCCGGGCTGCGCGTTTCATCCGCGCTGCCCGATCGCGCGCGCGCACTGCAAGACGCGGCGTCCCGAGCTCGAGGGCGGCGTGGCGTGCCACGAGGCGCGCCGCGACCAAGAAATGTCAATGCGGCCTGAGACGCCTGCAATTTCAGGCGGTTCTGAGGCAGAGAGTGACCCTTAGGTCATCTCTTTGCGGAAGCGGTTGGCGAGCGAGCGCACCAGCGAGGCGAGCCAGGGTTTCATGTCGGCGATCTCGCCTTCGAGGTCTTCGGCGCTCAGCACGTAGAGCTGCGTCTCATCTTCGAGCGCCACCACGCTGGCGGTGCGTGGGCCCGACGTCAGGATCGCCGTCTCGCCGAAGACCTGTCCGGGGCCGAGCACGGTCAGCGTCTGGTGCTCGCCGTCGACCATGCGATAGATCTCGCAGCGGCCGGACGCGACGATATAGGCCGTGTCGCCCTCGTCACCCTCGCGCACGATGTGCTCGCCGGCGCGGTAGGTGATGCGCGGAAACTCGTGGCCGCCGCGCATGAACGTGCGCAGGTCGCGCACCAGCGCGATGACGGTCTGGTAGCGCGCGGCCGGATCGGTGTTCATCGCCTTGAGCACGATGCGCTCGAGGGCGGGCGGGATGACAAACGGGCCGACCATCTCGCTCGGCACGACGTAGTCGCCGCGCTGCGCCTTCTTGAGCGTCTCGTCGAACTCCTTGCCGGTGTACGGCGGGCGGCCGGTGAGCAGCTGGTAGAGGATTGCGCCCAGCGAGAAGACGTCCGAGCGCTCGTCGAGCGAGCCGCGCAGGCCGAGCGCCTGCTCGGGCGACATGTAGTTGGGCGTGCCCATGATCGCGCCCGAGGCGAGCGTCTTGACGATGCCCGAGAGGCTGTTGGTCTGCACCTCGCCGCTCGGATCGAGCACGCGCGCCACGCCCCAGTCCATCAGATAGACCTGACCGAAGTCGCCGACCATGATGTTGTCGGGCTTGAGATCGCAGTGCAGCACGCCGCGGCTGTGCGCGAAGGCCAGCGCGTCGCAGACCTTGATGAAGTCTTCGAGCAGCTTGAAGAGCGTCTCGCGCGGAAGGCGCCCCACCGGCAGGTCGGCGAAGACGTGCGTCAGCGTGCGCCCGTCGACGCGCTTCATGGTGAAGTAGATGCCGTCTTCGTCCTGGCCGATGTCGTGTACGGGCACGATGTTGGGATGGTCGAGCTGGGCGGTGATGCGCGCCTCGCGGATGAAGAGCCACAACGTGCGGCGCTTCTTCTGCAGGTCGGGATGGATCACCTTGCGCGCCAGACGACGCTCGAGCGCGTGATCGACGACGATCTCGACCTGCCCCATGCCGCCGCGCGCGATGCGCTCCTGCAGCTCGAGGCGCTGCGAGAGCGGCTGGCGGATCTGCTCGAGCTGCTCCTCGAGCTCTTCTTCGCTGGGCGAGAAGACGTGCGCGCCGGTGTAGAGGCGCGTCTCGGCCTCGTCGGTGGCGCGCTGCACCTTGGTGGCGGCGAGGCCCTCGGCGATGGTGCTGGTCTCGTCGGTGCTCATGTCCCTGGCCGCCGATCGTCCATCGGCGGCACCCCCCTGCTGGCACCTTCGAGGTTACACCACGTTAGCGGCGGCGCATATCGGCCTCGGCCTCGCGCGCCTGGTCGCGCTCTTTGACCGCCTCGCGCTTGTCGTGCAGCTTCTTGCCCTTGCCGAGGCCGAGCTCGATCTTGGCCTTGCCGCGCTTGAAGTAGATCTCGAGCGGCACGAGCGTGAAGCCGCGCTCGAGCAGCTTGATCTTGAGCTTGTCGATCTCGAAGCGGTGCAGCAGCAGCTTGCGGCGTCGCTTGGGGTCGTGGTTGAAGTGCGGGCCGCCCTGCGGGTACTCGGAGATGTGAAAGGAGACGAGAAAGATCTCGTCGCCGACGATCTCGGCGAAGCCATCGGCGAAGCTGGCGCGGCCTTCGCGCAGCGACTTGACCTCGCTGCCCAGCAGCACCATGCCGGCCTCGTAGCGATCGCTGATGTGAAAGTCGCGAAACGCACGCTTGTTGCGCGCGATGATCTTGCGACCGTCCGCGCCGGCGACCGGCTTCTTCTTCTTCTTGCGAGCCATAGCGAAGTCTCGAGCGCTTTTAGCAGCGCCGGGCGAGGACGGCAACGACCGTCGCGCGCGCCCCGGCGCCAGCGAGCGCGTGGGCGCAGGCGGCCGCGGTGGCTCCAGTGGTCATCACATCGTCGACGAGCAGCACGCGGCGGCCAGCGACGCGGCGCGGGTCGGCGGTGAAGGCGCCGGCGACATTGCGCTCGCGCTCGGCGCGCGAAAGACCCGCCTGCGAGACGGTGTCGCTACAGCGCGCGAGGGCGTCGTAGCGCAGCGTGGGTAGCGGGTCGCTGTGCGGCGTGGCGCGAGCCGCGCCGAGCGCCGAGCGCGCCAGCAGAGCGGCGGGGTTGAAGCCGCGCCGCAGCAGGCGTCGCCGATGCAGCGGCACGGGCACGACCAGATCGCCGGGAGCGGCGGCGACGATGATAGGGGCCATCAGCCCGCCGAGCGGCCGCGCGAGGTGCGTCGCGTTGGCGAGCTTGAAGCGAAGCAGCGCCACGCGCAGCTGTCCGCCGTAGATATATGGTGCGACGGTGGCGGCGAAAGGCGGCGCCCGGCGCGCGCAGGCCAGACACAGCGGGGCCGCCTCGCCGTGGCCGCAGCGTAGGCACGGCGCCTCGTTTTCGAGCACGCTGTGGCTGCACGGCGGACAAAACCCCGGTAGGCCGCCGCCCTCGAGGCCAGCCGCGAGGCGTGGGGGCAGCAGCGGCAGCCGCTCCCCGCAACCGGCGCAGCGGGGCGGGAGCAGCAGGTCGAGCAGGGCGCTGACGCAGGACGTGGTGGACATGTCACGCTTTTCGGCCGATCAGGGGCAAACGTTGCGCGATCGTCGCCGTGCGATGGTTGACCACATCGTCGGCGCCGTGATAACCAGCCCCGTGGTGCGATGTGAACTACTGAGAAGTATTGGACTAGTCGGGCTGACCGCGTGCCTGATGCTCGGCTGCCTGTTGCTCGGCTGTGGCCACAAGCAGGGGCGGGCGACGAAGGCTCAACCGGGCGCGGCGACGCACCAGAACTCGCAGCAGCAACGCCGCGCGAGCAGGCCCAGCAAAGCCATCGGCACGTGCGGTAAACCGACCTCGCGACCGGCGACCGCCGCCGGCGCCAAGTCTCCAGCAGCGGCCTTTCTCGAAGTTGAGACCTGCAAGGGCGAGACAAAACGAGACCAGCGATGACCCGCGACAAGCTGCGCAAAGCCGAGCTGCTCGAGATTGCCAAGGACCTGGGACTGTCCGGGCTGAGCCGGCTGCGCAAGTCCGAGATCCTCGATCTGATCGAGCGCGCGGAGCAGCGCGCTCAGGCGCGCCGCAGCAGCGCGGCGCCCGCGACGAGCAAAAAGCCCGCGAAGAAGAGCACCAAGACCAAGGCCAAGAAGACCACCGCGGTGACCAAGAAGGTCGCGTCCGCGAAGAAGAAGGCCAGCGAAGAGACACCCAAGGCCGCGAAGAAGAAGGCTAGCGCCGAGACACCCAAGGCCGCGAAGAAGAAGGCTAGCGCAGAGACGCCCAAGGCCGCGAAGAAGAAGGCCAGCGAAGAGACGCCCAAGGCCGCGAAGAAGAAGGCCAGCGAAGAGACGCCCAAGGCCGCAAAGAAGAAGGCCAGCGCAGAGACGCCCAAGGCCGCAAAGAAGAAGGTTAGCGAAGAGACGCCCGAGGCCGCGGCTAGCCCCGACGCGAGCGAGGCACCGAAACGCCGCCGTACGCGGCCCTCGAGTCAGACCAAGCCGGCTGTGGCGGCCGCGGAGCCCGCTGCGCCGCCGCCTGACGAGCCCTCAGCACCCAAGCGACGGCGTCGGCGCCGCTCGCCGACGCTGCCCGCCACCAGCGCCGCCATCGCCAAGGCGCGCGCCAGCGCGGACGAACAGCAGGCGAGCGCTCGCGACGACGAGGCGGCGCGCGGCGATGACGGCATGGCCGCGCTGCGCGCGCTCGCCGCGCGGCCCGCGCCAACGGCCTCGGTAGTCGACGCC